>CP157796.1:2247500-2547500 GCA_040112665.1 Oceanicaulis sp. | reverse complement strand
GGCCCAGATCGTTTGCTTGGGGTCGAGATAGAGGGTTTCGCTCTCCCTCGCCAGCCTCGCGATCTCGTCGGCCGCCTTCACCCAGCCGCCCGCCGCTTCAGGACCGCCCTGCCCGAGCGCGAGGCTGCGGGCACGGTCGCGGGCGTAGCTCGTCAGGAAGTCGAGCAGGAGCGCCTTCATCGCCTCGCCGTCCTTGCGAGCGGTGCTGGCGGCGAGCCGCGCCGCAGCGGCGCGATCGAGCGAAGGAAGCCGTGAAAGCGCCTGATCGAGATCGTCTTTCAGCTTTGGCGCGTCAGTGGCCGCTAGAGAGAGCGCCCGGCCCGGCGCGCCTGCGGCGAGCGCGGCCGCGCGGGCGGCGTCGTCTTCGCCGATCCGGTGGGCCTCGCTGAGCCAGCTTGCGGTCTCCTCTACAGAAGGCGCGCGCAGCGAAAGCCGGCGGCAGCGCGACCGGATCGTCGGCAGAAGCCGTCCCGGCGTGTTCACGACCAGGATCAGCAGTCCGCGCCGCGGCGGCTCCTCGAGCGTTTTCAGAAGCGCGTTCGCGGCGTTGATGTTGAGCTCGTCAGCGGCGTCCACAAGACAGACCCGCCAGTGGCCGCCGCTGGCGCTGCGCGAAAAGAAATCCGGCGCGCGGCGCGACTCCTCGACCGTGATCTCTGCACGCAGCTTCTTCGTTTTCTCGTTGAAAGGCCTGCGAATCAAAAGGAAATCGGGATGAGAAAGCGCTTCAAGCTTGCGGCAGGCGGGATCCATCGGATCGGCGGCGAGCCCCTCGCCCACAGGCTTCGCGCCCAGCGCCCGTCGCGCCAGGCGCCAGGCGAGCGTCGCCTTGCCCACGCCCTTGGGTCCGGTGATCATCCAGGCGTGGTGCATGCGCCCGCTGTCGAGCGCGCGCGCCATCGCCGCTTCGGCGGCGTCGTGTCCGAACAGATCATAGACCGACCGGGGATGGGCGAGATCGCCCTCTCGGTCGGGTTCAGGAATGTCGATCTCGCTCACGCCAGCGTCTCCAGCCGTGCGCGAATCGCCGCCTCGGCCGCATCGGCCAGAGCTTCAGGCGATGACGCGCCGTCCAGCAGGACGCAGCGGTCAGGTTCCGCCTTTGCGATGTCGAGAAAGGCCTTGCGCAGGTTTTCATGGAAGGTCTGAGGCTTGCGCTCGAACCGGGTCTCGCCGGATTGCCGTCCTTCGGTGCGCGCGAGCCCGACTGCGGGATCGAGATCCACGATGAGGGTGAGATCCGGGCCGAAGCCGTCCAGCGCCGCATCCTCGATCGCGCCGATCCGTTCCGGCGACAGCCCGCCCGCTGCGCCCTGATAGGCGCGCGTGGAGTCTGTAAAACGGTCGCAGATCACGACGGCGCCGCGCTCCAGAGCAGGCCTGATCAGCTTTTCGACATGGTCGGTGCGCGCGGCGAACATCATGAGCGCCTCCGCGACGGCAGACCACCGGCCAGGATCGCCGGTCACCAGAAGCGCGCGCAGCGCCTCGGCGTTCTCGGTTCCCCCGGGTTCGCGGGTGGTGACGACCTCGCGGCCGTCCTTACGCAGGCGCGCGGCGAGCGCGGCGGCGAGCGTGGTCTTGCCCGCGCCCTCGCCGCCCTCGAGCGTTATGAAAAGCCCCCTGCCCGGCACCGTCAGCCGCCGCGGATCAGGCGCAGAAGCGAATCCCCGGCCCGGCCGAACATGCCCTTCTTCTCAACCGAAGCGGCCGCTTCGAGGGGCACGGTGCGCGTGCGGCCGTCAGGCAGGCTGATCTCCAGGCTGGCGATCTGATCGCCCTCGGCCACCGGGGCCTCCACCGGGCCCTGATAGACGATCTCGGCGGTGAAATCGTCCACGCTGCGGCGGTGCATGCCCACACGGATCGTATCGGCGGCGCGCAGCGGCACGGTTTCGGCCTGGCCCAGCCAGAGCTCGGCCTGGCCGACCTGCCCACCGGCGGCGACGAGCTCGACCATCTCGAATTCGTTGAACGCTGCGCGCATCAGCCGCTCGGCCTCGTCGGCGCGGGCGCGCTCGCTTTCCATGCCGTTGAAAACAACGATCCGGCGCTCGCCGTCCTGCTCGGCCGAAGCGACCAGGCCGTAGCCGGACTCGCTGGTGTGTCCGGTCTTCAGCCCGTCCACGCCCTCGAACAGGCCCAGAAGCGGGTTCCGGTTGAACTGGCGGATGCCGTTATAGGTGAACTCCTCGATGCCGTAGAGGCCGTAATAGGCCTGGTGCTCGGAGATGATGTGCCGCGCCAGGCGCGCCAGATCGGCGGCCGAGATCCGATGTTCGGGGTTCGGCCAGCCGGTGGCGTTCGCGAAGGTCGCGGTGTCCAGCCCCAGCTCGCGGGCGCGCTCGGTCATCATGTCAGCGAAGTTCTCTTCGGTGCCACCGATCGCCTCGGCGACCACGATGCAGGCGTCGTTGCCCGACTGCACGATGATGCCCTTCAGAAGATCGTCGACACGCGCCCGCGAGTTCACCTCGAGGAACATGGTCGAGGAGCCCGAGGCCGAGCCCCCGCGCCGCCAGGCGGTCTCGCTGACCGGCAACTCGGTGTCCATGGAGAGCTCGCCGTTCTCCAGCGCCTCGAAGACCATGAGCGCAGTCATGAGCTTGGACATCGACGCCGGCGGCATCGGCGCTTCGGCGTTCTTGGAATAGAGAATCTCGCCGGTCTCGTAGTCCATGATCACGGCGTTGGTGGCGCGCGTCTCGAAGCCCTGCGCGAACGCGGGGCCTGCGGCCATTGCGAACGCGAAGGCGGCGATGGCGATCAGTCTGCGCATGGGCGGGTCACCTCTTTGGCGTGTCTCGGATAGGGCGTGAAAGCAATAAAGCGTGTCGGAAGCATGACGGCTCAGGGCCGCTCTGCGGGATTGAAGAACTCAGGCGGCGCGGCGCGGTCCGCGGCGTCGGCGGGACCGAGCGCCTCGATCCTGACCTCGGCGACGCCGTCGTCGATGAAGCCGAGCGCGTCTGCGGCGGCGCGGCTGAGGTCGATCACCCGGCCCTCCACGAACGGCCCGCGATCATTGATCCGCACCAATACGCTCTCGCCGGTGTCGATCCGCGTGACGCGCGCCAGGCTCGGCAGAGGCAGGCTCGGATGCGCCGCGCTCATGTCGTGCTGGGAGAAAATCTCCCCGTTGGCCGTGAGGTTCCCGTGAAAGCCCGGCCCGTACCAGCTGGCGAGTCCCGTTTCCACCACGCGCGGCGTGTCGTTTTCGGGTGCGATCGCTTCATAGACCGGCGGGCTGAAAACCCGCGCGGCGGGGCGCGCGTCGCCGGCCTCTCGCTCGGCTTCGGAGGCGCAGCCGGACAGTGCGGCGAGGCCGAAAAGGCTCAAGGCGAGCGGCGCGGCGCGTTTGATCACGTCGGAGGTCCTCGCGGCAGTTCGGATCGGTACCCGGCGACCATAGCCCCGAACCCGCGCATCGGAAAAGCGCGCCGTCACACAGAGCCGAGCGGTGCGCAGCGCCAAGTGCAGCCGGGCGGCCTTGCGCGCCGCCTTCAAGGCCCGCTAAACCGGCTCAGACGGAGGAGTGGCTGAGCGGTCGAAAGCGGCGGTCTTGAAAACCGTTGAAGGTTTACGCCTTCCGGGGGTTCGAATCCCTCCTCCTCCGCCAGGCCTTTAATTCAAGTTCTGCTGGGCTTTCGGGCGCGCCGCGGTCCCGTTCACCAGGGCGACCCCACTCCAACCGGCGCTGGATCGTCGGCGTTGGAGCGCGGCTTGGGGCCGGCGCGCGCTCGTCCTGTAGTCGTTCCGCTCCCCTTACCGCGCTTTCACTTGTCCGCATAGTTCGACGCGATAATCTGGCCGCCGATCTGAGGGAGAGTTTCATGCCGTCGAGCTTTCTGGCGCGCGCAGGTCTGTCCGGTGCAGCGCTGTTTTTCGCCGCGCCGGCCTTCGCCACGCCGCCGATCCAGAATCCGGGCGCGCCGGGGCAGGCCGGCCGGACGCTGACCGCCGAGCAATCGGTGGAGATGGCGGCCTCGAGCTATATTCCCGCCGACGCGCAGTTCATGCGCCACATGATCGTCCACCACGATCAGGCGGTGGAGATGAACGCGCTCATCGCCGAGCGCACCGGCAATCGCGAGATCGTCCTGCTGGGCCGCCGCATCGCCATGACGCAGGAAGCCGAGATGGCGCTGATGGAGCGCTGGCTGAAAGCGCGCGGCGAACCGGTCGAGGCCGACGATCTTCACGCCGGTCACGGCACGCATGGCGACCACTCGGCCCATGGCGGCCATGACGCCCACGCCATGCACGGCGATCATGCCGATCACGCAGACCATTCCGATCACGGCGCGCATGCGCCCGATCCCGGCGACGTGCCGCTCATGCCCGGCATGCTCAGCCCCAATCAGATGGCCGCGCTTCGCGCCGCCGAGGGCGGAGAGTTCGACCGGCTGTTTCTCGAAGGCATGATCGTTCACCACCAAGGCGCGATCGACATGGTCGAAGCCCTGCTCGCCCGTCCCGGCGCGGCGCAGGACACCACGCTTTCGGAATTTCTGTCTCACGTCGTCGCTGATCAATCGGCCGAAATCCTGCGCATGCGCGTCATGCTGGACGCCATGGAAGACGGGCACGGCCATCACGGGGAGCACCACCATGACTAAGCGTTTTCGTTCACTCCTGCTCGGCGGGGCGATGATCGCCCTCGCCGCGCCGGCCTACGCGCAGACCCAGACGATTCTCGAGGATGAGCGCACCACGCTCGCCGCCGGGGTCGAGGATCCGGGCGTCGCCGCCTGGAACATGGAGCGGGTGCACGCGATCAGCCCGCCGCCGGGCTTTTACGACCCGGACACGTTCTTCTCGCCCACGCGCATGATGGAGATGTTCCGTGAGCGTCAGGCCGCCGAAGAGGCCGGCGAGGAGCTGCCGCCCCTGCCCGTGCGGATGAACTTTTCCAATACCGACATCGCGTTCACCGGCGATCTTGTGGTCCTGGGCAATTATCACGGGGTGAACTTCTACGACACGTCGGTGGAGGGCGCGCCCGAGCATGTCGCCTCGCTGGTCTGCCCGGGCGGTCAGGGCGACGTGTCGATCCACGGCGACCTGATGTTCATGTCGGTGGAGGAGAACAAGGGCCGGCTCGATTGCGGCGTCGGCGGCGTCGAAGGCGAAGTCAGCGCCGAGCGCTTCCGCGGCATCCGCATCTTCGACATCTCCGATCTTCAGAACATCCGTCAGGTCGCGGCAGTTCAGACCTGCCGGGGCTCGCACACCCACACGCTGGTGCCGAACCCGGACGATCCGTCGATGGTCTATATCTACAACTCCGCGACCAGCGGCGTGCGGGCGACCGACGAACTCGAGATCTGCTCGACCGGCGATCCTGAGGAAAACCCGGAGACCGCGCTCTACTCGATCGACGTGATCGCGGTGCCGCTCGACGCACCGGAAAACGCCGCCATCGTGAACCGTCCGCGCATCTTCGCCGACCGCGACACCGGCGAGATCGCCGGCCTGTGGCGCGGCGGCCGGGCGGGCGTCGCCACCCAGCGGACCGCGACGACCAATCACTGCCACGACATCACCGTCTATCCCGAGCTCGGGATCGCGGCGGGCGCGTGCTCGGGCAACGGCATCCTTCTGGACATCTCCGATCCCGAAAACCCCGCGCGCCTTTCCGAGCTGTTTGATCCGGATATGGCCTACTGGCACTCCGCGACGTTCAACAACACCGGCGACACGGTCATCTTCACCGACGAGTGGGGCGGCGGCATCGGTGCGCGCTGCCGCGCCGAAGACCCGGCGAACTGGGGCGCGAACCTTGTTGCAAAGATCGACGGGACCACGCTTCAGGGCGTGAGCTTCTTCAAGCTGCCGAGCGTTCAGGGCGAAGCGGAGAACTGCGTCGCGCACAACGGCTCGCTGGTGCCGATCCCCGGCCGGGACATCTTCGTGCAGTCCTGGTACCAGGGCGGTATCTCGATCATCGATTTCACCGACCCGGCGAACCTCAAGGAAATCGCCTATTTCGACCAGGGCCCGGTCTATGAGGACGAGCTGATCCTCGCCGGCTACTGGTCGGCCTACTGGCGCGACGGAAAGATCTACGGCAGCGAGATCGTCCGTGGTCTCCACGTGTTCGAGCTTCTGCCCAGCGACATGCTGTCGGAAGCCGAACTCGCCGCCGCGATGCAGGCCGTCGAGCCTGAGGCTGCGAACGTGCAGACCCAGACCGCGATCACCTGGAACGACCATCCCGACGTCGCCCACGCCTATCTCGACCAGCTTGCGCGCGGCGAATCCGTAGACGCCGAGCTGATCGAGCGCGCCCGCGAGGCGGTCGCGCGCTGGGAGGACGGCCGTCCGAACCGTCGCGGCATGCGCCGGCTGGCGAACGATCTCTCCGAAGCGATGGAGGGCGTGGAAGGCCGTGACGCGAAGCGCATGGCCGAACTCAGCGGCCTGCTGCGCCGCGCGGCGAGCTAGGATCGCCCGGCGAAGGCGGCGCTCGAAAGAGCGTCCCGCACGCCACGCCTCGAGACAGGGGCCGGCCTCGCGCCGGCCCCTTTTTCTTTTCCGATTTTCATTTGGTTCCGGGCGGGCTTGCGCTAACTTTAAAGGCGAGCGGAAGGGGCTCGAAACATGACTTTCGGCGTGCGTTTCATCGCTGGCCTTCTCATCGCGGCCGGAATCGCCCTGTCCGCCGCCTCGGGTCTGGTTCGGCAGGACGCCGAAGCGCCTCTCGTCATGACCGCCGAGCTCAGGGGCCCGATCGGCCCGGCGACCGCGGCTTTCATCACCCGCGCGATCGACGACGCAGACGAGGCGTCCGCCTCCGCTCTGGTGGTGCAGATGGACACGCCGGGCGGACTTGATTCGGCCACGCGCGACATCAACCAGGCGATCCTCGGCGCGGACGTGCCCGTGATCGTCTATGTTTCGCCGTCTGGCGCGCGGGCGGCCAGCGCAGGTGCGTTCATCACCTACGCCAGCCATCTCGCCGCGATGGCGCCGGGCACCTCCATCGGTGCGGCCACACCTATCCAGATGGGCGGCGGCGGGGGCGGATCGCCTGCGCCCTCCCCCTCGCCCGCACCGGCCGAAGACGCGCCGTCTGACGCCGCAGGCGAGGACGGTGACGCTCAGCAGACCGATGAGGCGGCTGGGGACGCGTCTCCCGCCGCGCCCAGCGACGCGCAGGCGCTGCGCAACAAGGTGGTCAACGACGCGGCCGCCTATATCCGTTCGCTCGCTGATCTCAGGGGGCGGAACGCGGACTGGGCCGAGCGTGCGGTGCGCGAGGCGGTCAGCGCGTCTGCAGACGAGGCGCTCGAGCTGGGCGTGATCGAGATCGTCGCGAGCGACCTCGAAGATCTCTTCGCTCAGGCGCAGGGGCGCGAAATGGACATGGACGGCCGCACGGTCACCCTCGAGATCGAAGGCGCGCGTGTCGAAGCGATCGAGAAGACCTTCGCCGAAGAGGCTCTGCAGGTCATCACCGATCCAAACATCGCCTTCCTGCTGCTCAATCTCGGCTTCATCGGGCTTCTGGTCAGCTTCTATAACGGGCTCGAGCCGATCACTGCGATCGCCGGGATCATCTGTCTGATCATCGGGCTTTATGCGCTCAACACCCTGCCGCTCAATTATGCGGGCGCGGCGCTGATCGTGCTCGGCATTGCGCTTCTGGTCGCCGAAGCCTTCATCGCCAGCAGCGGGCTGCTCGCGCTTGGCGGGCTGGCCGCATTCGCGATCGGCGCGCTCATGCTGATGGACACAGAGGTCGAGGCCTTCCGGATCGACTGGCGGACGATCGCGGCTGTAACCGCCGTGCTCGGCCTGTCGACCTTCCTTCTGGTGAGCTACGGGCTCGCCGCGCAGGGGCGGAAGGTGACCACCGGCGACAAGGGACTGATCGGTCAGACCGGATCGGTGCTGGAATGGTCCGGCGACCGCGGCTTCGTGCAGGTCGACGGCGAACGCTGGAGCGCGGTGTCAAAGGACGCGCTAAGCCCCGGAGACGCCGTGAAGGTGACCGGCATCGACGGACTGACCCTCAAGGTGAAGAAGGCCTAGGCGCGCGGGGCGCGCGCAACGCTGAAGGAGAGAGACGTTCATGGCCGAACTCGGCATCAATCTCGGTTTCTGGGTGGCCGTCGCGGTCATCCTGTTCGCGATCGTCAGCTCTGCGGTGAAGATCCTGCGCGAGTACGAACGCGCCGTGGTCTACACGCTGGGCCGCTATACCGGGACGTCCGGGCCGGGCCTGATCATCCTCATCCCGTTCATTCAGCAGATGGTGCGCGTGGACATCCGCACCGTCGCAGAGGACGTTCCCAGCCAGGACGTGATCAGCCAGGACAACGTGTCGGTGAAGGTGAACGCGGTCATCTACTACCGGATCGTCGACGCGCAGAAGGCGATCAACCAGGTGGAAGACTTCCGCATGGCGACGAGCCAGCTGGCGCAGACCACGCTGCGCAGCGTTCTGGGCAAGCACGATCTCGACGAGATGCTGACCGAGCGCGACAAGCTGAACGCCGACATCCAGCAGATCCTCGACGTGCAGACCGAGGCCTGGGGCATCAAGGTGGCCAACGTCGAGATCAAGCATGTCGACCTCGACCCCTCGATGATCCGCGCGATCGCCCGGCAGGCTGAGGCCGAGCGCGAACGGCGCGCCAAGATCATCTCCGCGGAGGGCGAACAGCAGGCCGCCCAGAAGCTAGCAGAAGCCGCCCAGGTGCTGGGCGAGCAGGAGGGCGCGATGCAGCTGCGCTATCTCGGCACGCTCACCGAACTCGGCAATGAAGGCAGCTCGACCATCGTCTTCCCGATGCCGATCGATCTTCTGCACCGCTTCTCCGGCGCGTTCGGCAAGCCCGAGGGCGGCGGCAAGGGCTGAAGCCTGAAGACGGGCGAAACGAAGCGCAGCGAACAGCGTTGAAGAAATTCATGCGGCGGGGCAGCTTCACTGGATGGAGAGCCCCGAGATGACCAGCTACGTGATCGCCCCGCCCGCCGAGACCGTCCTGCCCGTCGAGGGTGGCGGTCAGTACCCTGTGCGCCGGGTTTACTGTGTGGGCAGGAACTACGCCGACCACGCCCGGGAGATGGGCTCCGATCCCGACCGAGAGCCGCCGTTCTTCTTTTCCAAGCCGCGCGATGCGGTGACGAGCGGTGAGACGGTCCCCTACCCGCCTGCGACCAAGGATCTTCACTACGAAGCCGAACTCGTCATCGCGCTCGGCGGCGGCGGCTCTGATCTTTCGCCCGAGCAGGCCGGAAAGCTCATCTACGCCTGCGCGGTGGGAGTCGATCTCACCCGGCGCGATCTTCAGAACCAGGCAAAGAAAGCCGGCAAGCCCTGGGACATGGCCAAAGGGTTTGACGGCTCCGCGCCGGTGGGCGCGCTCAAGCCCTGCCGGGCCCTCGACGAGGGCGCGATCAGCCTTTCGGTGAACGGTGTGGCGCGCCAGTCCGCAGATCTGTCGCACATGATCTGGTCGAGCGCGGAGATCGTCAGCCATCTGTCGAAACTCGTGCGGCTGGAAGCCGGCGACCTCATCTTCACCGGCACGCCCGCCGGCGTCGGCCCGGTCGAGCGCGGAGACTGGATCGAGGCGCGCATCGACGGGCTCATGCCGCTGAGCTTCACTCTGGTCTGACGCGCGGCGCGCTTGCCCGGCGGCGGGCCCGCAGGGTAGACCGCTGGCCGAGGAGCGCGCGATGGCCGACCGACTGAAGACATCCGTCGATCTGTCCGGCGAGGACATTCACTGGGAGCCCGAGGGCGGGCTGTCCTACGGCTCCTATCTCAGGCTCGATCAGGTGCTGTCCGCGCAGGTTCCGTTGACCGGAGAGCATGACGAGATGCTGTTTCTGGTGATCCACCAGGCCAGCGAGCTCTGGCTCAAGCTCTGCCTTCACGAACTCGACGCGGCGATCGCCGACCTCAAGGCGGACCGCACGCGCCCGGCGATGAAGAACCTCGCCCGCATCGCCCGCATTCAGGAGCAGCTGACCCAGTCCTGGGCCGTGCTCGCCACGATGACGCCGGCCGACTATCTGCGCTTCCGCGACAAGCTGGGGCAAAGCTCGGGCTTTCAGAGCTGGCAGTATCGGTGCCTGGAGTTCCGGCTCGGAAACAAGAACCCTCGCCTCGCCCGCGTTTTCAGGAACGAACCGGAGAACGAGGCGCGCGTGCTCGCCGCCCTCGGCGCGCCGAGCCTTTATGATGAGACGCTGTGCATGGCCGCGCGCCACGGCTTTGATCTGCCCGCCGGGGTGACCGACCGGGACTGGGCGGAAGCCTACACGCCGTCCGATGCGGTCGAAGCGATGTGGCGAGAGGTCTATCGCGACGTCGAAAAGCACTGGGAACTCTACGAGTTCGCCGAAAAGCTCGTCGATCTCGAACAGAAATTCCAGCAATGGCGCTTCAACCACATGAAGACGGTCGAGCGGATCATCGGATTCCGGCGCGGCACGGGGGGCAGCTCGGGCGTCGGCTATCTCGTCAAGGCGCTCGATCTACGGCTCTTCCCCGAACTCTGGACCGTCAGAACCTCGCTCTAGCCATTACGTCAGGGACCCATGCGTCAGTTCTACATCTTCATCAAATGCGAGTTGGGGCGGACCTATGACGTCGCCAGCCAGATCGTCGATACGGTCGAGGAGACCCGGCAGGTCCATTCGGTCTCCGGCGCGTTCGACCTGCTGGCGCAGTTCGCCGTGCCCAGCGAAGCGGATATCGGCCGGTTCGTGAACCAGAAGATCCAGACCGTTCCCGGCGTGAAGGACACCCAGACGATCATCTGTTTCAACGCCTTCACCTCCGACCGGGGCCTGGGCGAAGCCTGATGCATTTCGGCGTCTTCGACCTTTTCAAGATCGGCGTCGGTCCGTCGAGCTCGCACACCGTCGGCCCGATGAAGGCAGCGCGCCTGTTCCTCGAACGCGTCGAAGCCGAGCACGGGCTCGACAGAATCGCGCGTGTGCAGGCCGAAGCCTATGGCTCGCTGGCGCTGACCGGGACCGGTCACGCCACCGACAAGGCGATCCTGTGGGGGCTTGAAGGCGTCCCGCCCGAAGAAGCCGATCCCGACGCCCTGCCCGGCATGATCGACCGTATCGAGGCTGAGAAGACCATCCGCCTGCTCGGCCGGCGGGAGATCGCGTTCGACCGCGAGCGGGATCTGCTCTTCAAGGGCCAGACCCGCCTGCCATTTCACTCAAACGCCATGAAATTCATGGCCTTCGATGAAGATGCTGATGTTCTGCGCGAAGAAATCTGGTACTCGATCGGCGGCGGGTTCGTGATCGACGAGGCCGAGGCGGGGCGCAATTCCGCCGCAGAGGCGCTGCGCGGCGAGCCCTACCCGTTCGACACCTGCGATCAGCTGCTGGCGATCTGCGAACGCGAAGGCCTGACCATCCCTGAAGTGATGATGGCCAACGAAACCGCGTTTCGTAGCGAAGACGAGATCCGCTCCCGCGTCGACGAGATCGCCGCCACGATGGAAGACTGCATCGAGCGCGGCACCCGCATGGACGGCGAGTTGCCCGGCGGGCTGAAGGTCAAGCGGCGCGCGCCCGCCCTGCGCCGCAAGCTGATGGAGGAGGCCGCGCGCGCCGAAACCGATCCGCTGGCCAGCATGGAATGGGTCAATCTCTGGGCCATGGCGGTGAACGAGGAGAACGCGGCCGGCGGCAAGGTCGTCACCGCGCCGACCAACGGCGCGGCCGGCATCATCCCGGCCGTGGCGCGCTATTTCGACCGCCATCATCGGCGCTCGGGCGATAGCGACGCGCTGTGCCGCTTCTTCCTGACCGCCGCAGCGATCGGCGCGCTCTACAAGAAGAACGCCTCGATCTCCGGCGCTGAAGCCGGCTGTCAGGGCGAGGTCGGCGTGGCCTGCTCGATGGCCGCAGGCGCCCTGGCCGCAGCGCTGGGCGGGTCGAACAAGCAGATCGAGAACGCCGCCGAGATCGCGATGGAGCACAATCTGGGGCTCACCTGCGATCCTGTGGGCGGGCTCGTTCAGATCCCCTGCATCGAAAGAAACGCCATCGGCGCGATCAAGGCGATCAACGCCGCGCGCCTGGCGATGATCGGCGCCAGCGAATACAAGGTCAGCCTCGATCAGGTCATCGAAACGATGCGCCAGACCGCCGCCGACATGAACGACAAATACAAGGAAACCAGCACTGGCGGCCTCGCCGTGAACGTGCCGGTGTGTTGAGGGCGTTCGGCGGGTTTTCCTGACAGGCGGTAGGCGAGGCGCTAACCCCGGACCGCGCTTGGACGCTTGCGCCACACTCGGGACGAGGTCCCGGCCCTACCCCCGGATCAGGTCCGGGGATACGGCCGGGAATTCACCGAGTGGAGGGCTTGGGCTGATCGGCTAAGCCGCCAGCCCTTCAGCCGTCTTGAACTTCGCCTCGGTGCAGGCCTCGATGTCGGCGACCGTCACGTCCGGGGCGAGTTCGATGAGCTTTAGGCCGTCCTCGGTCACATCGAACGCGCCCATCGTGGTGATGATGCGGTCCACGCAGCCCTTGCCGGTCAGCGGCAGCGAGCATTCGTGCAGCAGCTTGGGTTCGCCGGCCTTGTTGGTGTGGTCCATGATCACGACCACGCGCTGAACGCCGGCGACGAGGTCCATCGCCCCGCCCATGCCCTTGACCATCTTGCCCGGGATCATCCAGTTGGCGATGTCGCCTTTCTCGGAGACCTCCATCGCGCCCAGGATGGACAGGTTGATGTGCCCGCCCCGGATCATGCCGAAGCTGTCCGCCGAGCTGAAATAGCTGGTCTGGGGAAGCTCGGTGATGGTCTGCTTGCCGGCGTTGATGAGGTCGGGATCGACCTCGTTCTCCCGCGGGAACGGCCCCATGCCCAGCATGCCGTTCTCCGACTGCAGGGTGACGTCCATCCCCTCGGGAATGTAATTCGCCACCAGCGTCGGGATCCCGATGCCGAGATTGACGTAGAAGCCGTCCTCAAGCTCCTTGGCGGCGCGTTCGGCGAGTTGGTCGCGGGTCCAGGCCATGTCTAGCTCCTTGTCTCTCGCTTACGAACGCACGGTGCGCTGTTCGATGCGCTTCTCGTGTTCGCCCTGGATCAGGCGCTGCACGAAAATGCCGGGGGTGTGGATGTGGTCGGCGTCGAGTTCGCCGATCTCGACGATCTCCTCGACCTCCGCGACGGTCACCTTGCCGGCGGTCGCCATCATCGGATTGAAGTTCCGCGCGGTCTTGCGGAAGACGAGATTGCCCGCCTTGTCCGCCTTCCAGGCCTTCACGATGGACAGGTCCGCGGTCAGGCCGGTCTCCATGATGTAGGTCTCGCCGCCGAATTCCTTGTGCTCCTTGCCTTCGGCGACCAGCGTGCCGACGCCGGTCTTGGTGTAGAAGGCCGGAATGCCCGCCCCGCCCGCGCGGCAGCGCTCGGCGAGCGTGCCCTGCGGGTTGAATTCGAGCTCGAGCTCGCCGGACAGATACTGGCGTTCGAACGTCTTGTTCTCACCCACATAGGAGCTGATCATCTTCTTGATTTGCCGGGTGTGCAGCAGCAGTCCCAGCCCGAAATCGTCCACCCCGGCGTTGTTGGAGATCACCGTGAGGTCCTTCGCGCCGGAATCACGCAGCGCCAGGATGAGGTTCTCCGGAATGCCGCACAGGCCGAAACCGCCCGCCATCACGGTCATGCCGTCGAAGGTGAGCCCTTCGAGCGCGGATTTCGCGTCCGGATAGATCTTGTTCGCCAAGGCCGGTCTCCCTGTCGCCGGTTAGATTTTCAACGCTCGTTTAATCCTGCTCGCAGCACGTCGCAAGCCCCGCTCAGGCGGCGTCGCGATCGGTCTGGGGACGCGGCGGCTCGGCCTTCTCGGCGACCTTCGCCTCGCCGCGCCGCGACCGCCAGCGATCGACCTCGACCGCAAGAGCCCCGCCGAGGAACACCGCATAGCTCGTCCAGTAGACCCAGAGCAGGAAGACGATCAACGCCCCGAGCGGGCCGTAGATCGTCGGATTGACGATGGTGGACACATAGAGGCTGAAGCCCTTGGACGCCAGCAGCCAGACCCCGCAGGCCGAGCCTGCGCCGATCAGGCTCGCCCGCCAGCTGGTCTCTCCTGCGCGCTGCATCACGAAGCGGTAGAGGAGCACGAGCGCGGTCGCCATGGTCAGCGTGGCGATGGTCCACTCGTTGAACACGCCCGCCGCCGCGTCCGCCGCCTCGCTGCCGAGGCCCCTCAGCAGCGGGCGGATGAGGTTCGGCACGGTGAGCACCAGGATGTTGGCCGTCGCCAGAAGCGCGCCGCCGGCCAGCACCGCGCCCATCGCCAGAAGATTGAAGTGCAGGATGTTCCTGAGATCGCCGCGCCGGGCGATCTGGTTCAGCCCCGCGATCACCGCTTTCGCGCCGCGCGCCGAGGCGAACAGCGCGATCACGAAGGCGATCGCGCCCTGCACCGTCAGCGAGGCGTTCGAGGCCTGGGCGAGATTTGAGAGCTGGGTGTTGAGAAAGCCCGCAGCGCTCGGCGGCAGAACGCCGGTGAGCTGCAGCCGCGTGATCTGATTGAGCGCGTCGTCAGGTGTGAACACCAGGCCGTAGATCGAAATCCCCAGGAGCACGGCCGGGAAGAGCGCCAGCAAGCCGAAGAAGCTGGCCCCGCCCGCAAACAGCATCACCTCGCGCGCCATCATCCGGTCCACGGCGCGCACGACGACGGTCACAATCGGCGAACGCAGGACCGGGCTGAGATGCTGGCGCACCGAGTTGACGAGGCGTGCGGGCGTCATCGCTTTCCTTCAGGCGTCAGGTCTTCACATACGCCTTTCAGCCCGAAGCGCAAACGACGGGCGATCAGATCGCCCCGGCGTCTCTGAGCCGAGCGATGGCCTTCGCGTCGAAGCCCCAGTCTGCGAGCGCGGCTTCCGTATCCCCTCCCGGCTTCGGCCCTGCGCCCTGAATCGCGCCCGGGGTGCGGGAGAAACGTGGGGCGGGCGCAGACTGGCTCACACCATCCACATCCTCGAAGGCCCCGCGCGCGGCCATGTGCGCATGGTCCCTGGCCTCCGCAGGGCTCAGCACCGGCGCAAAGCAGGCGTCGGTGCCTTCGAGAAGCTCGCACCATTCGGCGCGGGTTTTCGATCTGAACGTCTCCTCGAACGCCGTGCGCATCTCCG
This sequence comes from Oceanicaulis sp., assembly GCA_040112665.1. Classification (NCBI taxonomy): domain Bacteria; kingdom Pseudomonadati; phylum Pseudomonadota; class Alphaproteobacteria; order Maricaulales; family Maricaulaceae; genus Oceanicaulis; species Oceanicaulis sp. The sequence goes on along the minus strand of CP157796.1, from coordinate 2,532,344 downwards.
GCCAGGTCGAGGCGTCGTACTGGTTCTTCATCGCGGGATGATCGCCGAGGCCCAGCTTCTCGATCAGAAGCGCGAAGAATTCGGGCTCCAGCGGTGCGATCGAAACGAATTCGCCGTCCGCGCAGGCGTAGCAGTCGTAGAACGGCGCCCCGCCGTCGAGCAGGTTCTCACCGCGCGCGCCGCCCCACATGCCCATCGCCGAGAGCTGATGGATGGCGGCCATCAGATGGGTCGCGCCGTCCACGATCGCGGCGTCGACCACCTGGCCCTCGCCGGTCGCTTTCGCATGGTGCAGCGCCGCCAGCACGCCCACGGCCAGATAAAGCGAGCCGCCGCCGAAATCACCGACGACGTTGAGCGGAGGGACCGGCTTTTCCTTCGGACCGATCGCGCCGAGCGCGCCGGTGAGCGCGATGTAATTGAGATCGTGGCCGGCCGCATGCGCCAGCGGCCCGTGCTGACCCCAACCGGTCATCCGGCCGTAGACAAGTTTCGGATTGGCCTCGAGCGCCACGTCCGGCCCGAGGCCCAGCCGCTCCATCACACCGGGACGATAGCCCTCCAGCAGGATATCAGCCTGCTTGAGAAGTTCGATACAGGTATCGACGGCTTCTCGCTTCTTCAGATTGAGCCCGATCGAGCGCCGCCCCCTGGCCAGCACCTCCGCCGCGCCGCCGCCGAGCGCGCCGGGACGGTCGATGCGCACCACGTCCGCGCCAAGGTCGGACAGAAGCATCGCGCAAAAGGGCGCAGGGCCCAGTCCGACAAATTCCACCACTTTAACGCCGCGCAAAGGGCCTTGTGCTTGAATGCGTTGATCCATTTCCACGTCCTTTAGGGGCGGCGAGTCGGGAAAATCTGTTGTGGCACTGAACATTGAACGACACAATGCGGGCGGTTCCATGCGGGGGGCGCCTTTGGGACGGGCTTTTTCCATTCTCGTGATCGCGCCGGAAGACGGCGAGCGCGACACCGCTGCGGCGCTCGGTCCGCTCGGGTTCGACACCGCGTTCGCGACGCCCGAGCGCGCCGGCTCTGCAGCCTCAGAGGGCTGTTTCGACGCGGTTTTGAGCTTTGCTCCGCCGACAGACGATCTGTCCGCGCTCGTCCATCTCGCGGTCGGCCATGCCGGCCAGGCCGACGCAAGGCTGCGCGCGCCCGCCCATGCGGTCCAGATCGCAGCGCGGTTGAGGGCGATGATTCGCCTCGACGTGCTCGAAGCGGTCTCGCGCCTCAGGGCGCAGGACGCCGAGAACGCCGGATACCGGCCGGTCCCGCCCGCGTCGGGCGGTGAAGGCTCGACCGTGCTGTTCGTCGGCGCGCCCTGCCCCGGCTTCATGCGGCTTCAGCACGCCATGTCCGGCGCGGACGTGCAGACCGTCGCGGCGTTCTCGACCTTCAACGCGTTCGATTACCTGCATGAGCGCGCCTTCGACGCCGTGGTGCTGAACACCGAGCCCCGGCCCGATCTCGCCCACACCGTCTGCTCCGCCATGCGCCGCAACACCCGGCTCTATCACACGCCGGTCATTCTTCTGACGCGCGGGGACGGCTATCCCGGCGCGGACGAAGCCTTCGCCCGCGGGGCCAGCGACCTTCTGGACACGAACGCGGGATCAGACGAGATGCGCGAGCGCGTCACCGCGCTCACCGCAGAGCGCCGCCGACGTCGTGCGGCCAAGGCGCTGCTCGAAGCCTGCCGCGCCAGCGCGCTCCTGGACACCAACACCGACCTGTTCAACGCCGAGTTCGGCGAACGCCACCTCGCCTCGCTCGCCGACGCGGCGTCGGTGAAGGGCCGCACGCTGTCGATGATCGGGATCGAGGCGACCGCGCCCACGGAGGCGGGCGAAGCTCAGGGGCTGGCCGCGCTCGACCAGTTCTCCGCCATGCTGCGCCACTGCGTGCGCGCGGAAGATCTCGCGGTCAGGTCGGGCGGAACGGGATTTTATGTGGCGCTGCCCAACACGCGGGCGGACGAAGCCCGCCTCGTCGCGTCCCGGATCAGCGCCATCACCGAATGCACGGCCTATGAGGGGCGCGATCCCAGCCGCCCCTTCCGCCTGTCGCTGAGTACGCGGGTTTTCGAGGCCGAACCCGGGCGCACCGGCGCAGATCTCGCCCGCGCCGCGCTCGCACCGTTCGGACCGGTGCCCGTCGCCGCCTACGGCTAGCCGAACTGCTTGAGGATGCGCTGCTTGGAGCGCTGCCAGTCACGCTCCTTCTTGGTCTCGCGCTTGTCGATCGTCTTCTTGCCCTTGGCCAGGCCGATCTGGATCTTGGCGAGACCGCGGTCGTTGAAATACAGCCGCAGCGGCACGATCGTCAGCCCTCCACGGTTCACCGAGCCGGCGAGCTTGTTCATCTCCCTCTTGTGAAGGAGCAGCTTTCTGGGCCGGCGCGGTTCGTGATTGAACCGGTTGCCGCTGTGATAGGGCGGAAAGTCGGCGTTGATAAGCCAGATCTCCCCCTTTTCCGGGCTCACATAGGCCTCGGCGATGTTCGCCTTGCCCTCGCGCAGGGTTTTCACCTCCGTGCCCACGAGTTGGATGCCGGCCTCGAACGTGTCGGTGATCTCGTAGTCGAACTTCGCCCGGCGATTGACTGCGACCAGGCCGTCCTTGTTGCTCTTGTCCTTGCTCATAGAAGGCCGCAGCCTTCCATCGCAGCGCGGACCTTCGTCTTGACCGCGTCGGGGATCTCCACGAGCGGCAGACGCGTGCCGGGTTCGCACAGGCCCAGCAACGAGAGCGCGTATTTCGCCGGACCCGGACTCGGGGCTGCGAACAGCGCCTCATGCAGCGGCTGCAACCGGTCGTTCAGTTTGCGCGCCTCGTCCCACTTTCCATCGAGACAGGCCTGCTGGAACCGGGCGCAAAGCTCGGGGGCCACGTTCGAGCTCACCGAGATCGCGCCGTGCCCGCCATGAGCGTTATAGCCCAGCGCGCTGGCGTCTTCGCCTGAAAGCTGGACGAAGTCCTCGCCGATAAGAAGCCGGTGCATCGTCACCCGCTCGACCTCGCCTGTGGCGTCCTTCACGCCCACGATGTTCGGATGCTTCGCGATCCGCGCCATCGTCTCGGCGGAGATGTCCACGATCGACCGGCCGGGAATGTTGTAGACCACGATCGGCAGGGCGACAGCTTCGGCGACCGCCTCGAAATGGGCCGCCAGCCCGTCCTGGGACGGCTTGTTATAATACGGCGCGACGACCAGGCCCGCGTCGCAACCCACTGTTTTGGCGTGTTTCTGCCATTCCATGGTCCCGGCGGTGGCGTTCACTCCGGTTCCTGCGATCACCGGCACGCGGCCGCGCGTGATCTCCACGGTCAGCTCGACCACCCGGCGGCGCTCGTCCGCCTCCAGGGTCGGGGTTTCGCCGGTGGTTCCAGCCGGCACCAGGCCGTGCGTGCCCGCCGCGATCTGACGCTCGATCAGATCGGCGAACGCCGCCTCGTCCACGGCGCCGTTCTTGAATGGCGTGACCAGAGCCGTGAAGGACCCGCTGAACATCATGCGTCACCTTGAAAAGCCGGAAGAAAAAGGGTCGCGGACCATACGACTGCAAATTCGCTGCGCCAAGACGAAGCGATCGTCATGGACAGGACGTTCACCATACCCCACCTTTCCCTCTGGAAGGGGCTTACCAGCCGGAGGCTTGCCCGCATGATCATTCGATCCGCCGCTCTCGCCGCAGCCCTGCTGACCGCGGCCGCGCCCTGTGCGCTCGCCGACACGCCGGTCCCGCGGTTGAAGCCGGATGCGCCGAACTACTCGGAGGTCCTCAACGACCGGGACTTCGCGGCGTTCCGGCGCGCGATGCGCGCGGCCGACGAGGACGACTGGGAGGCGGTGCGCAGCGCCCGGGCGGACATTTCAGATCCGGTCGCCGACAAGATCCTGCTCTGGCGCATCGCCACCAGCGACCCACGAACCTCCTTCGCCGAACTCGACCTGGCGGTCGATCAGCTCGACGGCTGGCCGCGCGAGTGGGCCGTCCGCCGCGAGGCGGAGTGGAAGATCGAGGAGTCCCGGCTCAGCGACGCGGAAGTCGTCGCCTGGTTCGAGGAACACCCGCCCGTCACCGGCGAAGGCCGCGTCGCCTACGGCGAAGCGCTGATCGATATCGGCCGGGTCGACGAAGGACGCGAGCATATCCGTCAGGCATGGCGCAGCGAGACCCTTCGCCTGTCCAATCAGAGCGAGGTCCTGCGCGAGCACGGCGATCTGTTCTCCCAGGACGATCACGCCGAACGCGTCGACTACCTGCTCTGGTCGGGCCAGCGCACCGCGGCGAGCCGGCTGATGCCTGAACTCACCTCGGGCGACCGCCGTGTCGCCGAGGCGCGCATCCGTCTCGCCGCGCGCGCGGCCGGCGTGGACGGTGCGGTGGACGCCGTGCCCGAAAGTCTTCAGAGCCATCCGGGTCTCGTCTACGAGCGCGCCCGCTGGCGCCGGCGCTCTGGGCTGGACACCTCCCTTCCCCTGCTTCTTGAACTGCCCGGCGAGCACGGCAATGAAGCCGCGCTCGAAGCGATGTGGACCGAGCGCAAGCTCATGATCCTCGATCTCATCCGGGACGGTGATTTCGACACGGCCTATCAGCTCGCCGCCAATAACGGCATGACCGAGGGCGTCGACTTCGCAGATGCGGAGTTCCTCGCCGGCTGGCTGGCGCTGACGAAACTCGGCGAAGCGGAAACCGCTCTCAATCATTTCGAGCGGCTCCAGGAAGGCGTCTCCACGCCGGTCTCGCTGTCGCGCGCGAAATACTGGCAGGGCCGCGCCGCAGAAGCCGCCGGCGATCTCGACCTCGCCCGCGAGCGCTTCACCGCCGCCGCCCAGCACCCGACCGCCTATTACGGCCAGCTGGCCGTGCTGGCGCTCGGCCCCGACGCCGCCGCGCTCGAGCTGCCGCCCGATCCGGTGCCGACCGCCGAACAACGCGCCGCGTTCGAGCAGCGTGAAGCGGTGAAGGCGATGCGCATGCTCGGGGAGATCGACAGCGACTATTTCTTCCGGGTGTTCACCTACCACTACGACGACGAGATGGAGACCGACATCGAGCAGGCCATGCTGGCCGACCTCGCGCTCGACTTCCTGCGCGTGCGTCAGGCAGTGCGCGCGGCCAAGGCCGGCCGGATGCAGGGCATGGTGCTGGCCGAACGCGCCTATCCGGTGATCGATCTGCCCGAGAACGCGCCGATCGTTCCCGAAGCCGCGCTCACCTATTCGGTGATCCGTCAGGAGACCGAGTTCGATCCCCAGGCGGTCTCGGGTGCGGGCGCGCGCGGGCTGATGCAGATGATGCCCGCCACGGCGCGCCAGACCGCCCGGCAGCTGCAGGTGCCCTACAGCTTCCACTGGCTGACCGACGACCCGGACTACAATCTCACGCTCGGCATGGCGCACCTTGAAGAGGTCGTCACCGACTATGACGGCTCGCTGGTGATGGCGCTGGCGGCTTACAATGCGGGCGGTCACCGCGTCCGCCGCTGGGTGGAAAGCTACGGCGATCCGCGCACCGGCGACATCGACCCGATCGACTGGGTTGAGAGCATCCCGTTCTCGGAGACGCGCAACTACGTGCAGCGCGTGATCGAGAACGTGCAGGTCTATCGCGCTCGCCTGTCCGAAGGGATGGCTGCCCCGCTGAACATCGAGACCGACATGACCGGCGGTCAGTTCCGGCGCGACCTGCCGGCCCTTCCCGAGGATTTCGTTGACGCGCTGCGTGAAGCCCAGGCCATGTCCGAGGAAATGGACGAGGAGACCGAGATCGCGCCCGAAGGCCCCTATCTCGGCGATCCTGAGGACGAAGACGGCGAAGCCTCCGGCGCGCCCTTCGGCGGGTCGGAAAGCCGGCTCTAGGCCGAGATCGCGCGGGCGAACACGCCCGGATCGACATTGCCGCCGGTCAGGACCACCACCGTGGTCCGGCCGGCGGTCTCTATTTTCCCGCTCAGCACGGCGGCCAGCGCCGCCGCCCCGCCCGGCTCGACGACCAGCTTCAGCGTCTCGAACGCGTAGCGAACGGCCGCCAGCGCCTCCTCGTCGCTGACCACGCCGACACCTCTCAGGCGGGGCCGGTTGATGGCGAAGGTTATTTCTCCAGGGCTTTCAGAGAGCAGCGCGTCGCAGACGGAGCCCGACTTGCGCGCATTGGTCTCACTTGCGCCGGACACCAGAGACCGGGCGTGATCGTCGAAGCCTTCGGGCTCAGCGCCGAACACCTCGGTTTCGGGCGACAGCTCGGCTGCGGCGAGGTTGATCCCGCCGATCAGTCCGCCCCCGCCGACACAGCAGACGAGCCGGTCGGCGGCCACCCCGAGCGCATGCAGGTCGTCGAAGATCTCAAGCCCCGACGTGCCCTGCCCGGCGATGATGTCCGGATGATCGAAGGACGGGATCAGCGCAGCGCCGGAGCGCTCGCAGAGCTCTTGCGCGATCGCTTCGCGGCTTTCGGTCTCCCGATCATAGAGCCGCAATTGCGCTCCGCGCGCCAGAACCCCGGCCTTCTTGATCTCCGGCGCATCGGACGGCATCACGATGATCGCCGGCATGTCCAGAATTCGCGCGGCCTCCGCGACGCCCTGGGCGTGATTGCCCGAGGAGAACGCGACCACGCCGGCTTCGCGCTGCGCTTCGTCAAGTTTCGACAGAGCGTTGAACGCGCCGCGGAATTTGAAACTGCCGGTGCGCTGCAGGACTTCAGGCTTGATGAAAACCCGCCCGCCGAGCCGCGCGTCCAGCGCAGCGCTGGTCAGAAGCGGCGTACGGACCGCCTCTCCAGCGATCCGCCGGGCGGCGGCGCTGACGTCTTCAAAGGTTGGAATCGCAACGCTCATGGTCGGCTTTTCCACACTGCGCGCAGCGGTTTTTCAAGCGAGAATTTGCGCGTCCGGGTATTGCGCGACGGGCCGGGCGCGACTTTGATGGGCTCGAGACCACCGGGCCGAAGCGCGCTGCGATCAGACGGCGGCCGGCCCGGCGCACATATGAGGGAGGAGACACCATGTTGCGCGGCCAGATGATGGACCGTCCGCTTATGATCGCGGACCTTCTCAAGCACGCAGCCATGAACCACGGCCGCCGGGAGATCGTCTCCCGCCTGCCCGACACCGGCGAAGTTCACCGCTACGGCTATGCGGACTGCCATGCCCGCGCGCAGAAGCTCGCAAACGTTCTGACCGGTCCGCTCAAGGTGAAGCCGGGCGACCGGGTGACCACCATCGCGTGGAACACCCACCGCCATCTCGAGCTCTATTACGCGGTCTCCGGCGTCGGCGCGGTGATCCACACCGCCAATCCGCGCCTGGGCCCTGAGCAGATCGCGTGGATCATCAACCACGCCAAGTCCAAGCACGTCTTCTTCGACGTGACCTTCGCGCCGATCGTCGATGCGATCGCCAAGCACTGCAAGACGGTCAAGCGCTGGGTGGCGATGACCGCCGAGCCGACCAAGCCGCAGATCCAGACCAAGGTCGACGTCTACGAGACGCTGCTGTCGAACGCCGACGACCATTACGAGTGGCCCGAGTTCGATGAGAACGCGGCGGCGGGCCTGTGCTACACCTCCGGCACGACCGGCGAGCCCAAGGGCGCGCTTTATTCGCACCGCTCCACCGTACTGCACGCCCTGATGTCGGCGACCTCCGACGCGGTCGGGGTCGGCGCCGACGGTGTGATCATGCCGGTGGTGCCGATGTTCCACGTCAACGCCTGGGGCGTGCCCTACGCCGCGGCGCTGGCCGGCGCGAAGCTCGTCATGCCGGGCGCGCAGCTCGACGGCAAATCCATCCAGGAGCTGGTCGAGGGCGAGAAGGTCAATCTCGTGCTCGGCGTGCCCACCGTCTGGCTGGGCCTGCTGCAGTATCTGCGCGAGAGCGGCAAGCGCATCGACACCGTCGACAAGGTGCTGATGGGCGGCTCAGCCATGCCCGAGGCGCTGCTGCGCGCCTATCAGGACGAGTACGGCGTGGAGATGCAGCAGGGCTGGGGCATGACCGAGATGAGCCCGCTGGGCACGGTCGGTAAGCTCCTGCCCAAACATGACGATCTCTCCGACGAGGAGAAGATCAAGATCAAGCTCAAGCAGGGCCGGCTGATGTACGGCGTGGACATGCGCGCGGTCGACGACGACGGCAACATCCTGCCGCGCGACGGCCAGTCCGCCGGGCACATCCAGGTGCGCGGGCCGTGGATCATCTCGAGCTATTACCGCGGCGCGGGCCCCGAAGCCTTCACCGACGACGGCTGGTTCCGCACCGGCGATGTCGGCCATATCGACGAAGACGGCTACATGACGATCACCGACCGCTCCAAGGACGTGATCAAGTCCGGCGGGGAATGGATCAGCTCGATCGATCTCGAGAACGCCGCGATGGGCCATCCGGACGTCGCCATGGCCGCAGCGATCGGTCACCGCCATCCCAAATGGCAGGAGCGCCCGCTGCTGATCGTGCAGCCCAGGCCGAACACGAGCCCGACCGCAGACTCCATCCGCGAATACCTCGCCGAGCGGGTGCCGAAATGGTGGCTGCCCGACGGGATCGAGTTCATCGAAGAGATGCCGCTGGGCGCGACCGGCAAGATCCTGAAGACCAAGCTGCGGGACATGTTCAAGGACTACGAGTTCCCCGGCACGGAGACCGAGGGCGCCTGACCGCCCTCGCCTTCGCTTACAGGGAAAGCCCCGGCGCGCTGTGCCGGGGCTTTTTCATAAGGTTACGGCCCTGTCACTTGCGAACCCGCCCGAGCGCCCCTATCTTTATCGAAAATCGATAAAGGGAGCCTCCCCATGGAATTGCTGCTGATCTCCGCGCTGACCTACTTCCTGCCCACCATCGTGGCGCTGGCGCGCGGCCATCACAACGGGTTCGCGATCTTCCTCACCAACCTCTTGCTCGGCTGGACAGTCGTCGGTTGGGTGATCGCGCTGATCTGGTCGGTGACGGCCAGCGAAAAGCGGGTACGGGTCTAGCCGCGCGCCTCTTCCTAGTCTTGGAAGGCCTCCGGCCATTCCTCCGGTTCGAGCACGCCGTCCGCATCAGCGTCGGCCTGCTCCCACCAGCCTTCGGGGTGGTATTCCTCGTAGCCGATGATCCGGTCGTCATTGAGGTCGAAGTCGCGGAACGGCGCGGTTTCGCGTTCGCCGCCGCGGACGACCCAGCAGGTTTCAGCCTCCATGAGGCTCAAATCGTCGCTGGCGTCGAGATCCCAGCCGTGAAAGGTCTCTTCGCGGTAGGCCGTGTACTCGTCGAAATCGACCACCCCGTCCGCATCGGTGTCGGCGGTGTACTCACGGCAGCGCGCCTTGATCATCGTCTGGCGCTGATAATCCTCGACGTCGGGGGCGGGCGTGGGCTGGGCGGCCTGCATCGTGAGCAGCGCCGCGGCGGTGAGGATCGGCATGGAAAGCTCCTTGCGTATCGCTTCGCAAGGTCAACGCACGGCCAGGCGGACCTGTTCAGCGCCTGACATCGCCCACTTAGCCGGGCGGCCATGCCAGGCAGATCATCTGAAATCGCAAATCTGATCGAGGGGTTTCTTGCGAGCGGCGTGCTCGGGATAGGACGCGTCATCGGCCGGATAACCCGTGACGATCAGCATCACAGGCTTTTCCGTAGACGGACGTTCGCAGATCTCGGTCAGAAACCCCATCGGATTGGGCGTGTGCGTGAGTGTCGCCAGCCCCGCCTGATGAAGGCTCGCCAGAAGAAAGCCGCAGGCGATCCCGACGCTTTCGGTGACGTAGTAGTTCTTCTTCTGGTCGCCCGGCTCCGGCCCGCCGCGCTTCTGGCCGAACACCGCGATCAGCCAGGGTGCGGTCTCGAGGAAGGGCTTGTTCGCATCGGTGCCGATCGGCGCGAGCGCTTCGAGCCACTCTTCCCCGGCCTTGCCGGCGTAGAAGGCGCGTTCCTCCGCCTCGGCCGCCTCGCGAAGCTTCGCCCGCAGCGGGCCCTTGCCCAGCACCGTGAAATGCCAGGGCTGGTGGTTCGCGCCGTTCGGCGCGGTTCCGGCGGTGAGGATCGCGGTCTCGATGATCTCGCGCGGCACGTCGCGGCCGGAGAAGTCGCGCACGGTCCGGCGTGCCGCCATCGCCTCGTAAAAGGCGCGGGCGCGTTCGCGCATCTGCTCAGCGGGCAGTTCGGTGAAATCAAGAGGCAGGAGGTTCGGTGTCATGGCCGAACCCTGCACCGAACCGCCCCGCCCTGTCAGCTCACACCTTCCGCCAATCCAGGATCACCTTGCCCGCCTTGCCCGAGCGCATGGCGTCGAAGCCGGTCTGGAATTCCCTGGCCGGCAGGCGGTGGGTGATCAGCTTCGAGACGTCCAGGCCCGATTGCAGCATCGCCAGCATCTTGTGCCAGGTCTCGAACATCTCCCGGCCGTAAATGCCCTTGAAGGTGATCGCGCGCATGATCAGCGATCCCATGTCCAGCGTGAACGGCTTTCCGGGCAGGCCCAGCATGGCGATCTTGCCGCCCATCACCATGTGATCGACCATCTGCTTGAAGGCGGGCTCCGCGCCAGACATTTCCAGGCCGACATCGAAGCCTTCGGTCATTTTCAGCCGGGCGATGACGTCCCTAAGGTCTTCCTTGCCGGTGTTCACCGGCACGGCGGTCGGCGCGACCTGTTCGAGCAGGGCGAGGCGGTCGGGGTTGATGTCGGTGACGACCACGTGGCGCGCGCCGCAATGGCGGGCCACGGCGGCGGCCATGATGCCGATCGGTCCAGCCCCTGTGATCAGCACGTCTTCGCCGACCAGATCAAAGGCGGTCGCGGTGTGCACCGCGTTGCCCAGCGGATCGAGAAAAGCCGCCTGCTCCATCTCCACATCGTCGGGCAGCGGTACGACGTTGAAGGCGGGAATGCGCAGATATTCGGCGAAGGCGCCGGGCATGTTCACGCCCACGCCCTTGGTCTCGGGGTCGAGATGGAAGCGTCCGGCGCGCACCGCGCGCGATTTCTCGCCCACGACGTGGCCTTCACCAGAAACGCGCTGGCCGGGCTTCACCCGATGCACGTCGCGGCCGACCTCCTCGATGATCCCGCCGAATTCGTGGCCGACCACCATGGGCACGGGCACGTTCTTCGCCGCCCAGTCGTCCCAGTTGTAGATGTGCACATCCGTGCCGCAGATCGCGGTCATGTGCACCCGGATCAGAACGTCGTCCGGCCCGATCTCGGGCTTGTCGACATCCTGCATCCACAGGCCTTCTTTCGCTTCGGCTTTGACGAGGGCTTTCATCGGCGGGGGTCCTGGTTCGGCGGAACGGCGCGCTGTTTCAGCACGAAGCCGCCCCGCCGAAAAGACCTTCTCGCCAGCGCCCCCTACTCCCGCCCGTCGGCCGGGGGAAACACCCGGGCGATCGGCCCGCTTTTCGGGAACGGCGCGAGAAGCACGCGCCGGACCGGATTCCACGCCGCGCCCAGAAGCACCACAAACCCGCCCAGCAGCAGGAGCGTGATCGCAGCGACCACCGCGCCGTCGAAGCCGAGCAGGTTCACAAGCGCCGCCGTCGCGACGCCGGCGGTGATCAGGCCCGACACGATCAGCGCGCGGCGATTGATCAGAAGCGAGACGATCGCAAACGCGAAGATCACGGCAAGCGTGACCGCGGCGGTCCGCACCGCCGCGCCGGCGTCTTCCATCGCGAAGGCGCCGAACACGCCGGCGATCTGCGCGCTCTCCAAGTCGGCCTCGTCCAGGCGCAGCCCGACGCTGGCGATGGTCACCGCAGCGCTCAAAAGCGTCGGCGCGGCGAAGAAGTGCAGCCAGAAGCCGGTGCCCGAGAGGCGCGTCTGGCGATCCGGATCGCGCGCGTCGAACCAGATCCCGGCGAGAAACAGGGTCAGCCCCATCAGCAGGCTGACCAGCGGATTGAACACGAGCGCGGTGTAGGGATCGGCCACGAACAGCGCGGCGAAAGCGATCCAGACCACGCCCAGCCCGGCGAGCCCGCCTGCGAACGGCAGGCGGAAGGCGGCATAGTAGATCGCGATCGGAACCGTCAGGCAGGCGGCGACCCCGACCGGCCAGATCCGGTAAGCCATCGGCACGTCGGCCAGCGCCGCGGCGATCGCCGCCCGCGTCGGCGCTTCGGCGTCCCCGAGCGCGTCGAACCCGGCGAAGGCGGCCTCGAAGTCCGCCTCGCCGAAGGTCAGCTTGGTGTAGACGTAAGCGAGCACGGCGCCGATGGAACCCGCGAAAACCAGCGTGAGCACAATGCCCGGAAGAATGCGGCGCTGCTTGCCCACCAGAATCGACGAGAGCAGCCATGCGGCCGCCCCCATCGCAACGGCCAGCACGTTCCAGAGCACGTCGAAGGCCAGGCTGCCGGTGTCGTAGCCGGCCGCGTCCATCACTTGAACCGCGCCGAGCCCGAGGCCCGAGAACAGGATTACCACGCCGATCGTTGTGAAGATGTCGTGGAAATTATTGAGAAACGGCAGAAGCTCGTCTGACGGGCGCGCCGGGTTTGCGGCGGTGCTGTCGATCGCGGCCATGAGGTCCCCTCCTGTTCGCCGGTTAACAAAACCTTGCCACGAACCGGAGCGAAGGGCACGGATTTTCGCCCAGAGCGGGATCGCCCATACGAAAAAACCCCGCCAGACCGGCGGGGCCTTTCCTAACGAATACGGTGCTCCTCAATTGGGGTCGAGCGCGGCCTCGTGGTCGTTGCGGATCTGGTCGAAGCGTTCGCTGGCGAGCTCGGCGGAGGCTTCAGCGAAGGTCTTGAGCACCTCTTCCTCGCCGCTGTCGGCGTAAGCCAGGTGCAGCCGGCCCATCGCTTCGTGAGCGCCGGATTGCATGCGGACGAAGACCGGGTCGAAATTCACCGTCGCGGTCTCGTTCAGCGCATCCACCATCTCCTGACCGCGCTCGGTCAGGTCCTCGGGCGGATCGACGTCGAGACCGGCGGTCTCGATCGCCTCATTCAGGGACTCGGTCTGGTTCTCGTGGGTCTCCACGATCTCCTCGCCGAGCGTTCGCAGGGACGGCTCACCGGCCCGTTCGGCCGCGATGCGTCCCGCCTCGATCATCAGCATGTTCGCGAGCTGGACCTGACGGACATACTGCTCTGCGGAGAGATTTTCGAGCGCGTCGCCGGAAAGCCCGCCGACCGCTTCGGCCGCGATCTGCATGGCGTCCATGGGCGGGGATTCGCCCATGCCGGATTCGGCGTAGTCGGAGCCGTAAGTAAAGTCGCTCACCGCTTCGCTCTGCGGCGCGTCAGGATCGCCTTCAGCGCCGCTCATGTCCGACCCGGCGCGTTCGCCGACGCCGCTTTCCGAGTCGACCCCGGCGTTGCGCAGGCCCGCCTCGGACGGATCGGTCCGTTCCTCGCGGGTCTCGGCGAACTCGGTTTCGGCGTCCATGCCGGCGTCGGCGGTGCGGGTTTCGCTCGCCTCGTCGTCGGCGCACCCGGCGACGGCCAGCGCGCTCGCCGACGCGGCGAAGAGCAATGAGCGGAGCATGGTGATCTCCCTATTCGGCTTCAGCTGCGATTACGTATGAGGCGGCCGCGTTGTTCCGGGCGACGGCCCGGCAAACGCCGCGCACCTCACTCGCCGTCGACGGCTGCGGGCAGGTTTTCGGTCACCTGCGCCAGATGGCCCTGGACCATGTTCCCGGCCCGGCCGGCGTATTCGGTCAGCGCGTCGACATCGCCGGCGGCCTCGAAGCCTTCATGCAGGGCGACAGCCTCGATATGGGCGGCTTCCTGCTGGTGCAGGAAGGCGGCGTCGAAATCGATGTCGGACGCGGCGTTGAGATTGTCGATCAGCCCCTGACGCCGGCCTTCGAGCTCTGTGGGCAGCTCCCAGTCGAGCCCGGCCTGTTGCAGCGCATCGCGCAGCTGGTCCTGAAGCACTTCATGGTCGGTGACGATCTTCCGGCCGATCGCGCGGACCTCTTCGGAGTTGCCGCGCTCCATCGCGATTTCGCCGGCCTGGATCTCGTACATGTTGCCGAGCGCGACGTTACGGACATAGGCCTCCGCATCGCCGCTCAGCCCGGCGGCGACGCCTGCGGCCATGCCCGTCGGGCCAGCGGCGAGATCCTGGGCGAGATTGACGGCCGGGTTCTGCCCGAGGCTGTCTTCCTCGGGGTTCTCATCACCCTCGTCGAAGCGCATGCCGTCTTCGAGGCGCGCTTCGGGCTCGTCGGAGTCGTCCATCGCCTGTTCGGCGTCCCGTCCGGCCTCGCGGGTTTCCCGCGCAGCGCCTTCAACCGCCTGATCGGTTTCGGCGGCCAGGTTTTCGGCGGCTTGATCAGTCTCGGAAGCGGCGGTTTCGACCGCCTGATCGGTTTCAGCGGCGGCGTTCTCGGCCGCGTTCTCGGTTTCGGCGGCTTCTTCGGCGCACGCGGCGATACCGAGCACGCTCGCCGAGAGCATCAGCGTGAAAGTGCGGGTCATCAAATCGTCTCCCATCAAATCGCAGGTGTTCCGCTGCGTTACGCCTTAGGGAGACGGAGAGTTCCTGAACCGCTGCTGTTGCCGTGCGGCGGCGCGGCGCGCCTCAGACCACGCCGAGCCGTTTTCCGACCTTGGTGAACGCGTCCACCGCGCGGTCGATCATCTCGGGTGTGTGCGCTGCGCTCATCTGGGTGCGGATGCGCGCCTTGCCCTTGGGCACCACCGGATAGAAGAAGCCGATCACATAGACCCCCTCGTCCATCAGCGCGTCGGCCATTTTCTGGCTCAGAGCGGCGTCGCCCAGCATGACCGGGATGATCGGGTGCTCGCCGGGCAGAAGCTCGAACCCGGCTTCGCTCATGCCGGTCCGGAAACGCTTCGCGTTGTCGAACAGGCGTGCGCGCAGATCGTCGCCAGCCTCGACCATGTCGAGCGCGGTCAGGCTCGCGCCGACGATCGACGGCGCCAGCGAGTTCGAGAACAGGTAAGGCCGAGAGCGCTGGCGCAGCATGTCCACGACTTCCTGCTTCGCCGCCGTGAACCCGCCCATCGCCCCGCCGAGCGCCTTGCCCAGCGTGCCGGTGATGATGTCGATCCGGCCCATGACGCCGCAATGCTCCGGCGTGCCGCGCCCTTTCGCACCCATGAAGCCGTGGGCGTGACAGTCATCGACCATGGTCAGCGCATCGTATTTATCGGCCAGATCGCAGATCGATTTCAGATCAGCGATATAGCCGTCCATCGAGAACACGCCGTCGGTGACGATCAGGATCGTTCGCGCGCCGTCAGCCCGGGCCTGTTTCAGCTGGGCCTCGAGATCGTTCATGTCGGAGTTGGCGTAGCGGTAGCGCTTGGCCTTGCACAGGCGCACGCCGTCGATGATCGAGGCGTGGTTGAGCGCGTCGGACACGATGGCGTCCTCAGGGCCCAGCAGCGGCTCGAACACCCCGCCATTGGCGTCGAAGGCGGCCGCATAAAGGATCGCGTCCTCCTGACCGGTGAATTTCGCCAGGCGCTGTTCGAGCTCGCGATGGATCTCCTGCGCGCCGCAGATGAAGCGCACTGAAGCGACCCCGTAGCCGTACCGGTCGAGCGCATTCTTCGAGGCTTCGATCAGCTCGGGGCGGTTCGCCAGCCCCAGATAGTTGTTGGCGCAGAAATTCAGCACGTGCTTCTCGCCCGCGCCGGTCTTCACGTCGATCTCGGAAAACTGCTGGCTCGTGATCAGCCGCTCTCGCTTGTAGAGCCCCTCCGCCTCGATCTCGGAAAGCTCTGATTTCAGGCGATCATAGAAGGACTGGGACATGAACGGGCTCCGGTCTTGCGCGGCGTTGGGGGCGAGATAGACGAGCGGCGGCGGGCGGGCAATGCGGTGCGCCCGCTCACACCTGAAGGGTCTTGCCCGGGGCGATGTCGGCGAGTGATTGCTTGACGTGGATGAGCGCGGGGCGGCCGGCGTTCAGCGCGGCGTCGAGCGCGGCGGCGAAGTCTTCGGTCCGCTCGACGAAGAAGCCGGCGCAGCCGCAGGCTTCGGCGAGCGCCTTGAAGTCGGGATTGGCGAGGCCGGTCCCGCTGACGCGGCCCGGATAATGCTTCTCCTGATGCATGCGGATCGTGCCGTAAGCCCCGTTGTCGAATACACAAACGACGATGTTCGCCTGGTGTTGCACCGCCGTGGCCAGCTCCGACGCGGCCATCATGAAATCCCCGTCGCCGCAGACTGCGATGACCGGCTTTTCCGGGTGGCGGAGCTTGGCGGCGATCGCGGCGGGCAGGCCGTAGCCCATTGCGCCGGAGGTCGGCGCGAGCTGGCTCGGGCAGCATCGATGGGTCCAGAAGCGATGCAGCCAGGCGGCGAAATTGCCCGCGCCGTTCGTCATGATCGCCTCGCCGCCCAGCTTTTCGCTGGTCTGACGCCAGATGATCGAGGGGTTCACCGCGCCGGTGACGCTCACCGGCTCGATCCAGGCGTCATAGCTCGCCCGCGCCCGCTCCACCCACGCTTGCCGGGCGCCGGTGTTCTCCGACGGCGACGCCGCCGCGGCCAGCGCGACCATCGCCGCGCCCGGCGATGCGGTCGCCGATAAAGAAGGCCGGTAGACGCGCGAGGTCTCCTCGCCGCCGGGGTGGATGTGGATCAGCCGGTCGGCGACGCCGTCGGGCACGTCGAACAGGTCGTAGCTCTGCGTCGTCATCTCGCCGAGGCGCGGCCCGACAGCGAGCAGCAAGTCGCTCTCACGCAGGGTCTGCACGACCGCGGGGCACGCGCCAATCCCGGCTTCGCCCGCGTAATGCGAATGCATGTTGTCGATCAGATGTTTGACGCGGAAACTTGTGACGACGGGGCAATTGAGCGTCGTAGCGAAATCGACGATCGCCTGGCGCGCCTCGCCGTCCCAGCCCGGCCCGCCGACCATCAGCACGGGGCGCTCGGCCGCTTCGACGCGGGCGGCGATCTCCGCGGCGGTGTGTGCGCCGAGTTCGCTGCGGGCGGGCATGAAGGGGCGGGCAGCGGGCGCGTCCGCCGGCCCGCTCAGCATGTCTTCGGGCAGCCCCACCACCACCGGGCCGGGCCGCCCGTTCAGGGCGAGCGAGAAGGCGCGCATGATCTGCTCGGGGATGCGGGCGGCGTCGCGGATCTCGAAGGCCGCCTTGGCGATGCCGGCGAAGGCCTGGGCGTAATCGAGCTCCTGGAAGGCTTCCCGTCCCTCGTCCTCGCGCCGGACCTGACCGACGAGCAGGATCATCGGTGTCGAATCCTGAAGAGCGGTGTGAACGCCGACTGCGGCCTGCGTCGCGCCAGGACCGCGCGTGACGAAACAGATCCCCGGCCGGCCGGTCAGCTTGCCGTCGGCCTCGGCCATGTTCGCCGCGCCGGCCTCGTGCCGGCACTGGATGAAGGGAATCCTCGCGCCGTGCAGCGCATCGAGCGCGGCGAGAAAGCTTTCCCCGGGCACGCCGAAGATCCGGTCCACGCCGTTCGCGGCGAGCGCGTCGATGAGATGTTGTCCGCCGGTGCGCACGGGCATGAGGCTCTCCCTGAAGTTCGGGTGGGAGCTAGCCCGCTTGCCCGCCTCAGGGCAAGCTCAGCGGCTGACGCGCACGCCGATCGAGACGCTTCTCGGCTCTCCGGGGAAGTAGCGATAGCCGCCGAAGGCGAAGTCGGCGCGCTCGGCGTAACGGGTGTCGAAGACGTTTCTCACCGCGCCGAACACCTCCCAGTGTTCGCCCAGCTCGTAGGCGCCTCGAAGGTTCAGAAGGTCGTGACCCTCATAGGTGGCCGAGTTCGCGGCGTCGGCGAAATACTCCCCGACATGGACCCATTCGGCTTCGATGTCGATGTCGGTCCGGGGCTCCCACAGCAGGCGCGCGTTCCACAGCCATTCCGGCGCGGTGTCCAGCCGCGCGCCATCGACGATCGTTTCAGACCCCCGGCTCACTGGCCGGTCGAAGGCGTATTCGTGAACCGCCCAGGTCGCCGATGCCGCGAGGCTCAGCGTCTCGGTGAGGGTGAGCGCGGCGTCGAGTTCGATCCCGTGATGCTCGGACGCGCCGTCGGTGACGTTGAACCCGTCCGCGTCACGGAAGAACACGTTGCGCTTCTCCATGACGAAACCGGTCAGCTCGATCCGGCCGCGATCGGCGAGCCCGAAGCGCACGCCGGCCTCGAGACTGTCGAGTTCTTCGGGTTCGATGCCCTCGATCTGCTGGCCGGGCTGCAGCCGGTAAAGCTCCGCGGTCTGCGGCGCGCGAACTCCGCGTGCGGCGCGGGCGAAGACGATGAGATCTTCGCGCGCTCGCCAGGTCAGCCCCAGATTGGGCGTCACCGTGGTGAAGTCGTCGGTCCGGTCTGCAGGACGCAGATAGCGCCCGATCGCGCCGTCCGGAGCGCGATTGTCGTATTCATAGGTCGTCTCCTCGACCCGCACCCCGCCTTCGATGGAGACAGTGTCGGCCAGAGCGTGACGCGCCTGCACGAACCCTGCGAGCACCGTGGCGTCAACCACGTAGTCGTAGTGCAGACCCTGCACGAACGGCCCGCGCGTCGGCTCGTCCTGGAACTCGTAGAGAAAGCCTTCGGTCAGGTCCGCGTCGGCGCCGACCGTAATGCGGGTCGCGGCGCTTTCCCAGGTCAGCGCGGACTGGAAGCCGGCGCTGTCATGGCCGGTCCGCTCCAGCGCGAGGCTCGGCAGGAAGTGCAGGCGGAAATCCATGCGGTTCGACCGTATGTAAGGCACAACCGAAAGGCTCAGCGCATCGGAGAAGGCGTGGTCGAGGTGAAGGCTCGCGCGCGCCGCCTCGACATTGCGGAAGGCGAGCGGATCGGCGTTACGCCTGGACAGGTCTTCATCCTCATAGGCTTTGAACCCGTCCACGAAGGTGGCGGTCTCCTGATCGATGTCGATCAGCGTTCCTCGCAGCGACCATTCGGTTCGCCCGACCGTCCCGTCGAACCGCGCCCGAGCGCCCGCCTTCATCAGCCCCGCGTCATCCCGCCAGCCGTCCTCGCGGCGCATCGAGAGCCCGCCCCAGGCCGAACCGAATCCGGTTTCGCCGCCCGCATAGGTTCTGAGCCGCGCCCGGCCGAACGAGCCGGCCTCGACTTCGAACAGCGCGCCGGCGTCGGCGGGCTCGGGCGTGATCACGTTGACGAGCCCGTGCAGCGCGTTCGATCCGTACACGGCCGAACCCGGACCGCGGATCACTTCGATCCGGCTCGCGAGCCCGTCCACCGCCTCCATCAGCCCGTTGATGTTGGCGAATCCCGGTGCGCGCATCGGGATGCCGTCTTCAAGATAGAGAAAGCTGCCCGCCCCGGCCCCGCCGCTCAGCACCGCAGAACGGATGGCGGTCAGGTGTTCCACACCGTTGCCGCGATGGATGAAGACGCCTGGCAGCCGGTTCAGCGCCTCCGCCATGTGATGCGCCCCAAGCCGCTCGATCTCGCCCTCGCCCAGCACCGCGACGGGCGCTATGGCGGCGTCGCGGCTTTCCTCTGCGCGCGTGGCGGTGACCACGATCACCTCGTCGCTCTGGGCGGCGGCGGCGGGCGCGAGCACAGAACTGGCGGCGAAAGCGAGCAGAAGCGTGCGGCGGGCGTTCATGATGTCGGTCATCCTCAGGTGCCTTGGCTTGGGCGGAACCTAACGCGCGGAAGCGCAAACGGTAGCTGCACGCTGCGGTCCGGCATGCTTGACGGGCCGTGACGACCGCTTACCGTCGCGCAAAAGTCACAAAGGGTCGGGGAGACCTCCATGCTGCGTCACCTGCTGGCCGGGCTCGCGCTCGGCGTTCTGGCCGCCTCCGGCGCGGCCGCCTACGAGCCCAAGCCGATCGAGGCCTTGCTCGATCAGAACGTCAGCTACGCCGCGTCCATTCCCAAGCCCGAGGACGTGACCGGCTACCAGGCCGGTGAGATCGTTTTCCCACCGCACATGCACGAGGCTTATATCCGCGCCGTCGATGCGGCGTCGGACCGGGTGAGCGTCAGCGAGATCGGTCGGAGCCATTTCGGCCGGCCGATCTACCGGGTGACGATCACCTCGCCGCGCAATCAGGCGCGCCTCGATGAGATCCGCGCGGTTCAGCAATCGCTGTCCGGTGCGAACGCGCCCGAGCCGCCGGCCGATCATCCGGCCGTCGTTCAGATCACGCACGGCGTGCACGGCTCCGAGCCGTCAGCCTACGACTCAGCAAAGCTCATCCTGTATCACCTGGCCGCCGCCCAGGGAGCCGAAGCCGAGCGCCTGCTGGACGAGGTGGTCGTGCACCTCGTGATCATGGTCAATCCAGACGGCGCGAACCGCTTCGCGCAGTGGACGAACATGCATCACGCCGCCGCGCCGGTCGCCGATCCCCAGCATCGCGAGCATTTCTACGAATGGCCCTGGGGCCGCACGAACCATTACTGGTTCGACCTCAACCGGCAGTGGCTCCCGGTGACCCAGCCGGAGGCGCGCGCCGTCGTCGCGGCCACTCACGACTGGCTCCCAAATATCGCCGCCGACCTCCACGAGATGGGCAAGGACTCCACCTTCTTCTTCTCGCCCGGCCCGGTCGACGGGCTGCATCCGCTGCTGAGCCAGGACGCGCTGGAGCTCAATCTCGACATGAACAGCTTCCTCGCCGAGCAGCTCGACGGCGAGGGCGCGCTCTACGTGTCTGAAGAGGTCTTCGACGATTTCTACCTGGGCTACGGATCGAGCTATCCGGGTCTCGTCGGGTCGATCCCCTATCTGTTCGAGCAAAGCTCGGTGCGGGGCATCGTCCAGGAGACCGAATTCGGGACGCTGCGCTATGACGACAAGGTCGGCCAGCAGGCCCGCGTGGCCCTGGCGCTGATCCGGGCCGGTCAGGCGCGCCGGTCAGAGCTGCAGGCGCATCTTGCCGCCTTCTTCGCCGAGAGCCGCCGGCTCGCCTCCTCCGATCCCGTGAACGCTTACGTCTTCACCTCGACCGATCGCGGACGCCTCGCCGATTTCCTCGAGATGCTCGCCGTTCACGAGATCGAGGTCCGCGAACTGCGCCAGCCGCTCCGCGCGGACGGCCGCGTCTACGAGCCCGGCGAAGCTTTCGTCGTCCCTGTCGCCCAGGACCAGTACCGCATCGTGAAAGGCCTGTTCGAGACCCGCGTGATCGAGGACAAGGCCGAGTTCTATGACGTGTCGGGCTGGACCCAGCCGCTGGCCTGGGATCTCGACTATTCGGAAGTTCGCGGGCGGCTGTTCTCGCCAAACGTCGCCGGCGCGCCGGTCGAGGCTATGGATCGCGCCGCGCCCGCACCGGAGCGTTCGCGCTACGCCTATGTGATGGAGTGGGACAGCTGGTACGCGCCACGCGCGCTCTACCGTGTGCTCGACGCCGGGCTTCGCGCCCGCGTGATCCCCGACGAAACGGTGGTCCGGACCCCGTCCGGCGAGGTCGAGCCCGGACGCGGCGCGATCGTCGTTCCGATCGCAGGACAGGACCTCTCGGCTGAAGAGATCCACGCCCTGATGGTACGCGCCGCAGAGGAGGACTCCGTCACCGTACACGCGGCGACGACCGCCCTCACCTCGCGCGGTTCCGATCTCGGCGGCTTCGCGCTCGGCAATGTGGAGAAACCGGAAATCCTTCTGGTCACCGGCCGCGAGGTGTCGATGAACGACGCTGGCGAACTCTGGCACCTGCTCGATCACGAGATGCACATGCCCGTCAGCATGATCGACGTGACCGAGCTTTCGCGCGCGGATCTCGCCCGCTATACCCACATCCTGATGGCGGACGGCCGCTATGGCGCGCTCGACGAAGACTTCCGGGAGCGTCTGAACACCTGGATCTCCGGCGGCGGGGTGCTGATCGCGTCGCGCGGCGCGGCCCGCTGGGCGGCCGAGCACGACATCTCGTCCGCCGCTTTCCTCGGCGAGAACGATGAGGCGAGCGAGGAAGACAGCGGCTCCGACAGCGCCGAAGCGCCCGACCGCTATGAAGACATCGACGCCTGGGACGCGGAAGTGTTCATCTCCGGCGCGCTGTTCGAGACCCGGATCGATCCGACCCATCCGCTCGGCTTCGGCTATAGCGACGAGATGCTGCCCGTTCACAAGATCGGAACCGGCGCGTTCGCCCCGTCCGACAACCCGTTCGCCCTGCCGGTCCGTTTCGCGGATAACGACCCGCTCCTGTCCGGCTACGCGTCGGAGGAAAACCGCGAGATGCTCGAGGGCGCGGGCATGGTGCACGCCGAGCGCAAGGGGGCGGGATCGGTGATCCTGTTCTCCGACAACCCGGTCTTCCGCGCCTACATGAAGGGCAGCGCGCGTCTGGTGACGAACGCGATCTTCTTCGGCGACGACTTCAGAAATCCGGGCCGCCGGACCGACTGACCAAGCGGCGCTACCTCGCCGGCGGAGATGCGCGGCTAGCGCAGCTTGTTGATGAGCCCGGTCGTCGAGCGCCCTTCGAGGAGCGGAGCCAGCAGAACCTCGCCGCCGGTCTCCTTCATGAAGGACGCGCCGGGCAGGTCGTCGGCCTTGTAGTCCGCGCCCTTGATCATCACCGCCGGCCGGACTTTGCGGATCAACGCCTCGGGCGTGTCCTCTTCGAACACGACCACGCGGTCGACCATTTCCAGAGAGGCGAGCATCACCGCGCGCGTCTGAGTGTCGTTGACCGGCCGGTCCGGTCCCTTGAGGCGGCGCACGGAGTCGTCGGAATTGAGCCCCACGATCAGCCGGTCGCAATGGCTCGCCGCGAACCGCAGCACGGCGAGATGGCCGGGGTGCAGGATATCGAAACAGCCGTTGGTGAAGCCGACCTTCAGCCCCTGCCCCCGCCAGCGGTCCGCAAGCTCCGCGGCGGAGTCGCGTCCGATAACACGCCAGTCCGGCGCGTCTTCGCCGAGTGCGGCGTCCTGAACGATCTCTTCGGGCGCGACCACGGCCGTGCCGGGCTTGGTGACCGCGACTCCCGCCGCGAGATCGGCCAGCGCCATCGCCTCGACCATCGGATAGCCTGCGGCCAGCCCCAGTGATAGTGCGGCGAGCGCCGTGTCGCCAGCGCCGGACACGTCGAAGACGTCTCGCGGGCGAGATCTGTTATGGGCGATTTCGCCGCCGCGCGTCTTCAGGCTCATGCCTTGCGCGCCGCGCGTGACCAGCAGCGCGTCGGTGCGAGCAAGCCGGCCCAGAAGCGCGTCGAGCGCGGCTTCGGCCTCGGCGTCGGTGGTCACCGGCATGCCGGTCTCGGCGGAAAGCTCGTCGGCGTTGGGCTTGATGACGCTCGCCCCGTCATAGCGCTCGTACCCGGCGCCGCGCGGATCGACGGTCACCGGAAGGCCGGCTTCGCGCGCCATCGCGACGACCCCTGCGATCACCTTCGGGGTCAGCACGCCGCGACCGTAATCGGAGACGATCACGACATCGCAGCCGCTCATCGCCTCGCGGGCGGCGTCGATTACGGCGCGTTCGGTCTCAGCCGCGATCGGCCCCTGCGGGTCGCGGTCGACGCAGAACATCTGCTGGTTCTGGGCGACGTAGCGAATTTTCGTGGGCGTCCATCGGCCCGGTTCGGTGACGAGCTTCGCCTTGCAGGCCTGCCTTGCGAGTTCGCCGCCCGCCGCACCTTCGGCGTCGTCGCCGAGCACGCTGATCAGGGTCGCCTCGCCGCCGAGCGCGGCGATGTTGCGCGCGAGATTGCCTGCGCCGCCTAGCATGGCCGTGCGGCGGGCCTCCGACAGGATCGGCGCGGGCGCCTCTCGGGAGATCCGCGCCACCTTGCCGTAGACGAAGCTGTCCAGGATCAGGTCGCCGACCACGAGGGCGCGCTTGCCGGCCATGCCGGCGAGAAGCCGCGCTGCACGTTCGCGCTGCATCGCCCCGCCCCGGCCGGTCAGAGGCTGACGACGGGGCTGGACTTGGCCAGCGCGTCGAAGGCCTGAAGGTCGCGCACGATCTCCTCGAACCGGTCCAGCGGGATCATGTTCGGACCGTCGCTCGGCGCGTTATCCGGATCGGGATGGGTCTCCATGAAGACCGCCGCGATCCCGAGAGAGACCGCCGCGCGCGCCAGATGCGGGGCGAACTGGCGCTGACCGCCCGAGGACGTCCCCTGCCCGCCCGGCTGCTGGACGGCGTGGGTGGCGTCGAGCACCACCGGCGCGCCGGCTTCCTTCATGATCGGGATCGCACGCATGTCGACCACGAGCGTGTTGTAGCCGAAGCTCACCCCGCGCTCTGTGGCGAGGATGTTGGCGTTGCCTGCGCCGGTGATCTTGCCGATGACGTTGGCCATGTCCCAGGGCGCCAGGAACTGGCCCTTCTTGACGTTGATCACCTTGCCGGTCTCGGCGGCCGCAATAAGCAGGTCTGTCTGACGGCACAGGAAGGCCGGAATCTGCAGGATGTCGACCGCCTGGGCCGCGATCGCACACTGCTCTGCAGTGTGGATGTCGGTCAGGACCGGCAGCCCGGTGGTCTCACGGATTTCGGCGAAAACCGGCAGCGAGGCTTCCAGCCCCATTCCGCGCTTGCCCTTCAGCGAGGTGCGGTTCGCCTTGTCGAAGCTGGTCTTGTAGATCAGCTTCACGCCGGTGCGTTCGGAGATTTCCTTGAGTGCGCTGGACACCTCGAGCCCGTGCTCGCGGCTTTCCAGCTGGCACGGGCCTGCGATGATCACCAGCGGCTTGTCGTTGCCGACCTCGATCGCCTCGCCGTTGGGACGCGGGACGCTGACGACTGAATTGGGCTGCATGGCGCACGCTCCGATGTT
This sequence comes from Oceanicaulis sp., assembly GCA_040112665.1. Taxonomy (NCBI): domain Bacteria; kingdom Pseudomonadati; phylum Pseudomonadota; class Alphaproteobacteria; order Maricaulales; family Maricaulaceae; genus Oceanicaulis; species Oceanicaulis sp. The sequence goes on along the minus strand of CP157796.1, from coordinate 2,507,667 downwards.
CTGCGGGCGCGGACGCTGCGCCGGGCTGCATCCGGCGTGATCCGCCCTTTAAAGACCAGCGTATTACGACATGAAGCCCGTTGCGTCACCCTGCCTGTCAGCGCCCCATTTCATACCTCGATGTCTTCAGAGAAATCTCAAAACCCCGCCATCGTCTGGTTCCGCCGCGACCTGCGTCTGGCCGACAACCCGGCTCTGCTGGCCGCCGTGTCGAGCGGCCGCCCCCTCGTCGCGCTCTACGTGCTTGATGACGAGAGCGCCGGGACCTGGCGGCCGGGCGGCGCGTCGCGCTGGTGGCTGCATCATTCGCTGGCCTCTCTGGCCGGAGCCATCGAGGAGCGCGGCGGAACGCTCGTGCTCCGCCGCGGCGACGCCGCGAAGGCGCTGGACGCAGTCATCGAGGAGACCGGCGCGGAGGCGGTGTACTGGAACCGCATCTACGAACCCTGGGCGACAAGGCGCGACGAGAAGATCAAGTCTGATCTCAGCGACCGCGGCCTCACGGTCCGCTCGTTCAAGGCCAATCTCATCGCCGAACCCTGGGAGGTCTCAACCAAGGACGGGCGGCCCTACAGGGTCTACACCCCGTTCTGGAAGGCCTTGAAGGCGGGACACGAACCCAGCGAAGCCGCAGGCCCGCCGAAGGACTGGCTTTTCGCCGATGCGCCGAAGTCCGATCGGCTGGAGGATTGGAAGCTACTACCGAGCAAACCTGACTGGGCAGGCGGTCTTAGAGACGCGTGGACTCCCGGAGAAGCCGGCGCGCGGGGCCGGCTCGCCGCATTCATTCGCGATCGGCTGGAGGGTTACGCCGAAGCCAGGGACCGCCCCGGCGTGGACGGCACGTCCGGGCTGTCCGCCCACTTGCATCATGGCGAGATCTCTCCCCGGCAGATCTGGGCGGCGATACGCGCCTCTGACAAGGGCGATCGGGAGGACGTTCAGACCTTCCTTTCCGAAATCGCCTGGCGGGAGTTCAGCTATAACCTTCTGTACCACTTCCCTGATTTTCCGGAGGCGAACTTTCAGCAAAAGTTCGATAAGTTCGAGTGGTCCGGCTCGGAGGATCACTTCCGCGCCTGGACGAAGGGGATGACGGGGTATCCGATCGTGGACGCAGGCATGCGCCAGCTCTGGGCGACCGGCTGGATGCACAACCGGGTGCGCATGATCACGGCGAGCTTTCTGATCAAGGATCTGATGGTGGATTGGCGGCGCGGCGAGGAATGGTTCTGGGACACGCTGGTGGACGCCGACCTCGCCAACAACGCCGCAGGCTGGCAGTGGGTCGCCGGGTCCGGCGCTGACGCCGCGCCCTATTTCCGGATCTTCAATCCCGTGACCCAGTCGCAGAAATTCGACCCCGAAGGCGACTATATCCGCCGCTGGGTCCCCGAGCTGAAGGATTTGCCGAAGAAGGCGATCCACGCCCCCTGGGAGGCGGATCGCAGCGCGCTGAGAAAAGCGGGCGTGACGCTGGGCGAGACCTATCCTGAACGAATCGTCGATCACGCCGAAGCCAGAAAACGCGCCCTCGCGGCGTTTGAAAAGATCAAGGACGCCGCATGAGTTCGCCGGACCCGATTCTCTCCCGCCGCAGCAAGATCGCCGTCGTCGGCGCGGGCGTCGCCGGGCTCGGCGCGGCCTGGGCGCTGCGCGACGTCCATGACGTGACGGTGTTTGAGAAGCGCGACCGCCTCGGCGGGCACGCCAATACGGTGAGCATCGACTATGACGGTTCGCCGATCGACGTCGACACCGGGTTCATCGTGTTCAACACGCTGAACTATCCCAACCTCACGAACCTGTTCGAGCATTTCGGGATCGAGACCTTCGAGACCGACATGAGTTTCGGGTTCAGCCTGGACGCCAGGCTCGAATGGTCCTCGAACGGGCTGTCTGGCCTTTTCGCCGATCCGCGCAACGCGCTGAGCCCCGGCTATCACGGGATGCTCCGCGACATCCTGCGCTTTAACGCCAATGCACAGGCCGACCTTCAGGCGGGCCGGCTGTTCGGATTGTCGCTCGGCCAGTATCTCGACAAGCTCGGCGTCGGAGAACGCTTCCAGCATAACTACCTGCTGCCGATGGGCGCGGCGATCTGGTCCTCGACCGAGGACGACATGCGCGCCTACCCGGCCGAGGCGTTCGTACGGTTCTTCAAGAACCACCGTCTCATGCACGCCACGCGCCCGAAATGGCGCACCGTCAAAGGCGGCAGCAAGGTGTATGTGAAGAAGATCGCCGCTGATCTCGATGCCGCCGGCTGCACCTTCGCGCCGGCCGCCGCGCAGGTGCGCCGCACGTCCGGTGGCGTGATCGTCACCGACGCGGAGGGGCGCGAGCATGGCTTCGACGAAGTGATCCTCGCCTGCCATTCCGATCAGGCCCGAAAGCTGCTCGCCGACGCAACGCCTGACGAACGCGACATGCTGGGCGCGATCCCCTACGCGCCCAACGAAGCGGTGCTTCACCGCGACGAGCGTCTTCTCCCCCGCCGCAAGGGTGCGCGCGCCGCCTGGTGCTATCTGCGCGAGGCGGGCGAGACGAAGGCGTCTGTCACCTACGACATGAACCGTCTTCAGGGCATTGCAGCGAAGACGCCGCTTTTCGTCACGCTGAACCCGGCCCGTGAGCCAGATCCGGCGCTGACCTTCGGCCGCTACCAGTACGACCACCCGCAGTTCAGCTCGCCGGGCATGGCCGCGCAGCGGATCTTCAACCGCATCCAGGGCGTCAGGCACACCTGGTTCGCCGGCGCCTGGCTGGGTTACGGCTTCCACGAGGACGGTCTTCGATCGGGCCTGCGCGCAGCCCTGCGCCTGGGCGGTCAGATCCCCTGGGCGTTCGCCGAGGGCGATATCAGCGGCGGCCCATGGGGACAGCGCGACACGCAAGCCCCGGCACGCGCCTCCGGCAAGACCACGGCGGCCGAATGAGCGCCCTGCCCGCGCCCGCCGCGCTTTATGTGGGCCGGACGGTCCACGAACGGCGTGCGCCCTTCCTGCACCGGTTCAATTACCGGATCGCCTCGCTTTTGATCGATCTCGAACGGCTCGGCGAGGCGGCGCGGATGAGCCGGCTGTTCTCCGTCGAGCGGTTCAATCTCTACAGCTTCTTCGAGCGCGATCACGGCGCTCGCGACGGCGCGCCGCTCGCCGGCTGGGCGCGAAACCGATTCTCCGAGGCCGGCATTGATGTCGCCGGCTGCCGGCTTGAACTGCTCTGCGCGCCGCGCGTGCTCGGCTACGTGTTTAATCCGCTCTCTATCTACTTCGCCCGGCGTGGTGACGGCGCTCTGGCCGGCGTGATCTATCAGGTCCACAACACGTTTGGCGACGCGCACGCCTATGTCGCGCCATGCGCCGGCTCCGGCTCCGAACGCCAGGCCGCGGACAAGGTCTTCCACGTCTCGCCCTTCTTCGACGTCTCGGGCCGCTACGACTTCACGCTGCGCGCGCCCGACGACCGCTTCAAGCTGACCATCTTCAAGCAGCGCCCGGACAAGCCGGACTTTCTTGCGACCATGGCGATGCAGCGCCGGGCGCTGACCACCGGCGCGCTCATGGGGCTGTTCGCAAGTCAGCCCTTCTCGACGCTCAAGACGATCGGCGCGATTCATTTCGAGGCCCTGAAGCTCTGGACCAAGGGCGCGCGTTACCATTCCCGCCCGGAACCGCCCGGTCGCGCCAGCCTCGCCGAAACCGTCGAAGCCGGTCGCAGCGGGTTTGGCCCGGACATCGATTAACGTTAGGGTAACGGGTCGAAAGCCCCGTCTTTGGAGCGCCCCTCATGACCGACGCCGCGAACTCCTATTCCGACGCCGTAAGAGCCGACGGCTCCCTCATCGACACGCTGCGCGACGTACCCCGCCAGGTGCGGTTCGCATTGCGCATGCTTCTGAAATTACGGGCGGGATCGCTCGCCGTTCGTCTGACTGACGGGCGCGAGCTTGTGTTTCAGGGCGGCAAGCCCGGCCCGGACGCAAGGATCGAGCTCGCCAACTACGCCATCGTCCGGAAGGTCTTCGCGGGCGGCGATGTCGGGTTCGCGGAAAGCTATATGGACGGGGACTGGACGACCCCGGACCTTCCGGCGGTGCTCGCGGTGTTCTCCGCCAATCTCGACGAGATGCACTCGATCGTACAGGGCGGCCCGCTGACCCGGCTGTTTCACTGGATCTACCACAAGCTCAACGCCAACACGAAGGCGGGTGCGCGCAAGAATATCGAGGCCCATTACGACCTGGGCAACGATTTCTACGAACTCTGGCTCGATCCTTCAATGACCTACTCTTCGGCGCGTTTCAAAACCGCGACGCAGAGCCTCGAAGACGCCCAGCGCGAGAAATACGCTTCGCTGGCCCGGATGATCGACCTCAAACCCGAAAGCCATGCGCTGGAGATCGGCTGCGGCTGGGGCGGGTTCGCCGAATATGCGGCGAAAGAGGTCGGCGCGCGGGTGACCTGTCTCACCCTGTCGCCGAGCCAGCGCGACTACGCGCTCGAGCGGATCCAGAAGCATCAGCTCGGCGAAAAGGTCGACATCAAACTGCAGGACTATCGCGACGAAACCGGCCGGTACGACGCGGTGGCCTCGATCGAGATGTTCGAAGCGGTCGGGCAGGAATACTGGCCGAGCTTCTTCTCCAAGGTGCGCGAGACCCTCAAGCCCGGCGGCAAGGCGGGGCTTCAGATCATCACCATTCGCGACGATCTGTTCGAGACCTACGCCAGGCGCACCGACTTCATCCAGCGCTACATCTTCCCCGGCGGCGTGCTCCCGAGCGTGGAGAAGCTGCGCGAGCAGTTCGACCAGGCGAACCTCTCCTTCGAGAGCATGGAGGCGTTCGGCAAGGACTACGCGCGCACCCTGTCACGCTGGCTCGAACGCTTCCGTGACGCCTGGGGGGAGATCGCCCCGATGGGCTTCGACGAGCGCTTCAAGCGCATGTGGGAGTTCTACTTCGCCTATTGCGAAGCGGGCTTCGACACGGGCCGGATCGACGTGGCTCAGTTCGCGCTGAAGCGCGCGGACTGAGACCGCTCAGTTCAGCCCCAGCGTCAGTAACGGCGCGGCGCCGCCCGAGGCCGATTTCAGGCGGATGAGATAGTCCACCAGATTGAACGTGGTCTTGGAATTGAGATCCGCGTCGTCGATCCAGAACCAGTGGCCGCGATAGAAGACCGACACGAACGCAGAGTCGGGGCGCTCGCGGCCGCTATGCACCTTGAACGCGCCTGAGAGATAGGTCTCCCAGTCAGGCGTCGAAGGCGACAGCGGATAGGCGTTGGTGACGAGCCCCGCCTGCGCGTGCGCGGGCGGCACGTCGACGGCGTGAGAGAGCGCGTAGAGCGTGCCCAGGATCGACCGGGTCTGCACCGGCACGCCGGTCTCGCCGGTTTCGGAAACCGAGCGCAGCGGCACGCGGTCATCGACAATATCGACGCCGAGCTGGCTGGTCAGGGCGGGCGGGACGTCCACGCCGTCACCGAAGAAAACGAGCGAGGTGCGCTCCCCGTCGAAGATCAGCGACAGGGCTTCTTCGCGCTGCAGCGCCCTCACCTCTTCGGCGAAGGCGCGGAAGGCGGCGTTGTCGGGCACTTCGGCCGGTGTCGGGCCTGAGGCGCGTGGGGAATTCGAAAGCGCGCCCACCCGCTCCACGCAGCACAGCAGAATCCGCTCGATCGACCAGCCCGAACTGGCCAGCAGCGCCAGATCGGCCGTGGTGAGCGGGGTCAGGAGCGCAGTGGCGAACTCCGCGTCGTCCATCGGCGACATCGACACGACCGGCTTGCGCTCCGCGCTCGCCGTCGCGCCGAGCCCGACGCCAGACAGGGCGCGCCCTATAAAGGAGAGGTTCGTGGCCGCTTCCGCTTCGATCGAATAGGTCTGCGCATCCGAGACGTTCAGCACACGCATGAACTGGGAGGTGTCGCGGTAACGAAGCCGCACGAGATTGAGCAGGATCTGCTCGTTCCTGCTGTCGGCGATCGCCTGGTTGAAATCCGACACGGTGACCGAGGCGGTCTCCGCACCGTCCGGCAAGGTCAGGCAGCCGCTGAGAAGAAAAGCTGCTCCGACCGCTACAGTCAGCGGCTTGAGGAATTGCGTCGCCATTTGTGCCCCCCCGGACTCGATTCGGCGAACATCGTTTCAGACCACGCGCTGAATTCAACAAGTTTTCAGAAAAATTGTCTTCACCACGCGTGCTTTGTGGCGTTTTCCATCAGCACCCGGAACCGCATTGAATTTTCCGATGCGCGTACCGCTAATCGATCGGCTTGTCCCAGCCCGTCTGTTTGCGGACGATCCCGATATGCCAGCTGCGGGGGAGCGCGTAGATCGCCTTCAGCATCCAGGTGAAGCGCCGCGGAAAGGTCACTTCGAAACGGCTGGAGGTCATCCCGGAAAACATCCGGTTCGCCGCCTTTTCCGGGCTGATCATGAAGGGCTTGGGGAATTCGTTGTCGTCCTGGGCGGGCGTCTCCACGAAGCCCGGGGTCACGCACTGGACCAGCACGCCGTAGCGATGAAGTTCGATCCTCAGGCACTCGGCCATGTTCAGAAGCGCGGCCTTGGTCGCGCCATAGGCCGATGCGGTGGGCATGCCGCCGAACGCGGTGGCCGAGGACACGATGACGAGCTGACCGCCGCGACGCTCGACAAATCTGGGTACGATCGCGCTGACGCACGCCGCCGTACCGTTCAGATTGACGGTGAAGGTCTTGGCGTAGTCGGAAAAGTCCGGCGTCTCGGCGTTGATCGAGATGTAGATGCCTGCATTGAGCACCGCGCGGACGATCGGCCCGTGCTCAGCCTCGATCTTTTCAACGGCGGCCTTCACTGCGTCGGCGTCGGTGATGTCCAGCGGGACCGGAATGATCTGATCGGGCGCTTCGGCAGCGAGCGCCTGAAGCTTGTCCGCGCTGCGCGCCGAGATCGCGACCCGCCAGCCCTTCTTCACAAGCTTGCGTGTCAGCGCTTCGCCGATGCCGGAGCTGGCCCCTGTGACCCAGGCGATGCCGTCTTTCGGTTTGGCGGGGCGGGGCGAACCCATGGCGGCCTCCTTAGCCGGCGATGCCGATCTCTTTGAAAAACCGGCGCGAGTCCTCGCGAACGGCGGTCTTTTTCTCATCGCTCATCCGGTCGAGCGTCTTGTAGATCATGCCGAGGCGATGATTGCCGCGCAGCGTCTTCTCGTTCTCGATCAGGAAGTTCCAGTACAGGTAGTTGAACGGGCACGCCTTGTCGCCGTTCTTCTTGCTAACCGCATAGCTGCAATTCTTGCAGTGATCGCTCATCTTGTTGATGTAAGCCCCTGACGCGGCATAGGGCTTGGTCGCCATGATCCCGCCGTCGGCGTAAAGCGCCATGCCGTGGGTGTTCGGCACCTCCACCCATTCATACGCGTCGGCGTAAACGATCAGGTACCACGCGTTGACCTCGACCGGGTCGAGCCCGGCGATGAGCGCGAAATTGCCCGTCAGCATGAGCCGCTGGATGTGGTGCGCGTAGGCGTGCCGCCTGGTGGTCAGCACCGCGTCGCGCAGACAGGCCATCTTGGTCTCGCCGGTCCAGTAGAACTCCGGCAGCTTGCGCCTGGCGTCGAGGTGATTGCGCTTGAGGTAGTCGGGCATGAAGCGCCAGTAGATCCCGCGCACATACTCCCGCCAGCCCAGGATCTGGCGAATGAAGCCCTCGACCGCGTTGATCGGCGCGTCGCCGTCGCGATAGGCCTTCTCCGCCTTGCGGCACACCGTCATCGGATCGAGCAGGCCCGCGTTCATGTAAAGCGACAGGACGGAGTGAAAGAGGAAGGCTTCGCCGGTCTTCATCGCGTCCTGATAGTCCCCGAAGCAGGGCAGCCCCTCCTTGATGAACCAGTCGAGCTGGCGCTCGGCGTCCTTGGCGGTGACGGCGAACCAGAAGTCATCGAGATCGCCGAAATGCGCGCCGAACCGGTCGGCCACCGTTTCGAGCACGTCTTTCGTCGTCTCGTCCGGATCGATCCTCAGCCGCTCAGGCAGCGTGATGTCGTCAGGCAGGGAGTCCCGGTTGTCGTGGTCGAAATTCCACTTCCCGCCGGCGGGCTCGTCCCCGTCCATGAGGATGCCGGTCTCCTTGCGAAGCTCGCGGTAGAAATACTCCATGGTCAGGCGCTTACGGCCGTCCGCCCAGGCGTTGAACTGATCGAGCGTTGTGATGAAGCGGTCGTCGCGGCGGATCTCGGTCCTGACGCCCAGCCGGTGCTCCCAGCCGTCCATGGTCTTGCGCAAGCGGAACTCGCCGGGCTCGACGACGACCAGCCTGTCGAAATCGCCGTCCCTGAGAGCGCGCGCAAGTTCTTTCTCAAGCGTGCCGGCGTTGTCGGGGTCGTCGATCTTCGTATAGCGGACCTTGATCTGCCGGCCTTCAAGATCGGACGCGAAATGCCTCATCGCTGAAAAGAGATAGGCGATCTTCTTCTTGTGATGGCGCACATAGGTGGCCTCGCCGTCGACCTCGGCCATGAGCACGAGATCGCCCGCTTCGTAGTCGCGAAGCGAGGCGATGTTCGCGCTCAGCTGGTCGCCGAGAATGAGGCGCAGCGTCGCCATCACCCCGCCAGCGGATCGGCCCGGCGCACATAGCGCACGCTTTGGCCGCGCGCATCGAACGTGCAGCCGGCCCAGCGGCCGTTCTTATCGTAATACAGATCCACGACGAGCGAGCTCGAAAGGCGGTAGTGATCGACCGTGATCATCCCGCCGTCGCCCTCGATCTCGGTCTCGCCGAGATACTCGACGGTGACGTCCATCTCGGTGCCGAACTCGGTGTTCAGGATCGACGCGGTGTCTGCCGGATAGCCGTGCCAGTGCGAGGACGGCAGGATCGAGGCCGGGTATTCCGCCGTGAACGGCTCGCCTTCTTCGTAGCGTCCGTCGACGACCAGCTGACCGCCATCGAGCGAAGCGTCGACCTCATAGGTCTCGCCGTCCTTCAGCGTGCGGGCGCTCAGGCCCACCAGATCGCCGTCGCGCCAGCGCTCGGTGTTGTCGTGCTCATAACGGAAGACGGTGATCGGCCCCAGGCCTGCGCGAAGCCGGATGCTGGTCTCCGCGATCAGATCGCCGCCGTCATCGCGGAACCGCACGGAGTGACTGCCAAAATCGGTGTCGCCCTGACGGTAGACGTCGAAGACGATTTCCTCGCCGGCTTGCGGGCGGGGCGCGGGGTCCTGGGCGTAGGCGGTTCCGGTGAGAACCAGTGCGCCGAGGGCGCAGAGCATGCGGGACATGGGTGTCATCCTTTCGTTCTGACGCGCGAGCGTCCGCCGTCGATGGTGAAGACCTGGCCGGTGATCCAGCCTGCGTCTTCCGACAGCAGGAACGCTGCAAGGGAGGCTGCGTCTTCTGGCGCGCCGATCCGTTCGAGCGCGTGCATTTTTCCAAGGCTCTCGCGCATTTTGTCCGACGAGAGCAGAGGCTGGGCGATGCCCGTATCCAGAATGCTCGGCGCGACCGCGTTGATCCGCGCTTTCGGCGCCCATTCGGCCGCCACAGCGCGCGTCAGCCCTTCGACGGCGCCCTTGGCCATCGAAATCGCGGCGTGACTGACGAAGCCCTGCGACACCGCTACGGTAGAGAACAGCACCGCAGCGCCGCCAGATTTCTTAAGGTGCGGATCGGCGCAGCGCAGCGCTTCAGCGGCTGACACCGCGTTAAGTTCGAAGCTCTTGCGCAGGGTGTCGCGGTTCGACCGGCGCAGCGGCGCGAGATCGATCGAGCCGACGCAGAAGGCGAGGCCGGACAGGCCGTCCTCGCTCGCCGCCTCCTCGACGGCCGCTTCGATCTGCTCGGTGTCGAGCGCGTCGCAGGTCGTACACCGGGCACCGAGTTCATCGGCGAGCGCGCGCAGCTTTTCTTCATCGCGACCGGTGAGGAACAGTGTTTCGCCGGACGCAGACAGCCGTCTGGCGAGCGCTTCACCCACGCCGCCGGTGGCTCCGAAAATCAGGGTGGTCATGAACGATCCGTTCGGTTGCGAAGAGGGCCCGCCCTCACTGCATCAGCCGGCCGCCCATCAGCCTGTCGGCGGCGGCGAGGACGGGATCGGTGGGCCTGAGCGCGCCGAGTTCGACGACAAAGCACACGCAGGTCTCGGGATCCTCGACCCGCGGCCGGTGCGCCGCGCCCGGTCCGGCGACGCAGACATCGCCGCGGCCATAGCGCCGGGCGCCGTCGGTGAACGCGCCTGAGATCACGAGGGTCAGCTCGTCGCCTTCGTGATCGTGCTCCGGAGCGCCCTTGCCCGAGGGAATGGATAGAAGGCGCGCGTGCACGCCCGGCTCTTTCAGCGAATCCAGTACGATCTCGCTGTAGCCGCCGAGCTTGCGCTTCCAGCGCGGATTGCGGCAGGCGGCGAGCGCTCGGGTCAGCGGACAGGGAAACTGGGAGAACCCGGTTTCGGGCTCGACCGGTTCGGGTTCGCCGAGCCGGGACATGACTGCGTCCAGCGCACCGGGACGCAGGGCGGCGCGCGGCGCGGCCTCCAGCATTGCACCGAACGCGCTTTCCGCCGCGCCGAGCGTGCGCCCGGCCTCGGAATTGAGCGCGCCATGGCAGGCGGCCAGCACCCGGACGGCGGCGGGCACCGCGCCGGACGCTGCGTCGAGCAGCCAGCCGTCATGTAGTCGGGTGTGAGGCGTATCGTTGTTCATGGTCAGGTTTACGCTGGCAAAGACATATCGGATCACGAGACTGCGAGCAGAACTTCGCGCTGATTGCAGGCGTGGGCTCCAGACCCTAGCTTGCGCCGGTAAAAACAGGGAGCCCCGCCATGGCCGAAACCGCTCGCAGCGTCGTCGATCTCATTGGAAACACGCCTCTTCTGCGTTTGAACAAGGTGTCCGACGAGACTGGCTGCGAGATTCTGGGCAAGGCGGAATTCCTCAATCCCGGCGGGTCGGTGAAAGACCGCGCCGCGCTCGGCATCATCCGGGACGCCGAGGCCCGTGGCGCGCTAAAGCCCGGCGGGACGATCGTGGAGGGCACGGCGGGCAATACCGGGATCGGTCTCGCCATGGTCGGCAAGGCGCTCGGCTACAAGGTCGTGATCGTGTTTCCGCGGACCCAGTCGAAGGAAAAGGCGGACGCCATCCGCCTGATGGGGGCCGAGCTGATCCTGGTCGACGCGGTCCCGTATTCGAACCCGAACCATTACGCGCGCTATTCGGGCCGCCTGGCCGAGGAGCTGGCGGCCAGCGAGCCGAACGGTGCGATCTGGGCGAACCAGTTCGACAACACCGCCAACCGCAAGGCGCACGCCGAGACCACCGGTCCCGAAATCTGGGAGCAGACCGGCGGGAAAATCGACGCTTTCGTCGCGGCGGTCGGGTCCGGCGGGACGATCGCGGGCGTCTCGGATGCGCTGAAGGCGCGGTCGAAGGATGTGAAGATCGCCCTCGCCGATCCCGGCGGCGCGGCGCTCTACGGCTATTACGCGCACGGCGAGCTCAAGGCCGAGGGGAACTCGATCACCGAGGGGATCGGCCAGAGCCGGATCACGGCTAATCTCGAAGGCGCGGCGATCGACGAAGCCTTCCGCGTCCCCGACGAAGAGGCGCTCGGGATCCTTTACGACCTCGTGATGGAGGAAGGGCTGTGCCTGGGCGGCTCGGCCGGGATCAATATCGCAGGCGCGGTGCGCATGGCGCGAAAGCTCGGCCCGGGCCACACGATCGTGACGATCCTGTGTGATCACGGCCAGCGCTATCAGTCCAAGCTCTACAATCCCGACTTCCTGCGCGAGAAAGGCCTGCCGGTTCCGCCCTGGCTCGCCTAGCGGAAGGGCGGCGCGTAGAGGAGCCCGCCTTCGTCCCACTGCGCGTTGAGCCCCCGGCGCAGGCCGAGACCATCCGTGCCCAGATGGCGCTCGAAGATCTCGCCGTAATTGCCGCGCGCGGTGACCGCGTCGAGCGCGAAATCGCCCCGCAGATAGAGCGCTTCGCCGATCGCGCCTTCAGCGCCGAGCAACCTGCGGATTTCCGGACTGCGTGCGGTTCCGGCGAGCTCGGCGGCGTTTTCGGCCGTCACACCGTATTCCTCAGCGGCGATGAGCGCGTTGAGCACCCAGCGCGCCGCCTCGGCGAAGCGGGGATCGCCCGAGGCGACGACCGGCCCGAGCGGCTCCTTTGAAATGATGTCGGGCAGGATCACATGGCCCTCGGGCTCAGCGAGGCTCGCCCGCGCCCCGGCCAGCGCGGAAATGTCGGAGGTGAACGCATCGCACCGGCCGGCCTGATAGGCCTCGACGCCTTCGCTGGTCGTCGAGACGAGCACGCGCTCGAACGTCAGGCCGTGGGTGGCGGCGTAATCGGTGAGGTTCAGCATCGAGGTCGTCGCCGGCTGTACGCAGATTCGCGCCCCGTCGAGCTCGCGCGCGCTCGCCACGCCCAGATCGGCCGGTGCGAGAAAGCCCTGCCCGTCGAAATAATAGGTGCCGGCGAACGACACCGGCAGGCCGGCGTCGCGCGCGAAGGTCCAGCTGGTGTTGCGCAAAAGGATGTCCGCCCGGCCGTCGAGCAGCGCCTCGAACCGCTCTTCGGTGGTCAGCGGCACGAACCGCACCCGGCGCGGATCGCCGAGGAACGCGGCGGCGTAGGCGCGGCACAGATCGATCTCGAAGCCTGACCAGCGGCCCTGATCATCACGTTCCGCGAAGCCCGGAAGGCCTGTATCGACGCCGCAGAGCAATGTTCCGCGATCGCGGATTTCAGTCAGCGTGGCCCCGGCGCGTTCAGCGTCCGATTGCGCTGCGGCGAAGCCGAGCGCGAAGGCCGCCGCCGCCCGCGCGAGGCGGCGCGGTGCGAAAGCGTCGAGAAACGAGGTTGGCGTCACCGGTCCGGCCGTCCTAAATCGCTCGGGAGCGAGGCCAGATGTAACGACCAGGAAGGCGGCTTGTCGACATGAAACGCGAGACGCGACTCATCCATTCAGGCCGGCCGGCCCAAAACCCCGAGCTGGTGAACCCGCCGGTTCAGCGCGCCTCGACCGTCCTCGCGCCATCCACGGACGAGCTCTACAGCCCGACCCCGCCGCGCCGGCATTACGGTCGCGGCGGGCTCGCGCCCAACGCGGAGCTGCGCGAGGCGATCGCCGGTCTGTACGGCGCCGACCACGTCGCCCTCGCCCCGTCAGGCCTCGCCTCGGTCGCGCATGCGATCCGCACCGCGATCGACGCCCCCGGCGAGGCGCTGATCAGCGACAGCGTCTATGGCCCCGTGCGCCGCTTCTGCGACCATGAGCTTCCCCGTCTCGGCGTCACGCCGCGCTATTACGATCCGAAGATCGGCGCGCGCATCGAGACCCTTATCGGCGAGAAAACCCGCCTCATCCTGCTCGAATCTCCCGGCTCGCTGACATTCGAGGTTCAGGACGTCCCGGCGATCACCCGGGCGGCGAAGGCCGCCGGGGTGAAGACGGTCATCGACGACACCTGGAGCGCGGGGATCCTGATGAACCCGCTAGAGCTGGGCGTCGATTTCGCCGCCCAGGCGCTGACGAAATATGTCGGCGGGCATTCCGACTTTCTGATGGGCGCGGTCGCGGCACGCGGCGAAAACGCCGAGGCGCTGAATGAGCGCGAGTCGCTTTACGGCCTGCATGTCTCCCCGGACGACGCTTTCCTCGCCCTGCGGGGCCTCAGGACGCTTGCGCTCCGCATCGAACGGTCGGGCGCGAACGGCGTCGTTCTGGCGCGCAGGCTGCGCAACCACCCGAAGATCGCGCGCGTGCTTCATCCGGCGCTCGAGGATTCCCCCGACCACCTTCTCTACCAGCGTCAGTTCACCGGCGCGTCGGGCTGCTTTTCGGTCGTTCTCGACGGGATAGATGCGCGGGGCGGCGAACTCTTCGCCGAAAGCCTGAAGCTTTTCGGCATCGGGTTTTCCTGGGGCGGGTTTGAAAGCCTCGTCCTGCCCTGCGACCGCCAGATCAAGCGCACCGCCGTTCCGTGGAAAGCCGAAGGCGCGCTCGTTCGCTTCTCCGTCGGCCTCGAACACGTCGAAGACCTCTGGGCGGACCTGGAGCAGGGGCTGGCGCAGCTTTAGCCCTGGGCTCTTAAAATCGAAACGCGCGCCGCCCGGATCGCCGGGAAAAACCCGCCGAACGCGCCCACGATCAAGGCCAGCGTAACGCCGGCGATCACTGCGGCGGGCGTCACGGCGAACGAGAACACGATCTGGGTGAACCCGCCGCCCAGCGTAGAGGCGGACACACCGTCGAACACCAGATAGGTGGCGGCCGCTCCCACGATCCCGCCGATCAGCGCGAGCAGAAGCGACTCCGCCATCGTCCCGACAAAGGCGGGAAAGCCTGCGAAACCTATGGCGCGTAAGGTCGCAATCTCACGCGTCCGGGCGTCGACCGAGGCGTACATCGCGTTCCACGCGCCCGCCAACGCGCCGACCGCCATCACGATGGCGAGCGGCCAGCCCAGAAACATCAGCAGATCGGACGTGCCGCCCGCGCTAGCGGCGAAAAATTCACGCTCGCTGGAGGCTTCGACATCCAGGCGCGGTTCGTTTTCCAAATATGCCTTCAGACGGTCGAGCGCTGCGGGATCCTCGAGGCGGGCTCTGACCGACTGCACCGCCCCGGTCCTCTGGTAGAGGTTCTGGATGGTGCCGAGGTCAGCCCAGACTTCGGAATCGAACACCGAGCCTCCGGTTGAGAAGACCCCGACGACCCGCCATTCATTCGCGCCGAGCCGGATCGTTTCGCCGAGATCGAAGCCTGCGAACTCTCGGATGACGCCCTCGCCGACAACGAGTTCGTTCGACCCCGGAGCAAACATTCTCCCCTCGGTGAGCGTGAACCCGTCGCGAAGGGCCGCCGCGTTTTCGCCGACCCCGCGCAGAGGCAGGTTCGCGTCAGTGCCGGTGGCTCGCTTGCGGCCGTCGGCGATAACATAAAGCTCCGCGGACAGGACCGGATCTCCCGCCGCATCCGTTGCAATGCCGGGGGCGACTTCGATCAGGCGAACGGAGTCACGACCGAGCCCGGAGTTCAGCTCGGCCTGTGCGCCTGAGCTCAGGATGACCGCGACGTCGTCAGAGCCCGTACCGTTCACCGTCGCGCGGAACCCGTTGGCCATCGCGAGAAAGCCCAGAAGGACCCCGACGACGAGCGCGACCGACAGCACGGTGGCGAGCGACATGCCCCATCGCTGTGGAATGGAGCGCAGATTAATCATCGTGACTGCGCCGATCTGCTTGAGCATCGCCCTAATCCTTCGAGAGACCGTCTACGATGTTCAGACGCATGGCGTTGACCGCCGGGAGCAGTCCGGTCACGACGCCGAACAGCACCATCAGCCCGACGGCCTGCACCGCGATGTCGGAAGTCATCCGGAAACCCGGCAGGAACCCGGCAAGCGCGCCGCCGACAGCGGTGACCATTCCAGCAGCGAGCCCCAGCCCCAGCAGACCGCCCAGAAGGCTCAGCAAGACGGACTCGCTCAGAACATGGGTGAATATGCGCGGCGGCGAGAAGCCGAGCGTTTTCATGACCGCCACCTCTTTGGTGCGTTCGTTGATGGCCATCACCATCGTCGTGCCGACGATCATCAGGATGGTGGCGAACGCGGCGCCGATGACCAGGGTGAGGATGAGTCCGATATTGCCGACCTGCTCTAGGAAGGCCTGACCGAACGCGGCCTCGGTCGCGGTCTCGGTCTCGGCGGGCGAGTTCGCGAACTGCGCATCGATGGCCTGCGCCACAGCATCGTTACGCGCCGGGTCCCCGGTGGTCAGGATCATCCAGCCGATCCGGTCGCGATTGAAGGCGAGCGCCTCGTTGAAGTATTCGTAATGAAAAATCAGATAGTTGGCCGGCACATCTTCATCTTCCGCATCAAAGATCGCGCAGATTTCGAGGTCCCAGGCGCGCGCGCCGTCCTGCTGGCTCCAGATGTTCGAACTGAGCGGGATCTGCTCGCCCACGCTCCAGCCGTACTGACCGGCGAGATCGGCGCCGAGCGCCATGCAGTCGCGCTGATTGAGGAGCGTGTCGCGGTCGCCGGCGGTGATCACCAGCTCGCCATAGACCGCGAGATAGCTTTCCATTTCGACGGCGAAGGCCTGAATGACGTTCCGCGGGTCCTGATAATAGCCGCCGAACCAGTTGGCGTGGGTGACATGCTCGACCCCTTCGATCCCCGCGACCCGGCTGTAATACGCATACGGCATGTCGAGCGTGAAATTGATTGCGTTCAGGGTCACCAGCCGGTCCGCGGCGGCCGTCTCGACGCCGGCATTCAGCGCGCGGGAGAACGCCCCCAGCACGGCGAAGATCAGGAATGCGGTCATGATCGACAGAACGAGCAGGATCGCCCGCGTCTTTTTCCGGAAAAGACTTTTGCGGATCAGCGTGGCGTCGTTCATGCCGGTACGGCCTTGCCTTCGAGGAAGCGCCCCTTGTCCAGATGCAACTCTCGCCGGGCGTACTTCGCCGCCGAGGGGTCGTGCGTGACCATCACGATGGTCTTGCCGAGCTCGTCGTTCAGAAGCTGCAAAGTCTCGAGCACTTCGTCCGCAGTCGCACGATCGAGATCGCCTGTCGGTTCGTCGCAGAGCAGCACTTTCGGGTCGGCGACGATCGCTCTTGCGATCGCGACGCGTTGCTGCTGACCGCCCGACATCTGGCGCGGACGATGGCGGGCCCGGTCGCCGAGCTTGACGATCTCCAGAGCCGTGGCGACACGGCGCTTGCGCTCTTTGCCGGAGAGCTTGGTCAGAAGCAGCGGCAGCTCGACATTCTGCGCCGCGGTCAAAGTCGGCATAAGATTGTAGAACTGGAAGATGAACCCGACATTCGCCGCGCGCCACTTCGCCAGTCTGGACTGAGCGAGATTATCGATCCGGGCCCCTTCGAACAGTACCTCGCCCGAACTCGGCCGATCGATGCCGCCGAGCTGATTGAGCAACGTAGTCTTACCCGAGCCGGACGGTCCCATGATCGCGATGAAATCGCCACTCGCGATCGTCATGGTGAGATCGGAGAAGATGGTGATGCTCTCCTTGCCGCGCGTGTAGCGCTTGGAGAGATTGTTCAGCTGGTAGAGCGCTTCGGTCATGCCTGGTTCTTCCCGTCTCTCTCGCTTCATCCCCTAGGCCGCAAACGCCTTCATACTCACTCGCCTTCAAGGAAGGTGACCCGCGCCGCCATGTCCGGCAGGACCCGCGTGTCGCGTTCGAGCAGCGTCACCCGGACCTGAATCGTCGCGCGCGCACGATCGGCGGTCGGGATGATCGCCTCCACGCGGGCGGGAATGCGCCAGTCGGGGTAGGCGTCGAGCACCGCCTCGACCGGTTGGCCGGCAGAGACACGCTGGATTTGCCCCTCGTTCACATCGACCTCTAGTTCGAGACTGCTCATGTCGACGAGCGTCGCGATGCCGGTCCGAGTGAAGCCGCCGCCTGCAGACACCGGCGACAGGATTTCTCCGACCTGGGCGTTCTTCGCGATCACCACGCCGGCGAACGGGGCCCGCACCACATGGCGATCGACGAAGTCGACCTGGCTGGCGAGCCGAACACGGGCGGCGGCCGCGTCGGCACGGGCCGCCGCGATCTGGCTTACGAGCGAGTCGCGCTGCGCCTGAAGCGCAGTGACCGAGGCTTCTGATGCGAATCCGGAGCCCACCAGCCGCTGTGCGCGATCAAGCTGTACCTGCGCCTCGTCGAGCTGAGCGGATAAAGACCGGACACGGGCGTCTGCGGACCTGGCCTGGGCCTCGAAGAGATCGAGGTCGAGCCGGGCGCGTTCGTCATCGAGCCGGGCGAGCACGTCGCCAGCCTCGACAACCGCGCCCTCTTCGATCAGCACTTCTCGGATCCTGCCGGTGATCTCGGCCGACACCGTCGCCTGGCGGCGTGCGACGACATAACCCGACGCCACGAGGCCTGAAGCGCGCGGCTCGGCACGGGTCGCGACAGCCGGCTCCGCAGGCGACTCGCGCGCTTCTCTCGGCTCGGCCGCCGGCCGGGCGATCTGACTAGTGGTGGAGGCCTCTGGCTGCTGAGTTTGCAGATAGACCCATGCACCGCCGGCGCCGAGCCCGGCGGTGACCAAGCTCGTGACGATCAGACCCAGCCAGCCTGGACCCGACCGGCCTCCGGCGTCGTCCTCTCGATCGATAGCTAGAGAATGTAGCGCGCGCGTGCGCTCGTCGGTCATCGTCGTCCCCTAGGTTATATCCCGAGTAAACGGCGAGCCGGTCCGGCTCGCTAGTGCCAAATGTCATCAGGCTGGAAAATTTCGGCCATGTAGGTTCGCAAGGGCGATCGCCCGCCCGCACCCCGGCTTCAAGCCGGGGGAGGACCGACCGAACGGCCGCGAGGAAGGACAGCAATCATGGCGCCCCCGGCAGGACTCGAACCTGCAACCATCCGCTTAGAAGGCGGGCGCTCTATCCGGTTGAGCTACGGAGGCTTTCGCCCGCCGCCCCGTCGCTAGTGCGACCAGGGCTCGCGGCGGGTGAAGGAGAAATTGTCCGAATAGGACTTGATCCGGCGCGGGGTCTCGCGCGCTTCGACGACCTGGAAGGCGATGCCGTGCTTGCGGGCGTACTCGACCGCCTGTCCCTTGGTGTCGAAGTTGAGCTTGACCTGGCTGGTGGTGTCGGTGGTCGAGGCCCAGCCCATCAGCGGATCGGGGCGCTTGGCGGCCTTGGGCTCGAACTGCAGCACCCACTGCTTGGTTTTGGCGCGGCCCGACTGCATGGCGGTTTTCGACGGGCGGTAGATCTTCGCGAACATCACTCACCTTCCTCGCCGGCGGGGCCGGGAAACTGGTCGGGGCGGCCGGATTCGAACCAGCGACCCTCTGCTCCCAAAGCAGATGCGCTACCAGGCTGCGCTACGCCCCGGCGTTGTTTCAAAGCGGGTTTAGGCCGCCCGCGCGCGGCTGGCAAGCGATGCTAGCCCTCTTCGGGCAGCGGCTCGGCGCCGGGCTCTTCGGCGGGCTCTTCACCGGCTTCTGCGGCGGGCGTTTCAGCCGGCGTTTCCGTCGCCGGTTCAGCGGCCTCGACATTGCCGAACCAGCGATGGCGCACGACGTCGCCAGGATCGATGCCGAGCTCGACGGACCGGCCGCCATTGATTTCCAGCACAGCGAGCACCGGCACGTCAGACGAGATCGAGCGGCGCGAGAACGGAACCGCACCCACAGCGACCTTCGCGATCGTGCCGTCGGCCCGGATGTAGATGAGGTCGAGCGGCAGCGGCGTGTTGGCCATCCAGATCGAGACCGGCTGCTCGACCTGGAAGTCGAACAGCATGCCTGCGTCAGCCGCCAGCTCCTCACGCCACATCATCCCGCGCTGGCGGGCTTCAGGCGTTTCGGCGAGTTCCACCGTCAGGGTGACGGTTTCCCCCTCCCCGGTCTCGATCACGAGCGGGTCGGGTCCGCCGTACTGAACGACCGCGTCAGGGGCGGTTGGATCGACGAAGCCTTGCGCAGCGGCGCAAGCGGTGAAACCGAAGCCTGAAGCCAGGGCGGCGAGAAGAAGAGTGAGGCGCGCTTTGATCATGGACGCGAACCTAGCTCCGCCCGCGCCGCCGGGCAATCGGCGCCCGCGCCGACAGGCGGCACGGGGCTGCGATTTTTCAGCGCGCGCGGCGCGAAACCGCTTGCGGCGGAGCGCGGCTGCGGCTTCTTTCGCCGCAAAACAGATCAAGGAGCCCTCCCCATGCGCATCGACAAGATCGCCATCGGCGAAAATCCGCCTGAAGACGTCAACGTGATCGTCGAGGTTCCCGTCGGCGGCCAGCCGGTGAAGTACGAACTCGACAAGGAGGCCGGCACGGTCTTCGTCGACCGCTTCCTGCACACCCCGATGCGCTATCCGTGCAATTACGGCTTCATCCCCCACACCCTGTCCGACGACGGCGATCCGATCGACGTGATGGTGCTGGGCCAGACCGAGCTGATCCCCGGCTGCGTGGTTCGCGCCCGTCCGATCGGGGTGCTCCTGATGGAAGACGAAAGCGGCCAGGACGAGAAAATCCTCGCCGCGCCGCACCACAAGCTGTCGCCGTTCTACGACAACATCGCGGACTACACCGACGTGCACGAGGCCCAGCTCGCGCGCATCACGCACTTCTTCGAGCACTACAAGGACCTCGAACCGCGCAAATGGGTGAAGGTCGAAGGCTGGTACGGGGCCGAGCGCGCCCGCCAGCTGATCGTCGAGGCGATCGAGCGCGCCAGGGCCTGAACACGGCCCGGTCACACCTTGGGGAAAATTCGTCCGCCGCTCGGCCTCGCCAGTTGACCTTTGGTTAACGATCCATGACCCTGACGCTCAGGGGAATTGGGAAATGCGAGGGGACCGGCGTATGAGCGTGACGATTCGCTCCAGCGCGATTGGCGGCGCCGTACTGCTCCTGACCGCTTTGGCGGTTCAGTGGCCGTTCGGCGGCGGGTCCTCTTCAAGCGGCGGGTTTGATCGGTATTGCGGCCGGAGCGATCCGGCCGCCTGCGCCTGTTTCGAACAGGTGATGCAATCGCATCTGCTCGGCGCGGAATATGACGACTTCCTCGCGATCGTGCGCGACACCGAAGCCGATCGCGATCCGCGAAGCAGCCGGCGCTACGAATGGCTCGATCGCCCGCTCGACGAAGACGAGGCGATCCAGAACGTCTGCCGGTACGCGTCGCGCGCGTGCAATTTCGACGCCTGCGACGGACGCGATCACGGACCCGAGGCTTTCCTGGACGACGAGGACGATGACGGCTGGCCGCCGATCTCGAACCCGACCGGCGGCGGAAGCGACACCTGGCGCGACTCCCGGCGTTTTCCGGCGCAACCGCCTGCGGTGACGCCCGAACAGCGCGCCACCGACCGCATCCGGCTGGCGCGCGAATACGCCGCCGGCGCGCGGTACTGGCTTCTGATCGGCGACGCCGAACTGGCCAGCGAAGCGATCAGCAGCACCTCGGCCGCTGCGGCTCAGAGCGAATCGGTCAGCATTTTCCGGTTTCCGGGCATCACGCGTTCACCGGGCGAGGACCTCACGCCGCGCGACCGGGCTTTACGCGCCTGGCGCAACGCGGTGGCCTGGTCGGAGGTGTTCGGCGCGCAGGCCGGCATCCTCGCTCAGCGCCGCATCCAGGGTCACAGCGTGCAGTGCCCCACAACGGTCGCGTCGCTGCGCCGGATCGCCCTGCCCCAGAGCAACGTCTCGAACGAGGCGATCAGTCTGAGGGTCCGCCAGGCGGCGCTCTCGGCGCTCGGCTATTACAACGGGACCATCGACGGCGAGTACGGACCGGCGACCAGCGACGCGGTCCGCGCGCTGCAGCGCGAGTTCGGATACGACGAAACAGGGACGCTGACGCCAGACCAGACCTCCCAGCTGGTCTGTCACGCCGCCCAAACCGCCCGCGACCCCGCAATGCAGAACGTGCTCGGGATCATGCATGCGACCGGGCTCGGCGTGGAGCAGAACACCGATCTCGCGCTGGAGTGGTTCCAGATCGCCGCCCAGCGCGGCGATCCGGACGCGAACTTCAATCTCGCGCTCATCTTCGGCACCCAGGCCGTGCTGGGCAGCTACCGGCTCTGCGCGGTGGTGGAAAATCACGACCGCGCCTGGGCCTATCTTCGTGAAGCCCAGGCGCTCGGCCATCCGCTTTCAGCGCGGCTGCGCGAGATCGGATCGCGCGCCGGCCCTGACGCAAAAGCGCGATGGGACCGGATCCGCGAAGAGCTCGGCGACGCGCTGAGCGACGATCCCGACGGCGGAGGCCTTGCCGGGCTCGACCAGTACACAGGCGACAGCATTGCGAGCGGGTGCATCACCGCTCCTAACGAACAGTGAAACGAGGCGCATCATGAAACCCGCAATCCTCGCCATCAGCGCCGCCGCTCTCGCCCTTGCGGCTTGCGTCGAGACCGGACCGCCCCTGCCGCCGAACCCCGGCCCGGTCGGACCGCTTCCGCCGTCCGTCGCCGCAAGCGACGCCGCCGCGATCGACATCGCCGAACGGGTCTGCGAGATCAGCTCCCTGCGTGAGGAACGCGACAGCCGGATCGAGATCGCCCGCAGCCTCGTCTACGGCTATCAGGGCGAGCCTGACAGCACCTACGAGGCCGACGAACGCCGCCTGACCCAGATGCCGCCCGCCGCGCCGCAAAGCGAGCTGACCGGGCTTCTGCGCACGTTCGAATTCGACCTCGACGCCGCCTACCGCTTCGCCGCCCAGAGCTGCCGCAGCTATGCGATGTGCATGCAGGTGCGCGGCTATGACGAAGGCGCGTGCTCGGCCACCCGGGCGACCTGGGACAGCGCCCAACAGCGCTTCATGGACGCCTCCCAGGGCCTGGGCGAGCTGCGGGCGGCGATGGTCGAGGACGCGACGCCCTCGCGCCGGCCCGCAGGACCGTCGGCCCAGACCGACACCTGCCGCAGCTCCATCGGCTCGATCTTCTCGGCGCGCACCTGCAACTAGCGGCGCGGCTCGGCGATCGTCTCCACGTCGATCGTCGCCTCGCCCTGCTGGCAGAAGCTCACATCGACGGTTTCGCCGGTGATCTCGACGTATTCGCCTTCGGTGAAGCGCACGTCGTCGCTGGTCATCGCATAGAGATCGCCGTCAGGCGTGGTCAGCGTCCAGCATTCCACGCCGCGCCGCACACGGCCCTCCAGCGCCACCTCGCGATCGCCGCGCCAGCGGCGCTCGTCGTCGTCCCAGTCGTCGTCACGTGGCGGAGAGGCCTCTTCGATGAGCCCGACATCGAGCGTGAATCGCCCGTCCTGGCAGTATGAATAGCCGGCGCGCCGGCCTTCGACGCGCACATATTCGCCGGCGGTGAAGCTGACATCGTCGCTGGTCAGGGCGTACTCCGCGCCGTTCTCGGCCTGAAGCGTATAGCACTCGGCGCCTTCGCGGACCCGGCCGGTGAATTCATAAAGCGGGCCGGGATCGTCGCCGGTGCGGCCGGTCACGTCGAACACGTCCGATTTCAAGGTCAGCCCGCGATCGGTGTCGATCACGAAGATGAAGTTGTCGCCCGGATCTGCGTAGTCGGGCGTTTCGACCGTTGCGGTGAGCTCGCCGTCCTCGTTCACCTGAGCCTGATCGATGGCGCGCCATTCGCTGGCCTGCGGACCTGCGCCGATGGTCACCCAGTCGCCGGGCCGCAGGTTATAGGCCTGAAGCGTCACCTCGGTGTCCGGCCCGCCCTGCCTGGGCGAGATGGAAAACCCCGCCTGCCGGTTGCGGCGGCCGGGAATGTCGAGGATTTCGCCCACCGGAAGGGCGTCGGCGTCGATGTCGGTGTTCGCCGCCAGAAGCTCGAATAGAGAGACGCCGACCCGTTCTGCGATCGTGTAGGGCGTATCGCCTCGGCGGACCCGGTACTGCCCGCCGGTCTGGCGCGGATCGGGTTCGGCGTCGCGGTCGGCGCGCGGCTCAAGCCGGATCACCTCGCCGACGTTCAGCGCGCGGGGATCGAGCCGCGGATTGAGATCCATGATCTGGTTCAGTGACGTCCGGCACTGCTGGGCGATCTGATACAGGGTGTCGCCATACTCCACGGCGTAGCGAGAACCGCAGGACGACTGCGCTGAAGCGGGCGCTGCAAACGTGCAAAGCGCGGCACCGGCGGCGCCCGCGGCGAGACAGGAACGAAGAAGCATCACAGACCTCGGTCGATCGCGCCCCGCCGTAGCGTGAACGCCGCCGCCCCCGCCCTTCGTTCCGATCGGTGACGCCCGGATTCGCCTCGCACTGCGATCAAGGGGCGCCGTCACGGTTTCAATCGCAACAAGGATCGGTTTATCCTGACAGCTAGACTAGGGCTCCTGTCGCATCGAGCGTATTTTTGCGGTCCCTTGACGATATGATCGAACGCCAGCGCGTGCTGGCCGACTTCGGCGAATACGCTCTGCGCTCGGACGATCTCTATGACGTTCTGACCGAGGCCTGCCGCCTGGTGTCCCGCAGCCTCGGCACGCCCATGTCCAAGGTCGTCGAGATCGAGAACGGCGACGGCACGGCGCGTGTCGTGGCCGGCGTGGGCTGGCCTGACCAGGTGGTCGGGCGCGCGACGATGCGTCTGTCGGAACGGTCTTCGGAGACCTTCGCGATCGCCAGTGGCGAACCTCTGATCACCCGGGATATCCGCAAAGAGACCCGTTTCGAGTTTCCCGAGTTCATGCGGAACGCCGGGGTCGTCGCACTGGTCAACGTGCCGATCTTCCTGCCCGGCGGTCGGGCTTTCGGCCTGTTGCAGGTCGACGACCGCGAGCCCCGCGAATTCGACCGCGTCGATATCGAATTTCTGAGGACCTACGGCTCCATTCTGGGTCCCGTGATCGATCGGCTGCACAAGCTGCATTCGCTGAAGCAGGCCATGCAGCGCAACGAAACGCTGATGAGCGAGCTGCAGCACCGGGTGAAGAACAATCTCGCCACCATGGCGGCGCTGGCGCGGATCCGGCAGCGCCGCACCGACAACGAAACCGCCCGGCTCGAGCTCGGTTATGTGGCCGACCGGCTGGACACGCTTCATCTCGTGCACGCGCGGCTGCATGAGAGCGAGGACGGGGACAGGCTCGACCTTGCGTCCTATCTCACGAGCCTGGTCGACAATCTTCTGGAAATGAACCGCGACCGCTTCCCGGACGTACGCTGCGAGGTTCAGACCGACCCGGTCACCTCTTCGTCCGAGCTGGCCACCCCGCTCGGGCTGATCGTCAACGAGTTCATCACCAACAGCTTCAAATACGCCTTCACCGGCAGGAGCGGATGCGTCCGCCTGCGATTGTCGAGGATCGACGCCGACAGCGTGCGTCTGGAACTCAGCGATGACGGACCGGGGTTCGACGCCGCCGACCGCAAGGCGGGCCGTCCTGGCGGCGGCATGACCCTGATCGACGGCCTGTCCGAACAGATCGGCGCAAGTGCGCGCTGGAACGGGGCGGACGGCGGCGCGCGCCTGACGCTGGAATTCAGGGCGCGTTGAGCCGGCCGCGTCCCACATAAGGCGCTGGCCGTGCTAGGAAAAGCGCCCCCGCCCCGCCGCAGGACGCCTCATGCTTGCAAGCTTCACGCTTGGTCTGACCGCTGTCGGACTTTCCGGCGACGCCTTCGCCGCCTCTGTCGCCCGCGGCGCGGCGCGCCGGTCGGTCCGGGTGTCGGAGGCGATCAGGAACGGTCTGACCTTCGGCGGGGTCGAGGGGCTGATGTGCCTGGGCGGCTGGATGCTGGGCCACGCCTTCGCCGGTCTGGTCACGGCTTTAGATCACTGGATCGCGCTCGCTTTGCTGGGCGCGATCGGCGGCAAGATGATCGTCGAATCCTTTGAAGATGCAGAGCAAACGCCGTCCGGCGCGCCGCCGCGAAGCGGGTTTGTTCGAACCGTCGTCACCGCGATCGGCACCAGCGTGGACTCCGCCGCGGTCGGCGTCGCGCTCAGCCTGTCGGGCGCGCCGGTCTACGTCGCATTCATCGTCGGCGCAGTGTCCGCCGTCATCAGCACGGCCGGCTTCGTCATCGGCCCCGTGGTCGGCGCGGCGCTGGGCAAGCGCGCCGAACTCCTCGGCGGTCTGATCCTCGTCGGCATCGGGATCTGGATCTGGACCGACCACATGTTTCTCGCCCCGGGCTGAGGCGGCGTCGTGGTCGAGATGTCGGGAAACGAAAACACGCCGATGGCAGGCCCTAGGCACACCGAAATGCCTTTTTCTTCAATTGCTTAAGCCGGCATTACCGTCATTTTACAGGAATGGTTTTTGTGTTCTCAATGCTCCTTTTCGGCTCCAACATACGCTTCGGTTAATTGCCTACAGAACTAGCAGCGGTCTTTGAGCCGACTAACCCAATCAGCCTCGGCTCGGGGTGTTTCGGTAGCTCCCGCTTCAGTCCAAGAACTCGCTTCGTGACGTCGCACCGAGCCTCCGGCGGAAACCAGTCTTCTAGCCCCACCAATGGCAGACATTTGCCCTCCCAGCTCGACCCCTTCCCCTTATCGAGCGTCTGGAAAGAAATATCCGAGATACCAAGGACGTCTCGGGCAAAGAGGCATGTGGCTAGATGTATCGCGTCGGGAGTGCCGACTACCCGCTTAGAGGGCATACGAGGATTGGACTTATCATGCGGCCGAATGTCCTTAATCCTTCCGGCGTCTGCTAGGATCACCGGGTTAGGATCTATTGGATAGAACGCACTCCCAAAATCATCAAAAAAATCATCGATTCCGCCGAATTTCGTACTTTTAAGCAAGCTGGGACGAAACTCGGCCAGAACAATAGTAGAGTAGTAAATTTTCCATCGAGGATTTTTACCGCGCGATTCATCTATAAATAGGCTCAAATCATCAACAAACTCTTCGTTTCCCGCGCCTGTCGCATAACGAATAAAATTACAGCTATCCCAAAAAAGTGGTGTGGGCGGGTTATTCATAGTCCACCCCCCAAGCACCAGCATCAAAATGTTCAAAAGCCCCTTTCCAACGACTAAAATCCGACTCCGCTTTCACTGGTTCAAATCTAATTGCTTCAATCCTAACCGGAAGACCATCGGAGCCGTCGTACATGGCTTGACCGAAAACCCTCACCCGTTTGCCGATGTAAGAGGCGACCCTATCCAGCTCATCACTGCTTCCAAGGCAGTCGATTTCGCGTCCTCCAGCAGAGAGCGCGATCTTCAGCAGAGGCAGCCTGCCACGATTATCAATGACCTGAAGGAGCCCATCGAAAGTGCCATAAGTGGCCCCCTTGAACCAACCTGCACTCTCGGGCCGACGAGAAGCCGGGCTAAGGACGCGCTTAGCTTGGTCCCTCAGAAACTTGTCGGCTCTAACGACGCGGTTTTTCGAGTCCCAGGCCTCCGCGTATCCAAACTCAGGATTGGTTCTCGACAATGCCCCTAGGTACTTCGCACAATCACCATATCGAAGGGCTTCCGGGTCGCCTCGTTTGAGGAGATCAGCGCACTGAAGAAAACTCTCAATGCCTGACGCATCGAACTCGCCGAGGGGAGCAATTCCCTCTTCCCGGATGATCGCTGTCGGTATTGATGTATGAAGGCGCGCTATTCTATAGCGGTAGCGCCCCTTTCCATCGCTAGTAGCTTTATCGGCTGCCTTTAGTGCGGCGATGAACGCGGCCAGCTTGCGCGCATACACGTCAGCCGCCACGTCCGCTCCATCCATTGAAGCGGGGCCATACACTTTGAAGCCAATCTGGCGATCAGCAACCGTCTCACTCATGGCTATCTCCCCTAGGAGCGTAACCTAGCTAGTGCAGCTTTTGAAAGAGTTACCTTTGGCCGCGTGAGCCTTACGCCGTACCGTACAAATTCCGTTACCGGAATTTTACAGGATTGGCAGGGCGCGTGGCCGCTTACGCTCGGCTAATCTTTCAGCTAACGCATTGTTTTTTGATGCTAAAGCGAACAGTTCGATTCCGCCGCAACCTGTAACGCAGACTGCCGATTTCGGCATATATTTCAACGACTTAAGGGGGAAATATAACGCCGATGGCAGGCCCTAGGGGAATCGAACCCCTCTTTCCAGGTTGAAAACCTGGCGTCCTAACCGATAGACGAAGGGCCCGCATCGGCGTGGAGCGGTGATATATCCGCGCCCCGGCGCCGATGCAAGCGCGCCCTGCTTATTTTTTGCAGAGCGGAGCGGGCCTTGAGCAGCGGCGGGACGCACCGCGCGCTCAGCCGGCTTCGGCGAGATCTTCGAGGTGAAGCTCTGCGCGCTTGCCGAAGCGGGAGTCGTCGGCCTTGAGCTTGCCCGCGGCGTGAAACACCGCCTCGCCCGGCGCGAGCAGCGCCTGGCCCATCGGGGCGTCGGCGCAGCGAAAGGCGATGCCGTTCAGCTTCGCGCCGGAGCGTGCCTCGAAGGTGAAGCGGACATGGTCTGCGCCCACCCGCTGGGCGTAGGTGCGCCTGAGATCGGAGAAGGCGAAGCGCGGCTCGGGATTGCCCGCGCCGAAGGGCGCAGCGGCCGAAAGGGCGTCGCAAAACTCGAAATCGACTGCGGCGGGATGCACCACGGCGTCGAGCGAGAACGTTCGCGCCTCTTCGGCGGCGGTCCAGGCTGCTGCGAGCCGGTTCGTGAGCCAGTCGCGGAGCTCGTCGATCCGGTCCGCGGCGACGGTCAGGCCGCAGGCCATGGCGTGCCCGCCGCCGGCGATCAGCAGCCCCGCCTCGCGCGCCTCGGCGACCGCCGTGCCCAGATCGACGCCGGCGCAGGACCGGCCCGACCCCTTCGCGACGCCGGTCTCGGGATCGATCCCGATGACGATTGAGGGCCGGTTGAAGCGCTCCTTGATGCGCCCGGCCGCGATGCCGATGACGCCGGGATGCCAATGTTCGCCCGCTGCGATCAGGATCGGCGTGTCCTCGGCCACCCCGGCCGCTTCGATCTGCGCGGTCGCGCCGTCCAGCACCGCCGCCTCGATCTCGCGCCGCTCGGCGTTCAGCTGGTCGAGTTCTTCCGCGATTCGGCGGGCTTCAGCCCGGTCAGCGGTCGTCAGCAGCCGCGCGCCGAGATCGGCCCGCCCCACCCGGCCGCCGGCGTTGATGCGCGGACCGAGCAGAAACCCGGCGTGATAGGGCGTCGCCGCGCCGGTCACCCCGGCCACCTCGGCAAGCGCGGCGAGGCCCGGATTGGCCCAGCTGCTCATCACCTTCAGCCCGGTCGACACGATCGCGCGGTTGATCCCGGTGAGCGGGACCACGTCGCAGATCGTGCCGAGCGCGGCGAGATCGGCGAGCGCCATCAGGTCAGGCTCGGGCCGGGCCTTGAACGCCCCGCGCCTGCGGCCTTCACGGTTGAGCGCGGCGAGCAGGACGAAGGTCACGCCAGCCGCGGCGAGATGGCCGCAGCCCGAGCCGCAGCCGGGCTGGTTGGGATTGACCAGGGCCGCCGCCTCTGGCGCCTCCCCGCTCATGAGATGGTGGTCGACCACCGCCACGGTCAGTCCCATGCTGCGCGCCGCGGCGAGCGGCGCGACCGAAGCCGCCCCGCAATCGAGCGTCAGGACGAGGCCTGCGCCCTGCGCCTTCAGGCTTTCGAACGCGGCGGCGTTAGGGCCGTACCCCTCTTCGATCCGGTCGGGCACGTAGATGAGCGGCGGTGCGCCGAGCGCGTCGAGCCAGCGATAGAGCTGGGCGGCCGAGGTCGCGCCGTCGACGTCGTAGTCGGCGAACAGGGCCAGCCGATCGCCCGTCTCGATCGCGTCCCAGATCAGCGACGCGCACGCGTCCATCCCAAGAAAGCTCGACGGATCGGGGAAGCTGTCGCGCAGCTTCGGCGCCAGAAAGCCCGGCGCGGTGTCGACCGTGATCCCGCGCGCGGCGAGCAGGCGGGCGAGCGCGTCAGAGCACCCCGCCGCGCGGGCGATCGCACCGGCGACCGCGTCGTCGGCAGGCTTGAGCGCCCAGGCCTTGCCGCCCAGCGAACGCGTGACGCCGAAAAGCGGCCCGCCCTCAGCCATCAGCCCCGACGCTGTCTCCGCGTGGTGATTTTTCGGCGAAGCCCGGTCACCGAGGAGAAGAGCAGCGTCTGGGTCTCCACCCAGCCCGCGCCCTCGCGCACGCCGTGCACCAGATCGCCTTCGGTGACGCCCGCCGCGATGAACAGGCAGTCCTCGCTCGCCATTTCCCCGAGGTCGTATTTGCGGTCGAGATCGGAAATGCCGACGCGCTCGGCGCGCTTGCGCTCGTCGTCGTTCCTGAAATGCAGACGGCCCTGCATCTGCCCGCCCAGGCAGCGCAGCGCGGCGGCGCCCAGAACGCCCTCCGGCGCACCGCCCCGGCCGATATAGAGATCGGCCCGGCCGTCGGGATCGGCGGCGTTGATCACGCCCGCCACGTCGCCGTCGGGGATGAACATGATGCGCGCGCCGGTGGACCGGACCGACTCGACGATGTGCTGGTGGCGCTCGCGGTCGAGCACGCACACCGTCACGTCGGCGGGCTGCACGCCCTTGGCCTTGGCGACCGAGGCCACGTTCTCGGCCGGGTTCGCATCGAGATCGATCACCCCGGCGGGCAGGCCCGGCCCGCAGGCGATCTTGTCCATATAGGTGTCAGGCGCATGCAGCAGGCCGCCGCGCGGTGCGAGCGCCAGGACCGCCAGCGCGTTGTTCATGCCCTTGGCGGTCAGGCTCGTGCCTTCCAGCGGGTCGAGCGCGATGTCGATTTCGGGCCCCTCGCCCGCGCCGACTTCCTCGCCGATATAGAGCATGGGCGCTTCGTCGCGCTCGCCCTCGCCGATAACGATCCGGCCCTTCATCGAGATCGCGTTCAGGCCGGTCCGCATGGCGTCGACCGCAGCCTGGTCGGCGGCGATCTTGTCGCCTCGTCCCACAAGGCGCGCAGCGGCGACGGCGGCGAGTTCAGCCGCGTCGACGGCCTGGTTGGCGAGAGCTTCGAGCGCGCGGCCCTTGGTCATGGTCTGTCCTTTGAAGACGAGCCGGCGGGCGCGCCGCCGGGCGGTAATCAGGAAAAAACGGGTCTATTGCGGGGGCGGCAGGGCGCGGGCGCGCGCCTGCACGACGAATTCGGCGGTGTCGCGGGTCGGCGCACGAAGCGCTTCGCCGAAGGTCCGGACGCGCAGGCGGGCCGTCTCTGCGGCGTTCGCAGCTTCGGCGATGTCCAGGCGCTCCTCGCCGCTGACGACGGCGCGCTCGACGAAAGCGGGTGCGGCGCCGGGCGGAGTTTCGGCCAGGCGCGCATCGGTCCAGCTCGCGGGCGCGGGATCGGGAGCGAGCACGCAACCGGCCAGCACGAGGCCTGCAAAGACAGCGGGAAGCAGAGTTTTCATCACACCGGCGCTCCTGACCGTTGGACGCGGTCATCGCTTTCTATACGGTTCATGTCGTAGCTGTCACCCTTTGCCGGGAGTCGCCCTCATGGCCGAGCGTAAATCCACCCGATCGGGCTCTGAAAGGCCGGCCGAAGCCTCTGCGCCGAAACACGAAACACCCCCGAAGCCGGAGGCGTTCACGGCGGCGGATCTGACCGCGCTAAGCCCGCTGAGCCAGGAGGACCTCGACCGGCTGGAGGAGACCTCGCGGACGATCATGCAGTCGGCGCTGAAATCGCAGAAGCTGATGAGCGACGTGATGCGCCGTTCGCTGGAGGGCGACACCTCGCTCGCGCCGCAGGCCGATCCCCTGCACGCCGCGCCGGAGCTACTCCAGGCCTGGGAAAACATTCTCTCTGATCCCGAATTGCTGCTCAAAGCCCAGTCCGACCTTTATCGCGGCTATCTCGATCTGTGGTCGGGCGCGACCAAGAAAGTCCTCTCCGGCGAAGAGAGCGCGCCCGCCATTGAACCGGAAAAAGGCGACAAGCGCTGGCGGTCGAAGGCGTGGTCGGAACACCCGATGTTCGACGCGATGAAGCAGTCCTACCTGCTCAATCAGCGCTTCCTGCTCGGTCTGATCGCCGGCGCGAAAGGGCTCGACGAGGCGACGCGGCGGAAGGTGGAGTTCGTCACCCGTCAGATGATCGACGCCATGGCGCCGACCAATTTCGCGATGACGAACCCGGATGTGCTCGAAGAGACGTTCAGGACCCGCGGCGAGAATCTCACCCGCGGGCTGATGCATCTGATGAACGATCTCGAGCGCGGCCGGGGCCGGCTCGCCCTCAGCCAGACCGACATGGAAGGCTTCGAGGTCGGCAAGGATCTCGCCGCCACGCCCGGCCAGGTGATCTGGCGCAACGAAGTGATGGAGCTGATCCAGTACGCGCCTGCGACCGAGCAGGTCAGAAAGCGCCCGCTCCTCATCGCGCCGCCCTGGATCAACAAGTTCTACATTCTCGACATGCGCCCGCAGTCCTCGATGATCGCCTGGCTGGTCGAGCAGGGCTTCACCGTCTTCCTGATCAGCTGGATCAATCCCGATCCCAAGCTCAAGGACGCGACCTTCGAGGACTATATCCGCAAGGGCCTGTTCACCGCGCTGGACAAGGTCGAGGAAGCCACCGGCGAACGCCAGGTCGACACGGTGGGCTATTGCATCGGCGGGACCATGCTGGGCAGCGCGCTCGCCCTGATGGCGGCGGAAGACGACGACCGCATCGCGTCTGCGACCTTCTTCGCCGCCCAGCTCGATTTCGAGAAGGCCGGCGAGCTTCTGGTCTTCATCGACGAGGAATGGTTCCGCGAGATCGAACGGCTGATGGACGCCCAGGGCGGGGTGCTGGACGGCCGGACGATGGCGGACACGTTCAACATGCTGCGCTCGAACGATCTGGTCTGGTCGTTCGTGATCAACAACTACCTGCTCGGCCGCCAGCCGCAGGCCTTCGACCTTCTGTACTGGAACGCCGACCAGACCCGCATGCCCAAGCGGCTGCACCTGTATTATCTGGACACCTTCTACCGGAAGAACCAGCTGTCGAAGGGCCGGCTGGAGCTCGGCGGGCACACGCTCGACCTGTCAAAGGTGAAAATCCCGATCTTCATGCAGGCCAGCAAGGAAGACCACATCGCCCCGGCTGAAAGCGTCTATCGCTCGGCCAAGCTCTTCGGCGGTCCGGTGCAGTACATGATGGCTGGCTCTGGCCATATCGCCGGCGTGGTCAACCACCCCGGCGCGAACAAGTACCAGCACTGGGTCAATGAGGCCCTGCCCGACACCCGCGAAGCCTGGCTTGAAGGCGCGACCGAGCATCCGGGCAGCTGGTGGGAGCACTGGAAAACGTGGCTCTATGCGATGGAGTCCGACATGGTCCCCGCCCGTGAACCGGGCGGCGGCAAGCTCAAGCCGGTCTGCCCGGCGCCGGGCGAATATGTGAAGGTGCGGAGTTAGGCTGGGGCCGTCCCTTATCGTCATCCCCGCGCATGCGGGGACCCAGGGGCCGTGGGGCAGCGGCGAGGCCGGACTGGGTTCCCGCTTACGCGGGAATGACGATCAGGAGGTCGCGCGAAGACTCGATCGCCTACCGCCCCGCAGCCGTGAACGCGCCCGCCTCGCCGCTCCAGTCCAGCTCGCTGGCGCCCACCGTCTCGTAGCGGCGCTCGGCTTCCTGGCGGAAGGACTCGATGAGGAAGCGCACCGCCCTGCCCCGGTTGGTGTCCACCAGGACCTGCAGGATCGGGTTCTTGAAGCTGTAGCGAATCCAGAAATCGATCAGCGTCGAGCCGTCAGACAGCTCATGGAAGCGCCACTGATTGGCGAGGTCGTGGAACGGGCCGGCGAGATAGTCGACGTCGATCAGCCGCTCGGGCCTGTTCAGGTACACGCGCGTGGAGAAGCGTTCGCGCACGAAACGAAAGCGCACCCGGGCCTCGGCGTCGAGCTCGCCCGAGCCGTTCTCGACATGCTCGCGGGTCACGCGCATCGCGCTGATGAGATTGATGAAACGCGGATAGCTGCGCACGTCCGAGACGAGATCGAAGAGATCGTCGGGACGATGACGCAGCCTCAGGCGTTCGACGTGCTCGGCGCTCATCAGAAAGCCTAGACGGCGCGTCCGGCCTTGAGCGCCGCCTCGCGGGCCTCGCGCAGGCGCTTGAAATCGTCCCCGGCGTGATAGCTCGACCGGGTGAGCGGAGTGGCCGAGACCATCAGGAAGCCCTTGGCGCGAGCGATGGTCTCATAGCCCTTGAACTCGTCGGGATGGACGTAACGGTCGACCGCGGCATGCTTGCGGGTCGGCTGCAGGTACTGGCCGATGGTCAGAAAATCGATGCCGGCGGACCGCATGTCGTCCATCACCTGCATCACCTCTTCCTTGGTTTCACCCAGGCCCACCATGATGCCGGACTTGGTGAACTGGGAGGGGTCACGCTCCTTCACCCGCTCCAAAAGGCGCAGCGAATGGTAATAGCGCGCGCCGGGCCGGATGGAGAGATAGAGCCGCGGCACGGTCTCGAGATTGTGGTTGAACACGTCCGGCCTGGCGTCGATCACGACTTCCGCCGCGCCGGGCTTCCTCAGAAAGTCCGGGGTCAGGATCTCGATGGTCGTGCCGGGGCTGGTCTCGCGAATCGCGCGGATCACCTGGGCGAAGTGCTCGGCCCCGCCGTCGGCGAGATCGTCGCGGTCCACCGAGGTGATCACGACGTGCTTGAGGCCCATCGTCTTGGTCGCTTCGGCGACGCGGCGCGGCTCGTCGGCGTCGAGCGCGTTGGGCAGGCCGGTCTTCACATTGCAGAAGCTGCACGCGCGGGTGCACGTGTCGCCCATGATCATGAAAGTGGCGTGCTTTTCCGCCCAGCACTCGCCGATATTGGGGCAGCCGGCCTCCTCGCACACGGTGACGAGATTGTTCTCCTTCACCGTTTTGCGGGTCTCGGCGAACACGCCGCCTGCAGGCGCCTTGACGCGAATCCAGTCCGGCTTGCGCTGGACGGGCGTGTCGGGGCGCTTCTGCTTTTCAGGGTGGCGCGCGGCGCGCGCGGATTTGGCGTCGATGAGCGTCGTCATGGCGCGGAACATGGACCTATGCGCCCTCCGCTTCAAGCCGCTGCTGCGCATGGCGGGCTTGCACGAAAAAGCCCGGCGGCTCGAAAGCCGCCGGGCCAGGTTCGGAGGGAACGGGTCCTAACTCAGACCGCGTCGGGTTCGGCAGCCGCCGCCGGCGCGCTGTCGCCGCCGCCGTTGCGGTTCTGCCGCTGGAAGATCGCCAGCGTCCATGCGCCCAGACCGATGCAGAGCACGGCGGGCAGGATGAAGAAGCCCAGGATCGGGACCGCCGACAGCGCGACGATCGCCACGAGCGCGACCAGCAGTGAGATCACTCGCAGGCCCAGCCCGGCCCGGTCGCCGGAGCGGTTCAGCGCCAGATCGCCGATGACGATCCCGCCGAACGCGAAGGCGAGGAAGAAGACGATCGGCAGAGCCAGCACCAGCAGCACGGCGAGCGGAATGCCGATAACCGTCACCGCCAGAAGCGTGATCAGGGTCAGCACGATCACAGGCAGCGTGGCGAGCACAACCAGCCCGAGGAAGCCCGAGACCCAGGGACGGGCGCGGAAGCAGGCCGCGATCCGGCCGGTCGATTCCGGTGCGAGCAGGCTCACCAGCATGCCCAGCACGAAGGCGCTGGCGGCGAAGACGCCGCCGAGCACGCCCATCGCCGGCCAGCCCCCGATATCAAAGCTGAAATCGCGGTCGAGCGAGCGTTCGTCGAACGCTTCCTCGATATGGGTCAGCTCACCGACCTGCGCGCCGGGCGCGACTTCGGGCGCCCGGGGCGAGCGCACGGTGATCGGACCGGAGATGACGGCGCTCTCCTCGATCCAGACCTCGCGGCCCCGGATCTCGACCGGGCCTTCGATCACGCCTTCGAGATACACCTCGCGGCCACGGATCTCTCCGCCCTGCGCCAGCCGGCCGCGCACATGGACCTCACGGGCGGCGATGGAGGCCTCGCCCTCGATCGCGGCGTCATCGCCGATGAGGACGAACGCGCCGGCGATCTCGGCCTCGCCGCCGATCACACCGCTCACGCCGACATCGGCGCCGGCGATCTCCGCGTCGCCGGCCACGTCCGCATCCAGGGTGATGTCGGCGGCGGCCAGGGAAACGTCCCCGCCGACCCGCCCGTCGACGCTCACGTCGGCGGCCGCGATCTCCACGTCGCCGGCGATATCGGCGTCGAGCGACACGTCGGCGGCCAGGATCGAGACCCCGCCCAGCACCGTGCCGGTCGCGGTCACGTCTGCGGCGAGAATCCGCACATCGTCGCTCTCGTCTAGCGTCAGGCTGAGATCGCCGCCGATATACTGCTGGGCGAGCGCCGGGGCGCCGCTGAGCACGCCGGCTGCAAGCGCGCCGGCGAGAAAGAGTTTTTCAAGAGCCCTGATCATGATCAGCCCTCCAATGCGGTTTCGCAGCGGCGCGCGTCGCGTCCGCGGGTTTCTGTGATGTCGTCGGCGGAGCGCTCGGCGGTTTGCACCGCAGGCTCGGCCTCGAGGCAGTCGGAGGCGTCCTCCGCTGCGATCAGTCTGACGCGTTCGCTCGTCTCGTCAGCGTGCGCCGAGCTTCCAAGCTCGACCTCCATGCACGCGGTGAGCGCGATCACGCTCGCCGCGGCGGTCATGAGGAGGAGTCGTCTCATCGGGTCTTTCCCCTTTATCGTTATACGACCAACCATATCGAAACTCGATATCATATCGAAACTCGATAAGGAAGCGCTTTTTTTTCGAATAACGATAAATTTTCCGCCGGGAGACGACCGCGTAACGCGAAAAGGCCCGCGCCGAGGGTTCGGCGCGGGCCTTCGCGGGAGGAATGCAGGCGCCGAAGCGCCGGGCGTCAGTCGCAGCGTCCGTCGCGCTGGACGAAGGTTATCCGGCTCTGATCGACGCCGACCGCGAATTCGGGCGGGGAATCAGCGACGACCTCCAGCGGACCGCCGATCACCGCGCCCGACTCGAACCGGACCTCGTGTGCGCAGATCCGGCCGCCGGCGTTCAGCGCACCGCGGATGCGAATCTCCGAATCGTCGCCCCGGTCGCGCCAGCCATGCCGCTCGCCCTGCCCGTGGAAGCGGATCGGACCGTTCGCCTCGCCGCGAAAATTGATGCGGCCGGCGTCGATTTCAAGCGCGTTCGCGAACGCGCCGCGCAGCTCCGCCGCTCCGGCGGCCACCTCGACCGGACCTGCGTAGGATCCCATCAGCCGGGCCGAGCCGGCGTTCACCTCGGTGCGACCGCCGATCTCGCCGTTCAGCTCGGCGCTGCCGCCGTTCGCTTCCACGTCGCCGGCGACATCGGCGCGCATGTCGACCGAGGCGCCGTTCATTTCGACGTTTCCGCCGACGCGGCCCCTCAGGGTCACGGCCACGCCGTTCATCTCGACGTCGCCGTCCGTGTCCAGATTATGCGTGCCGACGATGCCGTCGAACGTGGTGCGCTCGACCGACTGGGCCTGTACGCAGCCGGCCGCGAAGACCGACACGGCGGCGGCGATGGCGAGGTGTTTCATATGCGTCTCCTGATCGACCAACCGGGTCTGTCCGCCCGGCTTTCGTCCGATCAGATGCACGGCGCACCTTTCCCGGATGCGCCCGCCCCATGAAATTTTCTTAATAGTGCAGAGCCCGCCCGTAAGCGTCGAGCACGCTCTCGTGCATCATCTCGCTGAGCGTGGGGTGCGGGAAAATGGCGTGCATCAGCTCGGCTTCGGTGGTCTCCAGCGTCTTGCCGATCGCATAGCCCTGGATGAGTTCGGTCACCTCCGCGCCGACCATGTGCGCGCCCAGAAGCTCTCCGGTCTTCGCATCGAAGATCGTCTTCACCCGGCCCTGATCTTCGCCCAGCGCGATCGCCTTGCCGTTGCCCACGAAGGGGAAGCGGCCGACCTTCAGCTCATGCCCGGCCTCTTTCGCCTTCGCCTCGGTCAGGCCGACGCTGGCGACCTGGGGATGGCAATAGGTGCAGCCAGGGATGTTGGTCTTGTCGATCGTATGGGGGTTCAGCCCGGCGATCGCCTCGATGCAGATCACGCCTTCGTGGCTGGCCTTGTGGGCGAGCCAGGGCGCGCCGGTCACGTCGCCGATCGCGTAAAGCCCGTTTACGCCGGTTCGGCCATAGCCGTCTGCCACGACATGGCCGCGCTCGATCGTCACGCCGAGATCTTCAAGGCCGAGCCCTTCGACATTGCCGGTGATGCCGATGGCGAGCACAACCTTGTCGACCTCGAGAGTCTCGGTCTTCCCGCTCTTGAGCTTCACCTCGGCGGTCACGCCTTTCGCATGGGGCTTCAGGGATTGAACGCCAGCTGAGGTGTGGATCGTCAGGCCGCGCTTCTTGAAGGCTTTCTCGGCGAAGGCCGAAATCTCCGCGTCTTCAGCGGGAAGGATGCGGTCGACCATTTCGACCACGGTCGTTTTCGCACCCATCGCGGCGTAGAAGCTCGCGAACTCCATGCCGATCGCACCCGAGCCGATCACCAGCAGCGACTTTGGCATGACGTCGGGGACCATCGCTTCCTTATAGGTCCAGACGTGCTTTCCGTCCGGCGCGAGCCCTGCGGAAGGGATCGTCCGCGCCCGCGCGCCGGTCGCCAGAATCACGTGATCAGCGGTCAGCCGCTTTTCCTCTGAGTCGGTTTTCACCACGACCTTCGGCGCGCGATCGCCCTTTTCAAGGCGCGCCTCGCCGTCGATCACGGTGATCTTGTTCTTCTTCATCAGACCGCCGACGCCGGAGCTCAGCCGGCCGGCCACCTTGCGCGAGCGCTTCACGACGGCGTCGAGATCGAAGCCGATATTGTCCGCCTTGAGGCCGAACTCCCCCGCGCGGTGGAACAGCTCCATGACGTCGGCGGTGCGCAACAGCGCCTTGGTCGGGATGCAGCCCCAGTTCAGGCAGATGCCGCCCAGATGTTCGCGTTCGACAACGGCGGTCTTGTAGCCGAGCTGGGAGGCCCGGATCGCGGCCACATAGCCCCCCGGTCCGCCCCCGATGACGATGACGTCGAAATCGGCCATGTCCGTCTCCTTGATGCGAGACGCCGTCATGGCCGGGGCGCGCGGGAAAATCAATCCACAGGCGCCGCTTCGCCTGTCGCGAAAGTTATACACTTATACGCGCTACTTTTTGTAGACAGAAACTTATGGTTAATTCAGGATGTCGATACGCATTTTCAGGGGAGGAACCACACATGAAATTGCGAATGCTCCTTTCGGCCTGCGTCGCCGGAGCGGCGCTTACGGCAGGCGTCAGCGCACCCGCCGCAGCGGAAGAGGATCCGCTTCTCGGCCAGCTCAGGATGTTCGGCGGCAACTTCTGCCCACGTCATTGGACGAAAGCGGAAGGCCAGCTGATGCCGATCAACCAGAACCAGGCACTATACAGCCTTCTGGGCACGCAGTTCGGCGGCAACGGCACCACGACCTTCGCCCTGCCGGACCTGCGCGGGCGCACGCCGATCGGCCGCAGTCAGAGCCAGTTGATCGGGCAGATGGGCGGGTCTGAGACCCACACCATGACGGTCGCGGAAATGCCGCCGCATACCCACAACCTGAACGCGTCGGATCGGCCGGGCACCCGCATGTCACCGACCGGCTCGGATCTGGCCGAGTTCGATGAAGGTACGCTGAACGCCTATACCGGCGCGAACCCCGATCCCTCCCTGTCGATGGCGAGCGGTACGGTGGGGATGACCGGAGGCGGCCAGGCTTTCCCGATCCGCACCCCATACACTGCGATCACCTGGTGCATTGCGCTCCAGGGCACCTTCCCGCAGCGCAATTAAGGGGGACCAGAATGAAAAACGCATTTCTCACCGCGACAGCGCTCGCGCTGACCGCCGCCGGAACCTCGGCGCACGCGCTTGATCCGTTCATCGGACAGATCGACACCTTCCCGTACAATTTCTGCCCTTACGGCTGGCAGGAAGCCGACGGCGCACTGTTGTCGATCGCGCAGAACACGGCGCTGTACTCGCTTTACGGCACGTTTTACGGCGGGAACGGCCAAACCACGTTCGCTCTGCCGAACCTGTCGGGACGCATGGCGATCGGCGACGGTTCGATGCCGGGCGGCCCGACCTATCAGATGGGGCAAACCGGCGGGGCGAGCACGATCACCCTTACGCTGAGCCAGCTGCCGGCGCACTCGCACAGCTTTAACGGCAGCACCGCCGCGCCGACCGAGGCGTCCCTGGTCGGTCACACCTTTCCGACCTATCCCGGGCCGGCTTACGCCGCGCCGGGCCAGTCGCTCTCGCCGATGAAGGCCGGGTCGATCGGGTCTACCGGCGGGGGGCAGCCGATGTCCGTACAAGGGCCTTACCTGAGCACGATCCATTGCGTCGCATTGGTCGGCATCTACCCGTCGCGGAACTGAGGAAGGATAGAGAACCATGAGAAATCTTCTTCTCGCCGGCGTCGCCGCGCTGTCATGCAGTCTCGCCGCTCCCGCCGCAGCGCACGCCCAGGCGGACGATCCCTATATCGGCGACATCATCGTCGTCGGCTTCAACTTCT
This sequence comes from Oceanicaulis sp., assembly GCA_040112665.1. Classification (NCBI taxonomy): domain Bacteria; kingdom Pseudomonadati; phylum Pseudomonadota; class Alphaproteobacteria; order Maricaulales; family Maricaulaceae; genus Oceanicaulis; species Oceanicaulis sp. The sequence continues at coordinate 2,467,699 of CP157796.1, read as the reverse complement.
GCCCGCGCGGCTGGGCGCAGCTCGGCGGTCAACTTCTGCCGATCAACGGCAACGAGTCGTTGTTTTCAATTATCGGGACCACCTACGGCGGGGACGGGCGAACCACGCTCGGCCTGCCGGACATGCGCGGGCGCGTTCCCGTCGGCGCGGGTCAGGGCCCGGGGCTGAGCTTCTTCCAGCTGGGCCAGAGGGGCGGCTCGCACACGCACACGCTCACCGAGGCCCACCTGCCGCCTCATAACCATGCGGCGCATTTCTCCAACAGTCCGGGCTCGACGCCCAATCCGCAGGGCGCGACGATCTCGAACCTCAATGTCGCCAACACCTACGCGACGACGCCGAACACCGCGTTCGAAAGCGACACGATCGGCATCACCGGGAACAACAACCCGATCGAGACGACCGATCCGGTCCTCGGTCTGAGATACTGCATGGCGTTGCAGGGCCTCTACCCGCCCCGCAACTAGGCAGCTCAATCGCCGAACTTCTGGCGCCGCCCGGTTCGTCCGGGCGGCGCTTTCTTTTTTAGTTGGGGCCTTGCAGGATCGCCGCCTGCACCGAACGGAGTTCCCGATGATCGAAGCCCTGCGCACCCCCGACGAGCGTTTCACCGATCTGCCCGGCTGGGGGTTCGAGCCCCGCTATGTCGACGACCTGCCCGGCTATGACGGCCTCCGGCTCGCCTATGTCGACGAGGGCCCGCGCCAGGGCGCGCCCGTCTTTCTGTGCCTGCACGGCGAACCGAGCTGGGGCTATCTCTACCGTAAGATGGCGCCGGTGTTCCTAGAGGCCGGCGCACGGGTGGTGATTCCCGACCTTCTCGGCTTCGGCCGGTCGGACAAGCCGGTCGAGGACGCCGTCTACACCTTCCACTGGCACCGCGCCTATCTGCAGGCCTTCCTCGAACGGCTCGACCTCCAGGACGTCTGTCTTGTCTGCCAGGACTGGGGCGGCGTTCTGGGGCTGACCCTGCCGATGGACGCGCCGGACCGCTTCACGCGGCTTCTGGTGATGAACACCGCGATCGGGGTCGGCAAGGGCGCGAGCGAGGGCTTCATCGCCTGGCGCGACTACATGGCGAACACGCCCGATCTCGATGTCGGCCGGCTGATGAAACGCGCCACGCCGATCCTGTCCGACGACGAGGCGGCGGCCTATGACGCCCCCTTCCCCGATCATCGCTACAAGGCCGGCGTGCGGCGCTTCCCCTCGCTGGTGCCGATCAGCCCTGACATGGAGGGCGTAGACACCGGAAAGCGCGCAGTGAAGTTCTGGGCCGAGGACTGGGCCGGCGAAAGCTTCATGGCGATCGGCGAGCAGGATCCTGTGCTGGGCCCTGAGACCATGGGCTGGCTGCGCAGCGTGATCCGCAACTGTCCCGAGCCGATGCGCCTGACCGAGGCGGGCCATTTCGTCCAGGAATGGGGCGACACGATCGCACGCAACGCGCTCGATCATTTCCGAATCGGCTAGCGCGCGGCGCGGCGCAGGTTAGAGCCTTCCAGCGTGTAGAAGCCAAGCGACAGCGGATCGCCCTTCACCGTGTTGTAGCCCTCGACCGTGCCGAGGATGCGCAGGGACTGGCCGGCCGCCTCGATGCGCGCGCCGAACTCGACGATGTAGCTCGCGTCCACGATCGCCAGGCCGCATTCGGGCGCGCTCAGAAGCACGTTGGCGGCCTGGGTCGGGTCTTCGCCGAGCACCACCGATGTGCCGAGATTGAACATGTTGGACGGCTCTTCATAGCCGACCGTGACGATCACCTTGTCCTCGCACCCGGTGATCTGGTCGGCGAGCCGCCCGGCCCGGTCCGACGGCCAGAGCGCGTCGATATTGGGGATCGCGACCCCGAACGCGCACGCCCATAGCGCAGCGGCGGCCACGGCCGTGCCCAGCAGGCGCTCGAGGCTCGGCTTGAGCCCCAGCACGATGATCGCAACCGCAGCGAGCGCGCCCAGAATGATCGTGAGATAGCCCGCGATCTCCGGATCCTCGCCGAGATAGGATGCGGCGATGAACGGCAGGAGACCGAGCACGATCGCCACCAGCACAGCGATCAGCACCGTCGCCCAGTGCAGCAGCTTCGCCCGGCCCGAGGACAGAACCTCGGACAGGTTCGCAAGTCCGAGCCCGATCAGCAGCGCGATCGCGGGAAAGCTGGGCAGGGTGTAGTGGGGCAGCTTGGTCGCGACGATTTCGAAAACCACGTAGGTCGGCACGATCCAGGCGATCAGGAACTTGATCTCCTCGCGCGCCCGCATCTTCCAGGCGGTCAGGATCGCGACGCCCAGAAGCGCCGCGCCGGGCCACAGGGTGATGAAGGTGAACCCCAGATGGAAGCCCAGCGGGCCTGAATGGGCCTCCTGCGCCTCGCCGACCTTGTCGAGCATGGAATAGCCGATCGCGGTCTTGGCGAAATCCCAGTCGGTTTCGAGGTTTATCGCCACGAACCAGGGCGTGAAGATCAGGAGCGCAAGTGCGATCCCCGGCAGCGGCCGCACCTTCAACAGCAGACCCGGATCACGCTTCCAGGCGGTGAAGACGACCAGGGTCAGGGCCGTGACCATCAGGAAGATCGGGCCCTTGATCAGCAGCGTGGCGCCCAGCGCCGCCCACATCACCGCCGGCCAGCCGATGAAGTTCGGCCGCCGCTCTTCGACGCGGACCATCAGGAACATCAGCGCGGCCTGCGCGATCATCCCCACGCCGAGCAAAATCGCATCGGTTTTCGCCGTGCGCGCTTCGACCGACAGGACCAGTGTCGTTGCGAGCACGAGCCCGGCCGCCAGTCCCACCGCGGGCGAGAACATGCGCGCGCCGAGCCAGCCTGTGATCGCAACCGCCATCAGGGCGAACAGAAAGCCGGGGATCCGGTGTGCGCCGATCGGCGCGTCGGCTCCGCCGAAGGGCTGTGCGGCGAGGCTTTGCAGCCAGTAGGTCCCGGCGGGCTGTTTGTGGCGGTCGACGTCCTGAAGGCGGATATTGAGATAGTCCCCGCTCTCCATCATCTGCCGGCTGGCCTGGGCGTAGCGGGACTCGTCGCGGTCCATGGCCGGCACGGAGAACAGGCCCGGCGCGAGCGCAGCCACGGCCAGCAGCATCATGACGATCCAGGCGCGCGGGCTGAGCCCGCCCTTCTCCGGACGCTCGGTGAGCTGGTCGAAGAACGCGCTCATCGGCCGAGATCCTTCACATGGCCGCGCAGCACGTATTCGCGCGAGGGGACATGGGTGCGGCGCATCAGCCAGATCACGCCGAGCAGATCGAACAGCCCTGCGGCGGCGCGTCCGAGATTGGTGTATTTCGAGGTGCCGGCCTGGCGCGCGCGGTTGACCACCGGCACGCACACGATCCCGAAGCACAGATGACGGCTGAGCGCTGGCAGGTAACGGTGCAGCGCGTCGAAAAAGGGCAGCGCCAGAAACAGATCCCGCACGATCAGCTTCAACCCGCAGGCGGTGTCCGGGCAGTCATCGTTCAGAAGCGTGCGCCGCAGCCCGTTCGCGAAGCGCGACGCGAATTTCCGGTTCGCGCCGTCGGTCCGGTTCGTCCGGCACCCGGCGACGAGGCCGACTTCGCCGACCGTGGACAGATCCACCGCCGCCGCCATGTCGACGACCGAGCGCGGATCGTCCTGGCCGTCGCCGTCCATGGTCGCAGCCCAGAGCCCGCGCGCGGCCATCATCCCGGTGCGCAGCGCCGCGCTCTTGCCCGAGCGGTTGGGGTGGCGCAGCACGCGCAGGCGCGGCTCTTCGGCGACCAGCGCTTTGAGCGCATCGGCGGTGTTGTCCGCGCTGCCGTCGTCGACCACGACGATCTCGAAGCTGTCGAACGCCTCGTCGAACACGCCGAGCGCCTCGCGCACCACCGCCTCGATGCTTTCCGCCTCGTTGTAAGCGGGGATGACGATGGAAAGACTCGGTTCGGTCACGGCGCGCTCGCTAAAAGGCGAAAGGTCGGCGAACCTGTTAGCCCGCCCCGCGCCGTGCGGCAATCGGTCGGGCCCGGTTTAGGCAGGCCGGACGGTGTTGCGCGCCCAGGCCCGGCGCAGCACGGCGAGCGCGCGCGGATGCTCGGACACCGCCATGCCGCCTTCGACCGCCTCGTACTCCGTCCAGCCGCTGGTCCACCGGAACACCGCCCAGTTCGCCCCGGCGGCCTCGAACGCGGAGATGCGGTCTTCGAGATAATCGGGCAGGCCCGGCGCTGCGTTCACAGCCCCGAACTCCAGCATCGCCCAGTCGCCGTTCGCGCTTTGCGGCAGGACGATTGCGTCCGCCTCACGCCGGTAGGTGCGCTGCGCGCCCTCGGCCTGATGAGTGAAATCCCACGGGTCGTAATCGTGGACGGCCATGACCGGGCCCGGCCCGACCGCCCGCCTCAACTCGCCGGCCCGCTCGGTCCGCGCCCAGCGATCGGGGCTGAAGATGAGCGGCGCGCCCTTGTCGAGCCCCTCGCAGGCGGACGCGATCCGGGCCGCAAAGCCCGGCCAGACCCCGTCATGGCCCGCGTCCGCGCCGTTCGGCTCGTCCATCGCGACCACGCCCGCGCAGGCGGGATGATCGCCGAAGCGGCGCAGCGTCTCGGCCACCATCTCCGCCCAGGCGGCCTGCTTGTCGTCGCCGCGCCAGATCGAGTTGTCGAACAGGCGCTGCGGGTACCAGCCTTCATCGGGGTGAAAGGCGAAGGCGCTGCGCCCCGGGCCGGTTCTAAGGCAGAGCGTGGTGAACAGCCCGCGCGACCGGCAGGCGTCGAGCCACGCCCCGACATGGTCTTCAATCGCGGCATCGATACTGAACGGCGGGCTTTCTGCAAAAATCCCCGGGCCGGACCAGCTGGCGAGATTGGCGCCCGCGTCGGCGAGGCGGGACAGAGCGTCCGGCGTCACCGGCTGGCCGACAGGACCGGGGCCGAGAAAGCTCGGCCCGTCCACTTCCGGATAGACGCGGCGCTGTACGAACACCGCGCCCCTCAGATGCGGTCCGCCCTCATTGCGCCAGAGCGCGCGTTTTCCAGTCGAACGCCTCAGACCCGCCGGCGCGAGACCGCACGCGGCGAACCCGCCGGCGAGGCCGAGCGCGGCGCGGCGCGTGATCATGCCGCCCTGAAGCCCATGAGCGTGTCGATGCGCCGGAACGCCTTGCCCGGCCAGTGCGCCGCGCGTCCGATCGGCAGGCGCTCGGCGGCCGCTTCGAGCGCCGCAGCGGCGCGGCGGGCGGCGGCGACCGGCCCCTGCCCGGCGCAGCCCTGGACCAGAGCGAACTGCCAGGAGCCGAGCGCGGCCTTGTAGCGATACTCGCCGGGGCCGAGATGGACCTCGGCGATCCCCTCGCCGGCCAGCGCTTCGAGAAGGCGAGACAACAGGGCGTTGCCCGGCGCCAGGCGGGCGAAGTCCGGATCGTAGGCGGGGAACCAGTAATGCAGCGCCCGCTCGCCGAGCAGGCCGAAGTGCGCTGCGACGAGCGCGCCGTTCAGCTCGACGCTGGAAACAAGAGCCCGCGCACCCGGATTCTCCGAGGCGCTCAGATGATGGATAAGCTTGCGCGTCCACTCGACTGAAAACACGTCGAAATGCCCGGACGCATGATACTGTCCGGACTTCCATTCCAGCAGCGCTTCAAGCGTTTCGGGCCTGCGGTCGTCGAAGCGGAAGACGACCTCGCCGGCTTCTTCGAGCTTGCGGTTCGCCGCCATGATTGTGCGGAATGTGTTCCCGCCCGGCTTTTTCTGACGCGCCAGATAGGCGTCGTAGCCCCCGCCGAGATCGACCACCCAGGAGCCGTCACGCACCCCCTCGCGATCCTGAAACCCCGCCTCGGCGACCGCGCCGAAAAAGTCAAACACGGGCACCTTCGCCGCCGCCAGCAACGCGTCGATGTCGAGGCGCGCCCCGCGCGCCGCGATCAGTCCGTGGTGATCGCCCAGAGGCCCGCCCAGCGGCCGCGCATGGCCCAGCGGACCGGTGTGAAGCGGCAGGAACCCGACCGGCGCTCCGGCCTCGTAGGCGCACACCACGCGCACGTCCGAGCGCGCCGCGGCGACCGCATCGAGAAAGCCGAGCGCGAAATACGGACTCGCCAGCGCGGGGTCGGCGGCCTGAAACGCCGCCCAGGCCTCGCGGTCGTCACTGCTCAGCGATGAAACGTCCTTGAGACGCACGTCCATGATCAATCGTCCCGTTTCGATGCGAAATGCATAAACCCGACCGGTTAAGCCGGTCTTCAGCCTGGTTATGCATATTCCGTTCCGAGCGTCCGCACCGGCCCCGGCCTTGCATGGACGTGCGTGAAACCGCCCGGACCGATCCATGCTGAACCGCCACCTGATCGCCTATCTGCCCGTCTACGCCGCCCAGGCACTGGTCGGCTTCGGCGCGATCGCGGTGTTCACCCGGATCCTCACGCCCGAAGAATACGGCCGCTATGTCCTGCTCTTCGCGGCCGCCTCGCTCGCCGGCACGCTGGTCTTCACCTGGATCGACGCCGCCGTTGCGCGCCATCACGCCCGCGCGGCAGCCCGGGGCCGCCTGGCCGGTCATCTGTTCACCGCGGCGCGGCTCTATCTGATCATCGCCCTGCCCGCGATCGGTCTCGGCGCGGCGGCGATCGCGCTGCTGCCTTTCGAGCCTGCCTTGCGCGCCGCAGCCGGCTTTGCTCTGGCGCACACGATCATCCGCTCGGGGCTCAGCCTGTGCCTTGAAAGCCGCCGTGCAGGCGGTCAGGCCTGGCGATATTCGCTCATCGAGACCTTCACCCTGTCGGCCGGCTTCGCGCTCGGCGTCATCTTCGTCGCCGCAGGCGGGCTCGGCGCGGCGGGACCGTTCGCGGGCATGGCGCTGGCCGGCGCGATCGCGCTCGTCATCGACGCGCCGGTCCTGTTTAGCCGCGCCCGCAGGGACCGCGCCGACGCCCCGCGCGCGGCGGCCTTCCTCGCCTATGGCGGCCCCGTGGCGGTTTCTCTGATCTTCGAAGGGCTTCTGTCGACCGGCGACCGGTTCGTGATCGCCGCGCTTCTGGGTGAAGCGTCCACCGGGGCCTACGCGGCGGGCTATGCGCTGGCGGATCGTTCGCTTTCGATCGTGTTCCTCTGGCTGGGCACGACGACCGCACCGCTTCTCGTCCTCGCACTCGAAAACCATGGCCGCGCCGCGGCCCAGGATGTCGCGCGGCGCACCGCAGGCCTGATGGCGCTCATCGGATTTCCCGCCGCAGCCGGCCTCGCTCTTGTCGCCGAGCCCGCCGCGCACCTGCTGATCGGCGCGGAGATCGCCGGTCCCGCCGCCGGCATCGTGCCCTGGATCGCGCTGTCGGGCCTGATGAACGGGCTGATGACCTTCTATTTCCACGAGGCCTACACGCTTGGGCGCAAGCCGCGCCTGATGGCGCTGGTGATGAGCGGCGCGGCCGCGCTCAATCTCGTCCTCAATCTGATCCTCACGCCGCGCTTCGGCATCGAGGGCGCGGCGGCGTCGACTGTGCTCGCCTACGCTGCGGCTCTGACCATCTGCGCGGTCCATGGCCGGAGGATCTTCCCGCTGCCCATCCCGGTCAGCGCCTGGGCGCGCGCCGCTGCGGCGACCGGCGTTATGGCGCTCGCCGTGACGGCCGTCCCTTCGACCGGGCCCGCCCTCGCCGTGCTGCTCTTCAAGATGGCCGCCGGCGCGGGGGTCTATGCGATGGCTGCGCTCGCGCTCGACGCGGGTGGCTGCCGCGCGCTGCTCGGCGGCCTCGTGCGTCCGCCCGCGAAGGAGGCGCAGGCATGAGCGCGCTCATCGAGGAACACGCCAACCTTGCCGCCGCCGGCGCCGAAGCGATCCGCCTGTCAGTGCTGATCCCGTTTCACCGCGACGATCCTTCCGGCCTCATCAAGCAACTCGCCGCGGACGCGCCGTCAGGCGTCGAACTCGTCGCCTTCGACGACGGCGCGCCCGATGCGGCGCTGACAGAGCGAGTAAAGACTTCGGTTCAAGGCGTTGAAACACCAGCCCGCCTCGTAGTCGCCCGCGTGAATTTCGGCCGCTCGGGCGCGCGCAACCGGCTCGCGGCGCGGGCGCGCGGCGAATGGCTTCTGTTTCTGGACGCCGACATGCGCACCGAGCCGGGCTTCCTTCAGCGTTGGCTCGACCATATCGCCGAAGCTCGCGCCGACGCCCTGTTCGGCGGCTATGCGCCCGTCGCGCCGGAAAGCCCCGCCCATAAAGTCCACGCCGCTTTGGCGCACGCGAGCGACGTACGCAGCGCGGCCGAGCGTGAGACGGCGGGTCCGGTGGCGATCTGCTCGTCCAATCTCGCGGTTCGCGCCTCCGCCTTCATCCTCTTCGACGAGGGCTATGAGGGCTGGGGCTGGGAGGATGTCGACTGGGCGCTGAGCTTTGCGGCGCGCGCCTGCACCGGTCATGTCGACAACCCCGCCGGCCATGCCGGGCTGGAAAGCGTTGAGGGCCTGATCGCCAAGTTCGCCCGCTCGGGCCCGAATTTCGCCCGGCTTCTGGATCGGCACCCGGATTACGCGGCGCGGCCCGGCGCGCGCCTCGCCCTGGCCGTCCGCCGGTTCAGGATCGGACCGCTCGCCCGGCTTACGGGCGCGATCGCGGCCCGCGCCGGCTTCGCCCCGGTCGCGCTCAGGGTCGCCGGTCTCAAGCTCTATCGCGCCGGCGTCGCGGCACGGAGTCTCTCACGATGAACGCGATCTACACCCCGCCTTCCGGGCTTCACGGCAAGCTGCGCCGCTATGCGGCTCGCGCGCTCGACCGGACGCCGCTGAGCTACCGGCTCGATCGCACGCTCGTGAGTTTCAGTTTCGACGACGTGCCGCAAAGCGCCGCGACCACCGGCGCGGAGATTCTCGAACGCTTCGGCTGGCGCGGCACATTCTACGCCGCTGCGGGCTTCACCGAGCGGACGACGCATCTGGGGGCCATGCACACCGACGCCGATCTCGCCCGGCTCGAGGCGTCCGGTCATGAAATCGGCTGTCACACCTTCGCCCATGACGACGCCGGGGGCGCGCCGGTGGCCGCCACCCTCGCCGATTGCGGCCGCAATCGCGACCGGCTGCGCCATGGCGGGGTGAAGGCGCCGCCGCGCACCTTCGCCTTTCCTTACGGCGAAGCCCGGCCGGGCCTGAAATCGGCGCTTCTGAAGCCCTACCGCGCCCTGCGCGGGGTGCGCCCCGGCGTGAACCGGACCGGCGCGGACAGGGGCCTTCTGAACGCCGTGCCGCTGGACGGCGGCGAGCCGGGCCTGGCGCGCGCGCTCGACTATATCGAGGACGCCGCGCTCAGCCCGGGCTGGTTGATCTTCTTCGGCCATGACGTGCGCGAAAACCCGAGCGAATGGGGCTGCACGCCGGCCTTCCTCGAAACCGTCTGCGACGCAGTGCGCCGAGCCGGCTTCGAGGTCGACACGATGGCCGGAGCGCTGGAAACCATCGAGGCGGCGCAGTGAGCCTCACCGTCCTCATCCCGACTTTCAGACGGCCCGACAGCCTGAAACGCGCGCTTGAAAGCGTGTTCAATCAGACAAGAACGCCGGACGAAATCGTGGTCGCCGACAACGCGCCCGAAGCGAGCGCCCGCGGGGTGGTGGAGGCGCTGGCCGTCCATGCGCCCTGCCCGCTCGCTTACGTGCATGCGCCAGAACCCGGCGTGGCGAACGCGCGCAACGCCGGCTTCGCCGCGGCGGCGGGCGATCTCGTCGCCCAGCTCGACGACGATGAAAGCGCCTCGCCGGGCTGGCTCGCCGCTCTAGACGACGCTCGGCGCGAAACCGGCGCTGACGTGGTGTTCGGCCCTGTGAGCGCCGAAGCGCCCGATCACGCCTCAGCGCTCGTAAAGGCCTATGCCGGCCGACTTTACGACCGGCGGCCGGCGTTCGAAACCGGCGAGATCGGCAAGCCTTTCGGCTGCGGCAATTCGCTGATCGACCGGACACGGCTCGCCCTGCCAGACCCCGTCTTCGATCCCGCGCTCAACGAGACCGGCGGCGAGGACGACCGGCTGTTCACCGCTCTCGCAAACGCCGGAGCTGTGTTCGCCTGGGCGGCCGAGGCGGAGGTCGTCGAGCATGTCGAGGGCGCGCGGGCGAACTGGTCCCATCTCCTCAAGCGCAGCTTCGCTTACGGTCAGGGCCCGTCGCAGACCGCCGCCCATCTCGGCCGGCCGCTCGGCGTTGCAGGCTGGATGATCGTCGGCGCGGCTCAGCTGGCGATCTACGGCGCGCTGGCTGCACCCGCCCGCCTCGCCGGCGCGGGCGCCTGCGCGGCGATGATCGACCGCGCGGCGCAGGGCGCAGGCAAGCTCGTCTGGTTCGACCTCGCCGCTCCGCGCTTTTACGGCGTGGCCAGGCTGGAACGCTCGGCGTAGAGCTTCGCAAGCGTCGCGCTCAACAGAAGCCAGACAAGCCCGTTCTGTTCCAGAAGCACGCTTTCGGTCATCGAGATCACGAGCCAGGCGGTCAGGAAGGGCAGCGCCCAGTAGGTCTCGATCCCCGCAAACAACCGGCCCGCCGCCTTGGCGAACCCGGTCAGAACCGTGACGGCGGCGAAGACCGTCGCAGGCACGCCGACCGCCAGCGCGGTTTCGAGCCAGGCGTTGTGCGCGGTCGGCACGGGCCAGGCGGTGATCTGGCGCACCCAGTGCACCGGCCCGTCCTTCACCTCCCAGAACGCGCCGTAGCCGTAGCCGGTGAGCGGCCGCTCGGCGATCTGCCCGGTGAGCACGGCCCAGATGTCGGTACGGCCGGTGAGCGTGGCGTCCCGTCCGAGCGCTTCGAGAATGACGCCCGGCCCGACGATCAGAACGCCCGCGAGCGCGGCGACGCCGCAGCTCAGCGCGAAGACCGCGAGCGCGGCGAAGCCGAACCCGCGGCGTGCGAGCGCGATGCCCAGCGGGCCGCCGACGCAGATCAGACAGGCGCCGAGCGCGGTCTTGGACGTCGACAGAAGCACCAGCCCCACGCCGAGCACGACGAAGCCGAGCCAGATCCGGCGCTCGACGGCGTCAGGCGCGGCGGCGGCCGCAGCGCAGAACGACAGGCTCGCCCAGGCCATCACCGCGCCCAGCGTGTTCTTCTCCCACCACAGCCCGCGCCATGCGCCGACATGAACCTCGGCCATAACCCCGAAGCCGGGAAACAGCGCCCCTGCGACGAAGCTGCCGATCGCCAGCACTGCGAACATCACCGCCAGAAGCCGGATGAGATCGCGCCAGTCGTATCGCGCCGCGAGCCAGAGCCCGAACACCGCCGTCATCAGCACGGCGAGGCCGCGCCGCGCGCTCGTGCCTGGATCGATCGACCACACCGACGAGACGATCGCCAGCCCAGCGAGAACCAGCACCGGCCAGGCCCTGAGCGCAGTGCGCCAGACCCGCGCCGGGCTCAGCGCGATGAGGCCGAGAGTTGCGAGATAGACCGGCGGCCAGACGAGCCGCAGCACCGCCGAGCCTTCAGGGTCGGCCGGATCGGCCAGCAGCGGCGCGATCAGCGCGTTCGAATACAAAAGCAGGCAGATGAGCGCGATCCCGGCCTCGAGCAGCGGCCAGAACGCCAGCTGCGGAGCCGCGCCGCGCCAGCGGGCGGACAGCTCGGCGGCGGTCATCGCCGCTCCGGCGCGCGGTTCACCACGACGCCGAGCACCCGGCCCCCCGCCTCCTCGATCCGCTCGGTCAGCCGTTCTGCCTCAGACCGGCGGCTGCCGCGCGCGTCGGCGACAAGAATGACGCCGTCAAGATCGGCCGCCAGCGCAGGGGCGGCCGCCGAACCGAACGGGGCGTCGACGAGCACGAGGCCGCAGGACTGGCGCGCCCGCGTCCACCATGCCGATGACCCGTGAAAGGTGACCCGTTTCACTGCGCCGGGCTTTCTCTGAAACTCGCTGATGAAAACCGGCGCATCTTCGCAGCGCCTGAGCGCGAGCCGGCCTGCGCCTTCTGGCGCGACGCGCCAGAAGCGGTCACCGCCGAGCTCGCCGGCATAGGCCTGGCAGTTGAGCTTTGCCCGCGAGGCCTGTGTATTTGCTGAGAAATCAAGATCAATGATCCAGGTGGGACGGCCCGTCTCCCGGCAGGCGGCGTGCGCCAGAGCCGCAGCCACGGTGCTTGCGCCCGCGCCCTCGGAGACCGGCGCGACCATGACCGCGCGCCCGTCCGCGCCGCCCGTGAGGCGGCGGGCCAGCCCGCTCAGTTCGGTCTCGAGATCATGCGTGCGCAACCGGCCGCTCCCCGTCGTTCGCTGGTCAGCGTATTGCGCCTTGGTTAACGGTGCGCTGACGGCTGCGCTTCGCCGAGACGGGCGAGCACGGGCAGGTGGCGCGCCGGCGGACCGGCCCGGTCCGTGCGCCGGGCCTGATCGCGCCGCCCAGGACGATCCGGGCCCTGCGGGGCGGTTCCGGTCGCACTGCGATGGTCGAGATAGCCCGCCAGCAGCGCCACGAATACGCCGCACCCCAGCGCGAAGACGAAGGCCGCCATGACGGCCGGCCTGCGCAGCGAATCCGGGCGTGCGGGCGGCGCAGCGCGCTCGACGACCCGCACAGCGTCCGCCGCGCCGGGCGGGGCGTTGCGGCGCGCCGAAGCGTCGGCGGCTTCGACCGACAGAAGCTCGGCAGCGCCGGCGCGGGCCGTCGCCGCGCGCACCAGACGGTCGTGTTCCGGGGCAAGGCCGCGTAGGCGATCGGCCTCGGCGCGCGCGTCGCGGAGCTGGATCTGCAGCGCAGCGGCGAGGCGTTCCTGACCGCGTGCAAACGCGTCCTGCTGCAGCCGCTCCTGCTCGAGTTCCTGCCAGATCGGATTGATCCCGGTGCGGGTCTGGCCCCGGCCGTCCGCCCCGCCCGCGTCGATGAAGGCGCGCAGCGCGGCGATCTCCCGATCGACGGTCTGGACGGGCGGCGCGTCGGGCAGGTAGCGCGACAGAAGCTCCTCGCGCCGGACCTCGAGATCGAGCAAGCGCCCGGTCACCGAGTTCTCGACGTAGAGCGCGATCTCCTGCGGGATTTCTCTGAGCCGATCGTTCAGCGAAGCGGCGAAGGCGCGCGCCTGCGAGGCTTCGGCTTCGGCGCTGAGCGTACGGGCCTGCAGATCGGCGATGCGTTGCAGCACGGCCTGACGTTCGGTCTCGAAATCGGCGATGTTGTTGGCGTTGAGGAACACCCGCAGCGCCTGCTCGGCGCGGGCGGCCTCGGCCTCCGCGGCGGCGAGCCGGCCTTCGACCGCGCCCTCGGGGCCGCCGACCAGAAGCTCGACCCGATAGGCGAGATAGGCGTCGATGAGGGCGTTGAGCGTGTTCGCCGCGCCTTCGGGCGTATCGCCCTCGAAGCTCGCCGACAGGACGCTGGCGTTCGGCGCGCGGCTGACCGCGAACCCTTCGCGCAGCGCCGCGACGGCCCGGGGGTCGGCAGCGCCGGTCCGCGCTTCGAGCGCCCGGCGGCGCACCGCGTCGGAATTGAGGATCTCGGTCTCCGACTGCATGACCTGATCGAGCGTGAACGCGCCGCCCGACCCCGCAGCGCCCGGGGTCAGATCGCTCTGGTCGAGAATGACGAGCAGCCGGCTCTCCGCGCGCCAGACCGGTTCGAGCGCGAACCAGGCCAGGACCGCCGCGGGAACGAAGACCAGCACGGTGACGAGAATGGCGAGGAGCTTTTTCGTCCAGACGAAGGCGGCGAGGTCGAACAGGTCGAGCTCGCGCGTTTCGGCGCGCGCATGGGGCTCGCCGGCCCCGGACTGAGCCCCGCGGTCGTTCATGTCCGCATCTGGCCCGGACGCGCTTAATTTTTTCTTAGCCGAAACCGGCCGAGGTATCTTGAACGCAAGTATTTTCGAGGCGGTGCATGACCCTCAACCGACGCGACGCCGTTCTGGTCCTGGCGGCGCTGTTCGCAAGCGCCTGTTCCAGCCGTGCGCCGGAGCCGCCCCGGCGCGGCTTCGAGCCTTCGCGGTTCCAGCCCTGGAGCGAGAGCGCGCCGGCCTACCGGCTCTATCCTGGCGATACGATCGAGGTGACGGTGCACACCGCGCCCGAGCTTTCCGGCGTACGGGAGATCGGGCCGGACGGGCGGGTCAATCTGCCGCTCGTTGGCGGGGTCGCCGTGACAGGACTGAGCGCGCCGGAAGCCGCCCGCGCGATCGCGAGCCGATATTCGTCCGTGCTGCGCGATCCGATCGTGGAGGTGCGCCCCGAAAGCTTCGGCTCGCAGACCATCATCGTCGGCGGCGAGGTCGGAACCCCCGGGCCTATCGAACTTCCCAACGCACGCACCGGCGTGCTTGAAGCGGTCATGCTCGCAGGCGGGCCAACGCCGCGGTCACGCCGCCGCGAGGTCGCGGTGCTGCGCCGTGCGGAAAACGGCGGCGTCATGCTGCGCACGGTCGATCTGGCCGCCGCGCTGGACGGCCGCAACGCCGATCTCGTCCCCCTCGCCCGGCACGACATCGTTTTCGTGCCGCGCTCGACCATCGCCGAGATCAACGATTTCCTCGATCAGTACGTGCGCGGCATCCTGCCGGTGGACGCGGCCTTCAGCTACGCCCTGGCCGACCGCCTGTTCAACAGCGAGTGACCTATGCGCCTAGTGACGCGTGGAGAGCCATTCGCGCGCCGCGCTGAGCGCCGCCTTGATGTCGTCAGGGTCCATGTCGGCGGCGACTTCGCTGCGATAGTGCTTGGCCGGCTCGCTGCCCATCAGGGCGGCGAGATTGAACCATTTGTGCGCCTCGACGAAGTCGACCACGCCGCACTGGCCGGTCGAATACAGAAGGCCCAGCTTGCACAGATCCTCGCCGGTCGGGTCCAGATTGACCGCGTCGTGCGCCTGAGCGGTTTCCACGTCGGTGAAAGCCATGATCGTCGTCCCTTGCCTTGGCGGCGAACCGGGAGGTTTCCTCCTCGTCTCCGCCGCGTCCCACCATGCACGCCAATCGCCTTTTCGGTCTGAAGCGTACGAGAAGGACTTTGACGCGGGGGGGGTAAGCGCAGGGTTAATCCGAATCAGGAATAATGCCTTTTAACCGTTTATTTTCGTTAGATATTCCTACCCAGGATTAACCGGGTGGCGCTGGCGTCCACCCGTTCGAACAGGCCCGGCGCACCGCCTCGGGACCGGATCAGCCCTGCGATCAGAACCCAGAGCACGAAGGCGAAAGCCGCGCCCAGCAAGGCCAGGGCGATCATCGCCTCACGGTCTGGAGCGGCCGCCCGCCGCGGAAGGTCAGGCGCACGGGCGAGACCGAACACGTCCGCGCCCTGAAGCTCGATGAGCGCACGCAGCCGGCCTTCGGTTACACGGGAAATTTCCGCGAGCGCTTCGGCGTCCTCAGGCCGGCGCAGCAGCGTTGCGGCGCGCACCGCGGCGACCGCGCCCTCGTTGCGGCGCACTTCGGACAGCGCCAGCAAAACCGCCTCGCGTTCGCGAACGCGCACCGCGCGCTGATACTCGCCGGCGGCCAGCGCGGCTGCTGCTTCATGGCGCGCAGGCTGAGTGTGCGCGTCGCGCGCCTCGGTCAGAACCGGCATGGACGCCGCGAGCATCGCTTCGCGGCCCAGCGTCGCGTCGCGCCCGAGAAGCAGTCTTTCGAGAAACGCCGCGTCAGCTTCACCGGTGAAAGCGGCGGCCTTCAGGATCCGCGCTCCGATCTGCGCTTCGCCGTCGAGCCCTGCTGCGAGCAGGGCCAGCACCGCGCGGGCCGGATCGGAGTCGGTGGGGGGCGCTGCGGCGCAGCCGGCGACCTCGGTCCGGCTCGTACGCGCCAGCGCGCAGCCCTGCAGAACCAGATCGCGCACATCGCCGAACATGACGCCCGGCCCGTCCAGCCCCGGCGTTGCGGCGAGCACGAGCGCCCGGTCGCCGGGCTCGACGAACCAGGCTTCAGCGTCGCGCGCCGCGGCCCGGTAAAGCCGGCCGGACCGATCGAGCCGGGTGTGGATCCGTGCCGGTGCGAAAATGAGCGCGGCCGGATCGTGACCGGCGCGATCGCCCTCGTCGAGGCGCGCTTCGATCACCTCGCGCAGCGCCCGCTCGCGCCGCCAGGCGGGCAGCGCCCTAAGATCGGCCTCGATGAGTTTTCGCCTCACCCCGGTCTCGCCGAGGATCTCCAGCGCCAGCGCCTCCCGCCCTGCGAGCGCGGGATAGCTCGCCGCGACCGACCGGGCGAGCGCGAGATCGGGCGCGGCGCGCGAGGGCGCCAGCGCATCCTCCATCATCGCGACCCAGTCGGCGTAAGGCGCGCGCGTGGACGCCGCGAAGGCGGCGTCGACCCGCTCGGCGAGGTCTGGACGCTGCATGGACATAGGCGCGCCCTCGACCGTCCGCCAGCCGAATACGGCCGCACCGGTCAGCAACACCAGGAAGATCGCCGGGCGCAGAACCGCGATAAGGAGCCGCCAGAGCGCGTAGACGATCTTGTTTGGGAAGGGCGCAAGGAAGGGATCGCGCGCTCCATAGCGCACGCTATAGCTCGCCCCGCTGCTGCGTGAGCGCGTCATGGTCGTCCCCTCAACCACCCCTCGCCTCACGTTAGACGCATGGCGGCGCATGAGGAAGAGCGGCGCGGGCTGCACCTGCGACGATCCGGCCTGAACAGGACCGCTTCACCTTACTAGGCGGGCGGCGTAAACACCCCTCATGACCGACACCGTGCTTTCCGACACCCTTCGCCCCGTCTCCTTCGCGCTCGCTGCGCGCGATCCGGACGCCTTCGCCCGCGAGCTCGGCCGCAGCTTCCGGGAGACCGGCTTCGCCGTGGTGAGCGACCATCCGGTCGATCCCGGCGTGATCGATCGCGCACTGGAAGACACCAAGGCCTTCTTCGCGCTGCCCGAAGCGGCCAAGCGCGCCTATTTCGATCCCGCCGGCGCGGGCCAGCGCGGCTACACCCCGTTCGCCACCGAGAACGCCAAGGGCATGGCGGCGAAGGATCTCAAGGAATTCTGGCATCGCGGCCGGGACCTTCCCGAAGGTCACCCCTACGCCGAGGTCATGCCGGCGAACATGGCGGTCAGCGAGATCGCCCGCTTCGATGAAAGCACGAAGGCGCTCTACGACGCGCTCGACGAGATGGGCGCGGTGCTGCTCAAGGCGATCGCGCGCGATCTCGGGCTGGAAGAGGACTGGTTCGCCGGCACGGTCGATCACGGCAACTCCGTGCTGCGCCTGCTGCACTACCCGCCCATCGAAGGCGAGCCGAACGGCGTGCGCGCTGGCGCGCATGAGGACATCAACGTGATCACGCTGCTGCTCGGCGCCGAAGAAGCCGGGCTTCAGGTGAAGACCAAGTCCGGCGACTGGCTGCCCGTCCAGCCGCCCGAAGGCGCGCTGGTCATCAATATCGGCGACATGCTGCAGCGGCTGACCAATAACGTGCTGCCCTCGACGACCCACCGGGTGGTCAATCCGTCCGCCGAGCGGATGAAGTTCCCCCGCTATTCCACGCCGTTCTTCCTGCACTTCAATCCGGACTTCCTGATCGAGACCCTGCCCGGCTGCGTCACCGAGGCGAACCCGAACCGCTATCCCGAGCCCATCACCGCGCACGCCTATCTCGAAGAGCGGCTGCGCGAGATCGGCCTGATGTAGCGGTGGACGCCTCCGCGCTCAGACGACGTATCGCGCTCAGCGCCGGACTCGCCGGTGCGGGCGTCATCGCCTGGCGCGCCGGAGAGGCGGCGTCCGGAGCGGGCCCGCTCGCCTTCCTCGTCTCAGGGATCGGCATGGGCGTGTTTATCGTCGGCGCGATCCTGCTCGCAGGCGCGATCCTGCAAGGGCGCGCATCGAAAGCGCTCGACGTGATGACCGAACCGGCTTCGCGCGCGGTCACCCTGAGGGCGCTCTACGGCGCGATCGGCGCTGTGCTGGTCGCCGGCGGGCTTTCGGTGCTCGGTTCGACCACAGGCGTTCTCCCGCCTGCGCCCTTCGATCTGCTGCTCGCGATCGGAACCGGCGCCTTCCTGTTCGTGCTGGCGCACGGCCAGTCCGGACTGGCCAGGGGCTGAGCGGTCAACGCTTTCGCCTGGGCTTTCGCCAGCGGCGCGCCTGCAGGATGAAGCCGGTCACCAGAAGCCCCATACCCACCAGGATCACGGCGATCAGCGCGGTGACCGGAAAACTGGCATATGTCACCTTGACGTTACCTCGCAGATAGCGCAGAAAGTAACCTGCCAGTTACATTCAGGGGAGAGCCGAGATGGACCTCGCTGACAAGCTCAACGCACAAATTCGCGTTCTCTTCGTGCTGAACGCTGCCGGGTTCTTCCTCTGGCAGAGCGGCGACGGGTTGGCCGGATCGGCGCAGATCGGAGGCGAGATCTCGGAGTTGGCCCGGCTCGTCTCGATCATCGGTTTTGCGATCTGGGTCATCGCCCTCTTCGTCGTGCTCGGGCAGACATGGCGCGCAAAACGCCTCGGCGTATACGACGTGTTGAGCGACGAGTGGGCGCAGCGCGCCAGGGCGCGCGCCGGCGAGGCGGGGTTCTGGATCGTCACCGTCGGCGTCGTGCTAGCGATGACGGCGACGAATTTCGGCATCGACGGTCAGCTCTTGCTCAAGGCGCTCACCGGCCTGGCGGTCGCGGGGTATCTGGGCGCCTATGTCTGGTTCGACAGCCGGCATGAGGGAGAGGAATGAGCGCCGAGCGCCTCGGCAACCGCATGAAAGCACTGCGTGCCGAAGCGGGCCTGACCCAGGCCGAACTCGCCGCCGCGGTCGGTGTGACCAGAAAGACGATCAACACGGTGGAGAACGCCGTCTTCACCCCCTCCGCCCTGCTCGCGCTCAAGATTGCGCGGGCGCTGGGCCGGAGCGTGGAGGAGGTGTTTTTTCTCGAGCCGGATTAGTCAGTTGGCGACTCTGAGCCAGCCGCCTCCGCAGACCCGCCCGCCATGCGGATCTCGGGGGCCTGCTTGATATAGACGTCGCGCTGCGGGAACGGGATCTCCACGCCGTTTTCATGCAGCGCCTCCCAGACGGCGAGGTAGACGTCGCTGGTGACGTTCGCCAGGCCGTTCTGCGGATCGGTGATCCAGAAGCGCAGATCGAAATTCACCGAGCTGTCGCCGAACTCCATCACGTTGCAGACCGGGTCCTTGTCGGGCACGACCCGGTTCACGGTCCGCGCGGCGTCCTGCGCGATCTTCTGAACGAGCTTGAGATCGCGCTGGCCGTAGCTGACCCCGAATGGCGCGTGCAGGCGCACGACCCGGTCGGACCGCGACCAATTGATCACCCCGTTGGTGATGAAGTGGTCGTTCGGGATCAGCATCTCCGTGCCGTCCCGCGTGCGGATCGACACGTAGCGCGACTGCATGCCCGTCACCCAGCCGAACGTGCCGTCCAGCGAGATCGCGTCGCCGGGCTTGATCGACTTGTCGGCCAGAAGCGTGAACCCGGCGGCGAAATTCGACACGGTGCGCTGAAGGCCCAGGCCCACGCCGATGCCGACCGCGCCGGAAAAGATCGCCAGCGTGGCGAGATTGAAGCCCGTCATCTGAAGCGCGATCAGCAGCGCCAGAACGGGCAGCAGGATGCCCAGGGTCTTTGAGATCAGCGCCTTGAAGGCGGGGCTCAGCTCCTCGGCCTTGTCGAGCTGCTGGTTGATCGCACGGGTCGCAAAGCTCGCCAGCCAGAACAGCACGGCGAAATAAATGAGCGTCCGGAGCACGTCGAGCAGGCTCAGGCTGACCGGCTCACCCTCGTCGGTTTCGCCCAGCGGTATGGCGAGGGCCTGCAGCTGAACGATCACGTCGTCGAGCAGGCCGAACACGTCCAGCGCCGCGATCGGCCAGGCCAGGTAGAAGGCGACGTTGGACCAGAATTTCGAGCGAATGATCAGCGTCACCGCCCGGATGATCAGCCAGGCGGTCATAAGCGAGATCGCCGCCGAGACGATCTCCACCGGATGATCGATCGAGCCGAGCACGACCCGTATCAGCGTCAGCACCACGTAGAGCGCCAGCGGCGTCATCAACGCCAGCAGCGCTGAAAGCAGGCGACGGGCGACGCCGATCTCGAAGCGCTTCTTCGTGGCCGCCTGAAGAAGTTTCTTCAGCCTCGGCCCGAAGATCAGCGCCGGAATGATCGCGGCGGCCACCAGGCCGAGCTGAACGGCGACCTCGAGATTGAGAACCTCGGCTTCGATCCAGCGCAGAAGGTGCTCGAGCCGCGGCGCGATCTCGTCGACGGGGACGATTTCGGTGAGCGCCGATTCCAGCCCGACACGGTCTTGCGGCGCCGGTGCAGCGTCCTCTGCGGGCGTTTCCTGTCTCAAATCACGCTCGTCGAAATCTGTTCGGAGCATGAAGAGTTACGCGGATCGGCAGCTGCGGCAAGCCGGGCCTACCCCAAGAGCTTCTTCTGAAGGATCTCGTTGACCGCCTGGGGGTTGGCCTTGCCCTGCATGGCCTTCATCACCTGGCCGACGAACCAGCCCATCGCCTTGGGCTTTTCCTTGACCTGGGCGGCCTGTTCGGGGTTCGCCGCGATGAGGTCGTCGACGACCTTTTCGATCGCGCCGGTGTCGGTGACCTGCTTCATGCCGCGGTCCTCGACGATCTTCGCCGGGTCGCCGCCTTCGCTCCACAGGATCTCGAACACGTCCTTGCCGATCTTGCCCGAGATCGTGCCGTCCTCAATCAGCGCGACGAGCCCGCCGAGCTGGGCCGGGCTGACCGGGCTCTCGGTGATCGACAGGCCTTCCTTGTTGAGCCGGCCGAACAGCTCGTTATTGACCCAGTTCGCCGCGAGCTTGGCGTCGCGGCCTTCGATCACGGCCTCGAAATAGTCCGCGCGGTCCTTGTCCGACGCCAGCACCGAGGCGTCGTATTCCGACAGGCCCAGCTCGGAGACGAAGCGCTTGCGCTTTTCCGCCGGCAGCTCGGGCAGGTTCGCCCTGATGTCGTCGACGAAGCTTTCTTCCAGTTCCAGCGGCAGCAGATCGGGATCGGGGAAGTAGCGGTAATCGTGGGCTTCTTCTTTCGACCGCATGGAGCGGGTCACGCCCGTGTTTGCGTCGAACAGCCGGGTCTCCTGCTGGATCTTGCCGCCGTCTTCGATGATGTCGATCTGGCGCTTCGCCTCGTACTCGATCGCCTGCATGATGAAGCGCAGCGAGTTCACGTTCTTGATCTCGCAGCGCGTGCCCAGATGGCTGAACGAGCCGGTCTCGCGGAATTTCTCGTACGCGCCGGGCTTGCACACGGACACGTTCACGTCCGCGCGCATCTGGCCCTTCTCCATGTCCCCGCCGCAGGTGTCGAGATAGCGCAGGATCGTGCGCAGCGTGCGCACATAGGCCGCCGCGTCGCCGGGGCTGCGCACGTGGGGACGCGAGACGATCTCCATCAGCGCCACGCCGGAGCGGTTCAGATCCACATAGGTGGCGTTGGGATCGAGATCGTGGATCGACTTGCCCGCGTCCTGCTCGAGATGCAGGCGCTCGATCCCCACCACGAAACGCGAGCCGTCGTCGCGCTCGCATTCGATCTCGCCCTCGCTCACGATCGGATGGGCGAACTGGCTGATCTGATAGCCCTGCGGCAGGTCGGGATAGAAATAATTCTTCCGGTCGAAGCGCGAATACCGGTTGATCTGCGCGTTCAGCCCCAGCCCGGTGCGCACGGCCTGGGCCACGCACGCCTTGTTGATGACCGGCAGCATGCCCGGCATGCCCGCGTCGACCAGGCTGACCTGGGTGTTCGGCTCGGCGCCGAACTCGGTCGCCGCGCCGGAAAACAGCTTCGCGTTCGATTTGACCTGGGCGTGGACTTCGAGCCCCACCACGATCTCCCAGTCCCCGGTCGCGCCGGGCAGGCGGTAGCTGTGATCGGTGTCGTCGAGCGGCATGGCGGCGTCCTTGCGGGAAAACGGTCAGGTCTGCGTGTGTTCTTGAGCCTTCACGCGGCCGCGTCAAGCAGGCGCCGCGCCCGCTACATCAGCATCGTGATCGGGTCTTCGATGAAGCCCTTGAACGCCTGCAGCCAGCGCGCGCCGGTTGCGCCGTCCACGACCCGGTGATCGCAGGTCAGGGTGACGGTCATCACGGTCGCCTTGGCCAGCGCGCCGTCGATCACCATGGGACGTTCCTCGCCCGCCCCGACCGACAGGATCATGCCCTGGGGCGGGTTCAGGATCGAGGCGAAGGACTTGATCCCGAACATGCCCAGATTGGACAGCGAGAACGTGCCGCCCTGGTATTCCTCGGGCTTGAGCTTGCGGTCACGGGCGCGTGCGGCGAGGTCCTTCATCTCCGCGCTGATCTGGGCGAGGCCCTTCTGATCGGCGTCGGCGATGATCGGAGTGATGAGCCCGCCCTCGATCGCCACGGCGACCGAGACATCGGCGTGGCTGTGCCAGGCGACGCGGCCGTCCTCGATCCAGCTGGTGTTCGCTTCGGGCACCTTCTTCAGCGCCAGACCCGAGGCCTTGATGAGGATGTCGTTGACCGACACCTTCACGCCGTCAGGCGCCTTGTCGTTGACCTGTTTGCGGAATTTCAGAAGCGCGTCGAGCCGGCAATCCACGTTCAGCGGGAAGTGCGGCACGTCGCGGAAGCTCTCGCTCAGCCGCTTGGCGCTGATCTTCTGGATGCCGTCAGCCTTCTTGATTTCGTAGCGATCCGAGGCGATGCCGTAACGCGCCAGCGGCTCGGCCTCGTCGACCTTCGCCCTGGGCGCTTCGACGGCCGGCGCGCTGGGCGAAGCGCCCGCGCCGGCGTGATCTTCCTGTTTCGCAGGCTTCGCCGCGCCGTCCGACTTCGCCGCTTCCACGTCGCGCTTGACGATGCGCCCGCGCGGGCCGGAGCCCTCGATGTCCCCAAGCGCGATCCCCGCGTTAGCGGCCAGACGGCGCGCCAGCGGGGAGGCCTTGATGCGCTCGCCGCTGTCCGATTGAGGCGCTGGCGGGGCCTTGGCGGCGCTGTCTTTTGAAGCGCTGCTCCCCCCTCCCCGGTCCTCCCCCGAGGGGGAGGGAGAAGATGCTGAACCGCCGGATTTAGGGCTCTGGGACTCGCTAGAAGCGTTCGCTCCGGAGGCTGCGCTCGACTTCCCTCCCTCCCCTTGAGGGGAGGGCCGGGGTGGGGTGGAGCCACCACCCGCGCCCTCGAGCGCGCTCTCATCCTCGCCCTCTTCGAGCAGCAGGGCGATGACCGCGTTGACCGCCACGCCTTCGCTGCCTTCGGGCACGAGGATCTTGCCCATCACGCCTTCGTCGACCGCCTCGACCTCCATGGTGGCCTTGTCGGTCTCGATCTCGGCGATGACGTCGCCGGATTTGACTTGATCGCCTTCCTTCACGAGCCAGGCCGAAAGCGTACCCTCCTCCATGGTGGGCGACAGGGCGGGCATCAGGACTTCGATGGGCATCAGGCGGGCTCCGGTGAGCGGGTCAGGCGTTCTTCAGGGTCGAACGCGCGAAGAAGGTGAGGAAAAACAGGCCGATGTAAACGACGATCACGGCGAAGAACATCGACTGCTGGATGACGCCGTCGAGACCGCTGAGCGCGTTGTTGAGCGCAGCCCGGCCGGTCGGCGACAGGCCTGTGGTGCGCTCGATGTCGATCAGCGTCTCGACGAAGCCGTCATGGATCTGCTGGCTGCCATAGGCGACCCTGGCGAGGAAGGCCGTGGTGAGCGTCAGGAAGAAGAAGCTGAAGGCCCGGAGCGCGAATCCGGCATGGCGCAGGAAGGCCCAGACCGCCACCACATAGGCCGAAATCACGGTGAAGAAGACCGACACGCCCAGCAGCAGGATGTTCTGGTACTCCACCATCTGCTCGATGACGTCGGCTTCGGTCATGACCGCGCTCCCTCGACGGGCTCGCGCCGCGCCCAGCGGTGCAGGAAGGTGAGGTAGACCATGGTCAGATAGACCAGCCCCGCCACGCCCCAGCCCAGCCACACGGCGTACTCGTAGGCGTTCGCAAGCACCGCTTCGGCGCCGAAATACAAAAGCTCGGCGTTGTCGGGCGGCAGGGCGGCGCGCGCCTCGTCCGGGATGGCGGACAGCGCGAAGAACAGCCCCGCCAGCGTGCGCTCGATGCCGACCGCAGCGAAACCCAGGAACAGGAAGGCGCCCGACAGCATGATCAGCGCGACGCATTTCATCAGGAAGGGCGCGCGGTGCAGGAAGTAGTACAGCGCCGCGATATAGGCCGAGACGACCGTGAAGTAGATCGACACGAGACCCAGCACGTTCGCCGTGCCCTCGCTCAACAACTCCAGGATTTCAGCCTCGGTCACCCTCGCCTCCCTCAGTTGGATATCCCGCCGCGCGGGGCGTCGGTGGGATTTTCCAGCTCAGCTTCGAAGAGGTCCAGTATTTCATCGAGCGCGGCGTCCGGGCTCGACGCCTTGCCGGTCTGCGCGAACGCCATGGCGAAGTGGCGCGCGAAATCGGCCAGCAGCACGCCGGCATGGCCCGGCCCCTCCATCGCCTCGGGGTCGAGCTGCACGCCGATCTCGCCGTCCTTGGTGCGGAAGGCGAGGAAGAACGGGTAGGCGTTCTCCGGCGGGCCTTCGGGCGCGTCGTCGGTCATCGCCCTACTCCGCGTAGCAGACGGCTTTCGCCGCCTTCACGATCTTGTCCACGCCCGGCAGCGAGAGCTTTTCAAGGTTCGCCGCATAGGGCAGCGGCACGTCTTCCTGATGCACCCGGGCGGGCGGGGCGTCCAGGTAATCGAAGGCCTCCGCGGTGACGACCGCGGCGATCTCCGCACCCACGCCCATGCGGCCCCAGCCTTCTTCGGCGCAGACGATGCGGTTGGTCTTCTTCACCGAATTGACGACCGTTTCGGTGTCCAGCGGCCGGATCGTACGCAGGTCGATGACCTCCGCCTCGATGCCGTCTTCGGCCAGCTTTTGAGCCGCCTGAAGCGCGAAGCCGACCATGCGCGAATGCGCCGTGATCGTCACGTCAGAGCCCTGGCGGCGGATCTTCGCCTTGCCGATGGGAAGGACCCAGTCCTCTACGTCGGGGATCTCGAAGGTCTCCCCGTACATCAGCTCGTGTTCAAGGAAGACGACCGGGTTGGGATCACGGATAGCGGCCTTCAGAAGGCCCTTGGCGTCGGCCGCGTCATAGGGCGCGATCACCTTCAGGCCGGGTACATGGCCGTACCAGCTGGAATAATCCTGGCTGTGCTGGGCGGCGACGCGGCTGGCCGCGCCGTTAGGGCCGCGGAACACGATCGGGCAGCCCATCTGGCCGCCGGACATGTACAGCGTCTTGGCGGCCGAGTTGATGATCTGGTCGATGGCCTGCATGGCGAAATTGAAGGTCATGAACTCGACGATCGGCTTCAGCCCGCCGAACGCCGCACCGACGCCCAGGCCGGCGAAGCCGTGCTCGGTGATCGGCGTGTCGACCACGCGGCGGTCGCCGAATTCCTGCAGCAGCTCGCGGGTGACCTTGTAGGCGCCCTGATACTCGGCGACCTCCTCGCCCATGACGAAGACGCGCTCGTCGGCGCGCATCTCCTCGGCCATGGCGTCGCGCAGGGCGTCGCGCACGGTGATCTCGACCATCTTCGTGCCCGAGGGAATCTCTGGGTCATCACCCACCGGCGAGCCTGACGACTTCGATCCCTCCGCCTGCGAGCGCTTCTGCGGCTCGGCGGGGGTGGAATCCGGCTTGGCGCCCTTGTCGCCTGTGTCGATCTCGTCGTTCTTCGCGTCGGGCTTTTTCGCCGGAGCGGTGTCGGCGGTCTTCGCCTCGCCGCCCGGAGCGTAATCGTCGAGCGCGCTTTCGTCCTCGTCCTCTTCGAGCAGAAGGGCGATCGGGGCGTTGACCTTCACGCCTTCAGCGCCTTCCTCGACGAGCAGCTTGCCGACCCGGCCTTCCTCGACCGCCTCGACTTCCATCGTCGCCTTGTCGGTCTCGATCTCGGCGATGACGTCGCCGGAGCTGACCTGGTCGCCCGGCTTCACGTTCCATTTCGCCAGCGTGCCCTCCTCCATGGTGGGAGACAGGGCGGGCATCAGCACTTCGATGGGCATCTAGGCGGCTCCGGTGAACGGAAGGACTTGAAGAAGAACCAGGACGACCCCGGCGAGCGCGGCGACCCAGGCCAGCGTGCGCAGCACCGGCACGCCGAACCAGTAAAGCGGGGCGTAGGCGGCCCGGCCGGCGACGAACAGCCAGCCGCCGAGTGCGGTCATCTCGTTGGTGCGGTCGAGCATGATCGCCACCAGCATCAGCGGCGCGAACATCCACAGCGCCTCGATCATGTTCTGGTTCGCGCGCTTGGCCCGGCCCGCGAGCGCGCCGTCGGTCAGGTTATCGCGCGGGCCCAGCAGTTCCCCGGGCTTGTGTTCGAGATTGGAGAACACGCCCTGAACCATCACCTGCACGATGAAGATCAGGACGGCGAGGACGAGAAGGCTGGCGTCGAGGGTCATGACTTATCCCTCCACAAGCACGTCGGTGTAGAGCTCGGACGGATCGGGCTCCGGGCTCTCCTTGGCGAAGTCGGCGCTTTCGTTGACGACCTTCTTGATGGACTTGTCCAGATCCTTCAGCGCGTCCTCGTCCGCCCAGCCCTGCTCAAGGATCAGCTTGCGGGCGAGATCGAGCGGGTCCTTGGTGTCGCGGTACTGATTGACCTCGTCGCGCGTGCGGTACTTCGCCGGATCGGACATGGAGTGACCGCGATAGCGATAGGTCTTCATCTCGAGAATGAACGGCCCCTTGCCCGAGCGGGCGTGCTCGACGGCCTTTTTCGATTTCTCGTAGACCTCGACCACGTTCATGCCGTCGACTTCCTCGCCGGGAATGCCGAAGCTGATGCCGCGCTTGCACAGATGGGTCTCCGAGCTCGCGCGCTTGACCGAAGTGCCCATGGCGTACTGGTTGTTCTCGATGATGAAGATCACCGGCAGGTCCCAGAGCTTGGCCATGTTGAAGGCCTCGTAGACCTGGCCCTGGTTGGCCGCGCCGTCGCCGAAATAAGTCGCGCTGACCTTGCCGTTGCCCTTGTACTTGTTGGCGAAGGCGAGGCCTGCGCCGATCGGCACCTGGGCGCCGACGATGCCGTGGCCGCCGAAGAACTGCTTGTCGCGCGAGAACATGTGCATGCTCCCGCCCTTGCCCTTGGAGTAGCCGCCCTCGCGCCCCGTAAGCTCGGCCATCACGCCGTTCGCGGTCATGCCGGTGGCCAGCATGTGGCCGTGGTCGCGATACCCGGTGATGACCTGGTCGCCGTCTTCGAGCGCGCCCTGCACGCCCACGACCACGGCTTCCTGGCCGATATAGAGGTGGCAGAACCCGGCGATCAGGCCCATGCCGTAGAGCTGGCCGGCCTTCTCCTCGAAACGGCGGATGAGGAGCATGTCCTCATACCATTTCAGGAGCTGATCCTTGCTGACGGGAAGGCTCGACCTGGAGGATTTCGAAGCGGCGGACTTGCGCGCGGCCATTTAGTTCACACGCGAACAAGTTATTGTCCGCGCTCCCTGTTTACGCTGCGCGAGCGTTTAACAGGGGTTCTCGCAAGGCCGCAAGAGGCAGGAATTGCTGCGCTTGCGAAATATCGAAGCGTCAGGGCCGATCAGCGCGCGCCGGAGCGGTCGATCGTCACCACGATTTCATCGGGATGGGCGAAGCGCAGCACGGCGCGGGCGCGCTCTTCGAGGTAATCGACGTCCACGCCCTCGCCGTTTTCGTCGAGCCGGGCCACGCGGTCTTCCATCTGCAGGCGCACGCCGCGCAAGCGCTCGAGCTCGGCGCGGCTCGCCGCCAGATCGGCGTCCAGGGCCATGCGGTTGCGCAGGCCCTGCTCGCCGGTCAGGGCGTGAGCGCCCAGAAAGGCGATCACCAGAAGAAACCCCACAAGGGGAATGAACCGCTTCAGCGCGTTCATGCCCGTCTCCATCCACCGCCCGCCTTTTGCGGATCGTTCGTGGGGAGACCTTAGGCCCGGCGCGGTAAAGGAAGCGTTAGAGCGAATCGAGTCCCGCGCGAATATCGCGATGATTCGGCGCTACAGCGGCGCTCCGATTGACCGGGCGGACGCCCTCCGAACGAGCGCTAGCGCCCAAGGTCTCGCCCGATTGCAAGGCCTCCCCCACCCCGACCCTCCCCCAAGGGGGGGGGAGGGAGTGTCGTGGAGGCGCGGTGACTGACAGCACGATCGATAAGCCGGGCCAGGCGGTCGGATTTTATCTTGCACCGAACCGTCCTCCCTCCCTCCCCTTGAGGGGAGGGTCGGGGTGGGGTGCGCGACGGATCGTG
Organism: Oceanicaulis sp.; assembly: GCA_040112665.1. Lineage (NCBI taxonomy): Bacteria > Pseudomonadati > Pseudomonadota > Alphaproteobacteria > Maricaulales > Maricaulaceae > Oceanicaulis > Oceanicaulis sp. The sequence goes on along the minus strand of CP157796.1, from coordinate 2,439,489 downwards.
ACTTGTGGGAGGTCTGCCCCCTACCCCGCCGCGATGGCGCTCGACCCGGCGTAGACGGCCGCCGAGCCGAGTTCGGCTTCGATGCGCAGAAGCTGGTTGTACTTCGCGGTGCGGTCGGCGCGCGCCAGCGAGCCGGTCTTGATCTGACCGCAGTTCGTGGCCACCGCGAGGTCGGCGATGGTCGCGTCTTCGGTCTCGCCGGAGCGGTGGCTCATCACCGCGCCGTAGCCGGCGCGCAGCGCCATTTCGACCGCGTCCAGTGTCTCCGACAACGTGCCGATCTGGTTGACCTTGACCAGAAGCGCGTTGGCCGCGCCCTCGCCGATGCCGCGCGCCAGACGGTCGGGATTGGTCACGAACAGATCGTCGCCGACCAGCTGGCATTCGCCGTCCAGCATCTCGGTCAGCACGCGCCAGCCGTCCCAGTCGTCCTCCGCCATGCCGTCCTCGATGGAGACGATCGGATAGGCGCCGACGAGTGCCTTGAGGTATTTCGCGAAGCCCTCGCTGTCCTCGGTGCGGCCCGCGCACTCCATGACGTACTTGCCGCCCTTGAAGAACTCGGTGGAGGCGACGTCGAGCGCCAGGAACACGTTCTCGCCGGGCGTGTAGCCGGCCGCGCCGATCGCGGACATGATCACATCCAGGCAGTGCTCGGCGCTTTTGAGGTCCGGGGCGAACCCGCCCTCGTCGCCGACATTGGTGTTGTGGCCGTCCTGCTTGAGCTGCTTTTTCAGGGCGTGGAAGATTTCCGCGCCGGCGCGCAGCGCTTCGGAGAAGCGGTCGAAGCCGGTCGGCATGATCATGAATTCCTGGAAATCGACCGGGTTGTCGGCGTGTGCGCCGCCGTTGAGGATGTTCATCATCGGGGCGGGCAGGATGCGCGCGTTCGCCCCGCCGACATACCGGTAGAGCGGCAGCCCGGCGGATAGCGCAGCGGCCTTCGCGGTCGCCAGCGACACGCCCAGGATCGCGTTCGCGCCGAAATTGGCCTTGTTCTCGGTGCCGTCGGCGTCCAGCAGCGCCTCGTCGATCTTGCGCTGGTCCTGGGCCTCCATGCCCGCGATCGCCTCGAAGATTTCGCTTTCCACCGCGCGCACGGCTTCCTGCACGCCCTTGCCGCCATAGCGCTCGCCGCCGTCGCGCTTTTCAACCGCCTCGTGCTTGCCCGTCGAAGCGCCCGAAGGCACCGCCGCGCGGCCCATCGCGCCGTCTTCAAGGGTGACGTCCACCTCCACTGTCGGGTTGCCCCGGCTGTCGAGGATTTCACGGGCGGCGATGTCGACGATGGCGGTCATGGATGGTCCCCGGGGCGCGGTGTGAGGCGGGGCGATCGCCCCGATCAGGAATGCTCGCGCGGGTGATAGCGGAGACCGCGAAAAACGCAAAGCGGCGCGGCGCCCGGGCCGGATTTGTCGGCGCGCCGGGACGGCAGGGGCGTCGGCGGCTCCGCCCCCTAAACCTCCACCACCACGCTTCCGATCTTGCCGTCCTCGACCCGCTCATGCGCGCTGACGCAGTCTTCCAGCGCGTAGGTGCGGTCGATCAGCGGGGTGAGCGCGCCGTCCTTCAGTGCGCGGGTGATCTCAAACGCCGCCCGCGCGCGCCGTTCGAGCGTCAGCTGGTAGACGAACACGGTGTGGATCGACGCGTTTCGGAACATCAGCGGATAGAAATCGAGCTCGGGCGTGCGTTCGGCCTCGCTGCCGTAGGCCGCGATCGAGCCGTGCGGTTTCAGGATCTCCGCCGAGGCGCGCAGATTGCCGCCGAACTCGACCTCGACGACATGATCGACGCCCTGGCCGTCCGTGGCGGCGCGCACCGCCTCGACGACGTCCTGGGCGGTGTAGTCGATCACCTCATCCGCCCCGGCGGTCCAGGCCGCTTCGGCCTTTTCCGGGCTCGACACGGTCGTGATCACGCGCGCCGCGCCCATCGATCTGGCCAGCTGGATCGCCGCATTGCCGACAGACCCCGCCCCGCCCGTGACCAGCACGCTCGCGCCCATCACCGGCCCTGCGCAGGTGAGCGCACGATGCGCCGTCATCGCCGGAACGCCCAGCGCCGCACCGTGAATGAACTCCGTGCCCTGCGGCAGCGTCACGGCGAAGTCTGACGGCAGCACGCAGGTTTCCGCGCAGGTCCCGCCGGCGCGCCTGAAAGCGGCGTTGTAAAGCCAGACCCGCTCGCCGATCCGCGCGGTGTCGACGCCTTCACCGACCGCTTCGATCTCCCCCGCGCCGTCGGAATGGGGGATCTGCCGCGCCACGTTCATCGGCCCGCGCGCGCCGGCGCGCTGTTTCACGTCGGAGGGGTTCACGCCCGACGCGGCGATGCGCACCGCGACCTCGCCGGGCCCGGGCTCGGCCGGCTCGATCTCGCCGAGGGTCAGCACATCGGCCGCCCGCCCCTGCTCGTCATACCAGATCGCCCGCATGGCTCGCTCCGTTCGCTGAGCGAAGCGTGGCGCGGGTAGCAGGCGATGTCGAGGGGGTCAGTCCCGGTCGCCGCGCCTGCGTTCGAGCGCATCGCGCTGGCGTCGGACCGACACGGCGTAGACGGCGATCACACCGACCGCCACGCCCATCAGCGTGAACGCCATGATCCATTCAATCGCGTTCGCGTCCATCGGAGGCGCCCTCCAAAGCGCGGCCAAGACCGATCAGCCCGTGCGCTGCGAAATGCAACGCTGCAGCCACACCAATATAGGCGGTAGAGACGGCGAGGTCAGCTCCGCCGAACAAGGCGTATCCTGCCGCGCCAATAGACAGGGTGTGGAGCGCGTCTCGCCCGAGTTGAATATGGTGTCCGAGCACAATCATTTTCTCCTGAAAGGAGAATTGATCGATCCGCCGCGCGGCGCAAGCGTCTACTCGCCCTTCCGCTCCTCGACCATCCTGTCGAGGCTCGCCTTGAGGCGGGTGAAGAAGATGGTGTTCAGAACGCCCAGCGCGCCGGTCACCAGGAGCGTGATCCCGATCGCGAGCTGAAGCCCGCCCTCGCCGAACCGGCCCGAGGCCAGCGCCGCGCCAGCGATCGCAACAAGCCCGAAGGCGGGTATGAGGATGCGGGGGAGTTTCATGAAAGCACCAAACGCTCTTCCCGTCCCCTTGTGGTGAGGGAAAAGACCGCGAGCCTGCATCCACCAGGCTTCGCCTCACCTCAGCCTACCACCACTTTTCCGGCTGCGCGTCGAACCCCGCCGCGTCCTCGATCGCCGCGCCGACCTTGAACATGGTCTCTTCGTCGAGCGCCCTGGTGATGACCTGCAGGCCCAGCGGCAGCCCCTGGGAATCCAGGCCCGCAGGCACGCTGATCGCGGGGATGCCGGCGATGTTCGCCGTCACGGTGAAGACGTCGTTGAGATACATCTCGATCGGGCTGGCGTCGGCTTTCGAGCCGATCCCGAACGCCGCGCTCGGCGTGGACGGGGTCAGGATGGCGTCGACCTTTTCGAAAGCCTGCTCGAAATCCTCGAGGATCTTCCGGCGGACCTTCAGGGCGCGCAGATAGTACGCGTCGTAATATCCCGCGCTCAGCACGTAGGTGCCGATCAGGACCCGGCGCTGGACTTCCTTGCCGAATCCCGCCCCGCGGGTCTTCTCATAGGTGTCGATCAGGTCCGCGCCCTCGACGCGCGCGCCGTAGCGCATGCCGTCATAGCGGGCGAGGTTCGAGGAGGCCTCCGCCGGGGCGATGATGTAGTAGGCGGGCAGCGCGTATTTCGTCATCGGCAGGGAGATGTCGACGATCTCGCAGCCGGCGGCCTTCAGCCACTCCACGCCCTGGCTCCAAAGGGTCTCGATCTCGCCGGGCATGCCGTCGAGCCGGTACTCCTTCGGAACGCCGATCCGCAGGCCCTTTACGGACTTGCCCACCGCCTCGACCCAGTTCGGAACCTCGCCGGGATAGGAGGTGGAGTCCTTGGGGTCGTGACCGCTCATCACCTGGGTGAGCAGGGCTGTATCCTTCACCGTCTTGCCGAAGGGCCCGGGATGGTCGAGCGAGCTTGCGAACGCGACCACGCCCCAGCGCGAGCAGCGGCCATAGGTCGGCTTCACGCCGACAAGGCCGGTGAACGCGGCCGGCTGGCGGATCGAGCCGCCGGTGTCGGTGCCCGTCGCGCCGTAGCTGACGCCCGCGGCCAGCGCCGCGGCCGACCCGCCCGAAGAGCCTCCGGGCACGAGCTCTTCGTCAGACCCCTTGGCCTTCCACGGGTTCACCACGGGACCGGTGTTCGCCGTCTCGTTCGACGAGCCCATGGCGAACTCGTCCATCGAGGTCTTGCCGAAGAAGACCGCGCCGGCGTCCCACAGGTTCTGGGTGACGGTGGATTCGTAGGCCGGCTTGAAGCCCCTGAGGATGTTCGAGCTGGCTGTGGTCTCCACGCCGTTCACCGCGAACAGGTCCTTGATGGCGATCGGCACGCCTTCGAGCAGGCCGCCCTCGCCCCGCGCGATCTTCGCATCGGAGGCTTTCGCCATGTCCACGGCTCGATCCCCGTCGATCACGGTGAAGCAGTTGAGCGGCTTGGCGATCGCTTCCGCGCCGGACACGGTGGCCTCGGCGAGCTCGACCGCGGTGAAGTCCCTGGACTTCAGCCCGTCGATCGCCTCATGCAAAGTGAGCCTGGAAAACTCGGTCATCGCGCTCACTCCACGCTTTTGGGGACGACGAAGAAGCCTTCCTCGGCGCGCGGGGCGTTCTTCAGAACGTCCTCCCGCTTGCCGCCGTCGGTCACCGCGTCTTCGCGCAAGGGCAGCTTCGTCGGCGCGGCGGTCGTCATCGGCTCGACGCCCTCGACATCGACTTCATTGAGCATCTCGACCCAGTCGAGAATGCCGTTGAGTTCGCCGGTCAGCGCATCGAGCCGGTCGGCGGGCTCGGCGATGCGCGCAAGCTTGGCGATGCGGCGCACCTCGTCTTTGGTGACGGACATGGCGGGCTCCGAAGGAGAGGAAAATTCGTCAGCGGCGAGCCATACCGGCGCGCGTGCTGCGGCGCAAGACGGCGGGGCTTTCGCAAACCGGTGAGCAGGCGTAAACGGGCGGGCATGCTCTTTCTCCACCCCGCCCACCTGCCCAAAGGTCCGCTGATGGCGGTCGACCCCGGCGACAAGACGCTGGGTCTGGCGGTCTGTAACGCGGACCGCACCGTCGTTTCGCCGCTGACCACGATCGAGCGGGTGAAGTTCACGAAGGACGCCGTGGCGCTCCTGAAGCTCTACGACGAACGCGACTGCAAAGGCCTCGTCGTGGGCTTGCCGCTGCACATGGACGGCGGCGACGGTCGCCGGGCGCAGAGCGCGCGCAGCTTCGTGACCAATCTGCTCAGGCTGCGCGACCTGCCCGTGGTCTATCAGGACGAGCGCCTGTCCACCTTCGCAGCGACCGAGCAGCTGATCGAGGCCGGCGTAAAGCCCTCTGACCGCAAGGCTTTCGTCGACGCCCAGGCCGCCGCCGTCATCCTCGAGGCCGCCCTTCAGCGCATCGCCGAAGGCCCGCCGCAACAGGGCGAGCGCGAGGCGTGAGCGCGGTCGCGGTCGCCCTCGTCCCGATCTTCGGGGTGATCGCGCTGGGCTGGGCGCTCAGACGCTCGAAGCTCGTCAGGCTGGAGCTCTGGCCGGGCATCAACCGGCTGAGCTATCAGGCGCTTCTGCCCGCCCTGCTCTTCTCGACCATTTCCCGCGCCGAGATCGAAGGCGCCGAAGCCGGCGCGTTCCTCCTCGCAGTCACCCTCGCCTTTCTGGCCATGGGCGCGATATCGCTTCTGTTCAAACCGCTTCCCGTGGACGGGCCGGCCTACACCAGCCTGTTTCAGGGCGCGGTGCGCTGGAACGGCTTCGTGCTCCTGGCGCTGGCGGGCGCGGTGTTCGGCGCTGAGGGCGCAGCGCTCGTGGCGCTGGTCTTCGCGCCGACCGTGCCGCTCATCAACGTGATGTGCGTGGCGGTGCTGACGATCTGGGGGGTGAGCGAGAAAAAGCCCGATTTCCGCCAGGTCGGCTTCCGCATCGTCACCAACCCGCTGATCATCGCCTGCCTCGCCGGAGCCGCCGCGAACGCGTTCGACCTGTTCCAGACCGGCCCTGTCGCGGACACGGCAGCGCTGGCGGGCCGGGCGGCGCTGCCGCTCATTCTGCTGGCCATCGGCGCAGGGCTCGACTTCTCGGCGCTCAGGGCGCGGCCGGGGCTTCTCAGCCTGTCGGTCGCGCTGAAGCTCGTCGCCGCCCCGCTCGTCTTCTACGGGCTGGGCGTCGCGTTCGGCGTGCAGGGCATGCCGCTCGTGCTTCTGACCGCGATCGGCGCGGCTCCAGGCGCGGCGGCGTCCTACGTGCTCGCCAGCGAGATGGGCGGGGACGCCCGGCTCATGGCGGGCCACGTCACCGCGACGACGCTGCTCGCCTTCCTGGCCCTGCCGTTCTGGATCTGGTTCGCCAGCGCATGACCGGGGAGATCCTCACCGCCTTCGCGCCGGTCTTCGCGCTGGTCGCGCTGGGGTACGCGGTGCGCGCTTCGGGTCTGATGCCGCGCGAGCTGTGGGGCGGGATCAACGCGCTCAATCACCGCATACTTCTGCCCGCCTTCCTGTTCGCGCTGATCGCCCGCAGCGATCTGACAGCGCCGGGCGCAGCCGGGCTCGCAGCCGTCGCGCTTGCTGGCGGCGCGTTGCTGTTCACGGCGGCCTGGCTCGCATCGACGCTTCTACGGTCCGGCAGGAGCGAGACGGCCGCCCTGATCGCAGTCGCCATGCTCTGGAACCTCGTCCTAACCGTAGCCCTCGCAGACCGCCTTCTGGGTCCCGAAGCTGCAGACCGCGCCGCAGCTCTGGTCGCGCCTGGCGTCATCCTGGGCGCAGGGGCTGCCGTCGCCGCCTTCGCGTTCGCCGGCGCAGGCTCTGCCGGCGGCGCGCTCCGGCGTGTCGCTGCGGACCCGGTGGTGATCGCCTGCGCTGCAGGGGCGCTCGCCTCGCTTTTCGGCGTCCTCGACGCCGTACCCGGCCTGCTCGCGCCACTGGACATGCTGGGCGCAGGGGCGATGGCGGTGATCCTGCTGGCGATGGGCGCAGGGCTCGACCTGCCCGCGCTGAGGGGCCGCCTGGCGCCGATCGCGGCGGCGGCGGCGCTGCGCTCCGTGGCAGGCCCGGCGATCTTCATCACGCTCGCGGTTCTGATCGGCCTGGACGATCAGGCGCGCGTCATCGCGGCGCTGGCCGGCGCTGCGCCGGGGGCCGCCTTCACCTATGCGGTCGCGGCTGATTTTCGTACTGAAGCGCCTCTGGTCGCCGGCATGCTGACCCTCAGCGTGCTGACCAGCCTCCTCGCCCTGCCGGTCGCCGCAGCGATCGCGCTTTCGCTCTAGCTTGCGGCGGCGGGCGCGCGCGCCTATACCGCCCCCCGCGCCAGACGAAGCGAGGTCCCGATGAGTCGCGCCGGGTTCGCCTATGATTTCCCGCACCGGAGCCTTCTGGGCGTGGGCGCGCTCAATCCGCTCGACGTGTCGATGATCTTCGAGCGCGCCTCGGTGCATTTCGACGACAATCGCAGCCGGGCCGAGCGCGACCGCACCCTCGAGGGGATCGCGGTCGTCAATCTGTTCTTCGAGAACTCCACCCGCACGCTGTCGAGCTTCGAGATCGCCGCCAAGCGGCTGGGCGCGGACGTCATCAATTTCGCCGCCGGCTCGGCCTCGATCTCCAAGGGCGAGAGCCTTGCGGACACCGCGCTCAATCTCAACGCCATGAACCCCGACGTGCTGGTCGTGCGCCACCATGCGGCCGGGGCCGCGGACTATTTCGCTCAGGTGACCGGAGCCAGCGTCGTCAACGGCGGTGACGGCGCGCACGAACACCCCACCCAGGCGCTGCTCGACGCCTTCACCCTGACCCGGCGCTGGGGCGAGGTCGGCGGCAAGCGCATCGCCATCATCGGCGACATCCTGCACAGCCGGGTGGCGCGCTCGAACGTCTCCCTGCTCAATCTTCTGAACGCCGAAGTACGGCTGTGCGGGCCGGCGACGCTGCTGCCCGCCGACGCCGACCGCTGGGGCGTTCAGGTCTTCCACGATCTCGACGAGGCGATCGAGGGCTGCGACGCGGTGATGGCGCTGAGGATCCAGAAAGAACGGATGAGCGGCGGGCTGATCCCGTCCGATCGCGAGTACGCTGCGCTGTACGGGCTCAACCACGCGAGACTGGATCTGGCCGCGCCGGACTGTCTCGTCATGCACCCGGGGCCCATGAACCGCGGGGTGGAGATCGACGGCGCACTCGCCGACGACCCCGAGCGCGCCGTGATCCTCGAACAGGCCGAAGCCGGCGTCGCGGTGCGCATGGCGGTGCTCGAACTCATCACCGGCCGCGCCCCGAACCGGCGCGGGGAAGACGACACGCAAGACGGGACCGGGGACGGCGGATGACCCTTTTCACCAACGCCCGCCTGATCGACCCCGCCTCCAATCATGACGGACCGGGCGATATTCGCGTCCGCGACGGCCGGATCGTCGAAATCGCCGAAGGTCTGTCGCCTGAAAGCGGCGAGCAGGTTCATGATCTCTCCGGCGCGGCGCTCGCGCCTGCGCTGATCGATCTCAGATGCCGCGCGAGACCGGCCTCGTCCGGCGCTTCAGGGCTCGACGCGACCGCCAGAGCCGCAGCAGCCGGCGGGGTCGGCACGCTGGTGCTCGCGCCCGACAGCGGCGCAGGTCTCGCCCGGCCCGAGGACTTCGCGGCCGTTGAGAACGCCGATCTGACGAGCCCGGTGCGGCTTCTGCCCGCAGGGCTCGCCGTCGACGCCGCCGGAGAGATGGGCGAGATCGGGCTGATGCTGCGCGCGGGCGCGGCGCTGGTCGGCGACGGCGGCGCGCCGATCGTCGACACCAGGCTGGCCCGCCGTGTGCTCGCCTACGCCTCGACCTTCGACGCCTGGGTGTCTTTGAGGTGCGAGGAACCGCATCTGGCGCGCAACAGTTGCGCGACTGAAAGCGATCTCGCCATGCGGCTCGGCCTGCCCTCCCGGCCGGCAGCCGGAGAGCGCCTCGCCATCGAGCGCGGCGCGGCGCTGGCCGAGCTGACCGGCGCGCGCGTGCTCTTTGACCGGATCACGACCAGCGAAGGCCTCGCCGCGCTCGATGCGGCGCGGGCGCGCGGGCTCGAGATCGCGGCCACCGCACCGGTCACCCATTTCATCTTCAACGAGGTGGACGCGGGCGGCTTCGACGCGCGCTTCCGCCTCGACCCGCCGCTCAGAAGCGAGGCCGACCGGCTCGCCCTCATCGAAGCGCTGGCCGACGGCGCGTTCGAAGCGGTGGTCTCCGACCATCACGCCAGCACCGGCGAAGCCAAGGCCCATCCCTTCCCCGAAGCCGAAGCCGGCTCGGCCAATCTCGAAGCGCTCCTGCCCGCCTTGTGCACGCTCGCCGCGGACGGCCGCCTGCCGCTGACCGACGCGCTGCGCCCGGTCACGTCAGGACCCGCAGATCTTCTGGGCCTGCCCCAGGGCCGGCTCGAACCCGGCGCGCCGGCGGACTTCGTCGTCTTCGACCCCGACCGGCCCGTGGTCTTCGGCAAGGCGGGGCTCAGCTGCCGCGCCGCCAGCGCGTTCGAGAACCGCCGACTTTACGGCGCGGTCTTGCTTACGATCGTCGAAGGCGCGATCATTCATCAACCTCAGGGCTGACTCATGTTCGATCCGCTTCTCATCGCCGCTGCGCTCGGCGGCTATCTGCTCGGCTCGATTCCGTTCGGGCTGGTGCTGGTCCGGCTCGCCGGGCTGGGCGATGTCCGGAAGATCGGCTCGGGCAATATCGGCGCGACCAACGTCCTGAGAACCGGGCGCAAGGATCTCGCCCTGCTCACGCTCGTGCTCGACAGCGGCAAGGCCGGCTTCGTCTGCCTGATCTTCGGCCTTCTGGTTTCCACCCCGGCCGGGCTCGTCGCGGGCGGCGCGGCCTTTCTGGGCCATTGCTTCCCGGTCTGGCTGAAGTTCAACGGCGGCAAGGGCGTGGCGACCTTCCTCGGCGTGCTGCTCGCGGCCGCCTGGACCGTTGGGCTTCTGGCCTGCTTCACCTGGCTCGGAACGGCGCTTCTGTTCCGCATCTCCAGCCTCTCCGCGCTCGTCGCCGCCGCCTTCGCCCCGCTCGTCGCCCTGGCGTTCGGCCGTGAGGACGTCGCCCTGCTCGCGCTCTTTCTCGCCGCGCTCATCTACTGGCGGCACAGCACCAATATCGGCCGCCTCATGAAGGGCGAGGAGCCGATGATCGGGGCGAAGAAGACGTGAAGCGCAAAAGCCTGACCAGCGCCGAGCGGCTCGACTGGCTCAGGCTCGCACGGACCAGCGGGGTCGGTCCGGTCAGCTTTTCCAAGCTCATCGAACGCTACGCCGACGCCGCAGCAGCGCTCGACGCCCTGCCCCGGCTGGCCGCGCGCGGCGGACGCAGCAAGCCGACCCGGCCGGTCACCCGCGCCCAGGCGCAAGCCGAACTCGACCGGCTCGACGAGCTCGGTGCGCGTCTGGTCTGCGCCTGCGAGCCGGAGTTCCCGACAAGCCTCGCCGTGCTCGATCCGCCTCCGCCCGTGGTCTCGCTCATCGGCGATCTCGATCCGGCAGAGCGTCCGGTCTGCGCGATCGTCGGCGCGCGCAACGCCTCGGCGATCGGCATCCGCTTCGCCGGCCAGCTCGCCCGCGATCTTGGTGAGCGCGGCGTGATCGTGTGCTCGGGGCTCGCGCGCGGCATCGACGGCGCCGCTCATGCGGGCAGCCTCCAGAGCGGAACGATCGGCGTGATCGCGGGCGGGCTGGCGCGCGTCTATCCGCCCGAACACGCCGAGCTTCAGGCCGCCATCGCCCGGCAAGGCCTTCTGGTGAGCGAAACTCCGCCCGACTATGTCGCCCAGGCGCGCGACTTTCCGCGGCGCAACAGGCTCATCGCCGGGCTGTCTGACGGCGTGGTGGTGATCGAGGCGGCCGAGCGTTCGGGATCGCTCATCACCGCGCGCATGGCCGGCGAGCAGGGCCGCGAGGTCATGGCCGTGCCCGGCTCTCCGCTCGATCCGCGGGCGAAGGGTGCGAACCGGCTTCTTCGCGAGGGTGCGGCGCTGATCGAAAGCGCCGATGACGTGATCGCGGTGCTGTCGCAAGCCCGCAGGCCGTCGCTCGAGGAGCCCTCGGGCTTTGATTACGAGGACGAGCCGCCCGATCCGCGCGAGCTTGAAGACGAAGCCGACCGGGTGCGCGCGAAAGTCGCCGAGCTTCTGTCCCCCTCCCCGGTCAGCCGGGACGAGATCGCCCGTCTTTCCGGAGCGCCGGCGCGGGCTGTGCTCGCCGCGCTGGTCGAGCTCGAACTGGCCGGGCGCTGCGTGCTCGCGCCCAACGGCATGGTCTACGCCGCCTGGCCCGATCAGGCAGGTGACTAGTCCTCGACGCCGAAGGGATAGGGAAGGGTCGGCGGCTCGCCTCTTAATTTAGGCGGTCCGTCAGTGCGGAGCCTGCACTCCTGCTCGACGACACGGGACGCCGCCGCGAGCATCACCGAGGAGTTGTGCAAATCCGAAATATGGGCGAAGTGCGACATCGAGGCGAGCATCTCGATCAGGTAGCCCGCTGCCTCTTCGGGCCTGGCGGGCTCGTTGAAACTATCAAAGGGATCTCTTGAATCGGACATCGCCGCGCGCCTCGTAAATACAACTTACACGATTTACCTAAACGAGTACACGCTTCGGTGCAAGTGCGCCGGCTCGTGTTGACAGGGTTGCAGGTTCAACCCACCTTCCGCCCTCTTCCGGCAGCGGGCCCCGGCCCAGCGCCCGCACCCCCTTGAAGGTCCCCCGCCGCAATGCACGTCCTCGTCGTCGAATCCCCGGCCAAAGCCAAGACGATCAACAAGTATCTGGGCTCGGACTACACGGTTCTGGCGAGCTTCGGGCATGTCCGCGACCTGCCCGCGAAGGACGGCTCGGTGCGTCCCGACGACGATTTCGCGATGGAATGGACCGTCGAGGGCAAGGCGCGCGACCGCATCAAGGCGATCGCCGACGCGCTCAAGGACGCCGACACGCTGATCCTCGCCACCGACCCCGATCGCGAGGGCGAGGCGATCAGCTGGCACCTGCTCGAAGCGCTGCAGAAGCGCCGCGCGCTCAAGGACAAGAAGGTCCAGCGCGTCGCGTTCAACGCGATCACCAAGAAGTCGGTCAGCGAGGCCATCGCCAAGCCCCGCGAGCTCGACATGGAGCTGGTCGAGGCCTATCTCGCCCGCCGCGCGCTCGACTATCTGGTGGGCTTCACCCTGTCTCCGGTTCTGTGGCGCAAGCTGCCCGGCGCGAAATCCGCCGGCCGCGTGCAGTCGGTCGCCCTGCGGCTGATCACCGAGCGCGAAGGCGAGATCGAGCGCTTCGTTTCGGAAGAATACTGGTCGCTGGACGCCATGGTGAAAGCCGAGGGCGCGAGCGCGAGCTTCAAGGCGCGGCTGTCGCGCTTCGAAGGCGAGAAGATCACCAAGATGAGCCTCGAGAACGAGGCCCGCGCCCGCGCCGCCGAGGCTGCGGTCAAGGCGGCGGCGTTCACCGTCGCCAATGTCGAGGCCAAACCCGCCAAGCGACACCCCTCGCCGCCCTTCACCACCTCCACCCTGCAGCAGGAAGCCTCGCGCAAGCTCGGCTTCGACGCCCAGCGCACCATGCGCACCGCCCAGCGCCTCTATGAAGGTGTGGAGATCGGCGGGGAGACGGTGGGTCTGATCACGTATATGCGAACCGACGGCGTCTCCATGGACGGCGGCGCGATCGCCGAGGCGCGCGCCGTGGTGAAAAACGAATATGGCGGCGATTACGTCCCCGAGGTCCCCCGAAAGTATTCCTCCAAGGCGAAGAACGCCCAGGAAGCGCACGAGGCGATCCGGCCGACGAGCTTCTCGCGCCTGCCCGGCAAGCTGCGTCTCGATAGCGACCAGGCCCGGCTCTACGACCTCATCTGGAAGCGCGCCGTGGCCAGCCAGATGGAAAGCGCACGGTTCGACCGCACGACCATCGATCTCGAAAGCGAAGACCGGCAGACCGCGCTGCGCGCCACCGGCCAGGTGCAGACCTTCGCCGGCTTCCTCGCGCTCTACCAGGAAGGCCGCGACGACGAGACCGAGGAGGCCGAGGACCGGCTGCCGCATGTGAACAAGGGCGCGAAGGCGACCGCCGAACAGGTGATCGCCGAGCAGCACTTCACCAGCCCCCCGCCGCGCTTCACCGAAGCCACGCTGGTGAAAAAGCTCGAAGAACTCGGCATCGGCCGGCCGTCGACCTACGCCTCCACCCTCTCGGTGCTGCGCGACCGCGGCTATGTCCGCATGGAGGACAAGCGCTTCTTCCCCGAAGACAAGGGCCGGGTGGTCATCGCGTTCCTGGAGAACTTCTTCCGGCGCTATGTCGAATACGATTTCACCGCCAGCCTCGAAGACCAGCTCGACAAGGTCAGCGCGGGCGATCTCGACTGGAAGGCGCTGTTGCGCGATTTCTGGCGCGACTTCTCCGCGAGCGTCGAGGAGATCGCGGATCTGAGGATCGGCGACGTCATCGAGAAGATGAATGTCGAGCTCGCCCCGCTGATCTATCCGCCGCGCGAGGACGGGTCGGATCCGAAGGTCTGCCCCAGCTGCAATGTCGGCGAACTCAGCCTGCGCCTGGGCAAGCACGGCGCCTTTGTGGGCTGCTCGAACTATCCCGATTGCCGCTACACCCGGCCCCTGGGCGCGACCGACACCCCGCCCCAGGCCGCCGGCGACGGCGCGCTGGGCGAGCATCCCGAGACCGGCGCGACGATCTATCTCAAGGACGGCCGTTTCGGCCCTTATCTGGAGATGACCGTCGAGGGCGAGGAAAAACCCCGCCGCGGCTCCATTCCCAAGGGCTGGAACCCGGCGGATGTCGATCTCGACAAGGCGGTCATGCTGATCGACCTGCCGCGCGAGGTGGGCAGGCATCCCGAGGACGGCGAGCCGATCGAGGCGGGCATCGGCCGGTACGGCCCGTTCGTCCGGCACGGCAAGACCTACGCCAACCTGCAAAGCGCCGACGAAGTGTTCGAGGTCGGGCTCAATCGCGCGGTCGATCTGATCGCGGAAAAGCGCGCCAATCCGCGCGGCCGCGGCGGGGCCGCCGCCAAGCCGCTGAAAGAGCTCGGCAAGCACCCCGAGGACGGCGAGCCGATCAATGTGATGAGCGGGCGCTACGGGCCTTACGTCAAGCACGGCAAGACCAACGCCACCCTGCCCAAGGGAACCGAACCCGAAGCGGTGACGCTCGAACAGGCGGTGGCCCTGATCGCCGAAAAGGCGGCCAAGGGCGGCGGCAAGAAGAAGGCGCCGGCGAAGAAGAAAGCGCCCGCCAAGAAGCCCGCCGCGAAGAAATCCTCCGGGGCGAAGAAGAGCGGGGCGAGCGCGAAGAAGGCGAAGTCTTGAGCAGGGACCCTTACGAAGAGCACGGATTCACACGCGAGACGCTGCTCGAAGCGATCAAGCTGGGCGAAGGCCGCTTCACCAAGCGCGAGATCGCCCGCGCGCTCGACCTCAAGGGCGAACAGCGCACCGCGCTGAAACAGGCGCTGAAGGATCTCGAATCCGCCGGCGCGATCGAAAAGAACCACAAGAAGGCCTGGGCGCTCGCGTCGGGCCTGCCGCCGGTGACCGTGCTCGAAGTCTTCGACCGCGACGTGGACGGGGAGTTTCTCTGCCGCCCGGTGAAGGAAGAGCTGCGCGGGCCGACCATCCGCCTGGCCGGCGACCGCAAGGGCTCCCCGCCCGGCGTCGGCGACCGTATCCTCGCCCGCCTCACGTCCGATCAGGACGGTGCCTACGAAGCCCACACGATCAAGAAGCTCGGCAAGTCGACCACGAAGATCCTGTGCGTGCTGAACAAGGCCAAGGGCCCCGCCCGGCTGGTCCCCGTCGACAAGCGCGCGCGGCACGAGCTGATCCCTGCGCGCGGCGAAGCGGACAAGGCCAAAGACGGCGAGCTGGTCCTGGCGCGGGTCACGTCCGAACGCCGCCACGGCCTGAAGACCGCGATCATCGAGGAGGTGATCGGCGATGCGAACAGCCCGCGCGCGGGCTCGATCATCGCCATGGCCGAACACGGCGTGCCCGAGGGTTTTTCCGACGCCGAGGCCGAACAGGCCCGCGCGGTGAAGCCCGCCAAACAGGGCAAGCGCGAGGATCTGCGCGACATCCCGCTGATCACCATCGACCCCGCCGACGCGCGCGATCATGACGACGCGGTCTGGGCCGCGCCCGACGACGATCCCGCCAACAAAGGCGGCTGGGTGGTGCTCGTCGCGATCGCCGACGTCGCGGCCTACGTCACGCCCGGCTCGCCGCTGGACAAGGGCGCACGCAATCGCGGCGTCTCGGTCTATCTGCCCGACCGGGTCGTGCCGATGCTGCCAGAGCGGCTGAGCAACGACCTGTGCTCGCTGAAGGAAGGCGAGGAGCGGCCCTGTCTCGCCGTGCGCATGGTCTTCGACCGCGACGGAAACAAGCGCGGACACACCTTCATTCGCGGCTGGATGCGCTCTGCGGCCGGGCTGAGCTACGAGGATGCGCAGGCCGCGATCGACGGCGAGGGCGCGGGCAAGGCTGAAAAGCTGAAGAAAGACGTGCTCGAACCGCTCTGGGGCGCGTATGCGGCGCTGAAGAAGGCGCGCGACCGGCGCGAGCCGCTCGAGATCGACGCGCCGGAGAAGAAGATCGAGATCGGCGAGGACGGGCGCGTCAAAGGCGTGAAGGTCCGTGAGCGCTTCGACGCGCACAAGCTCATCGAAGAGATGATGATCCAGGCGAACGTCGCCGCCGCCGAGGCGCTGGAGGCCAAACGCACGCCCCTCATCTACCGCATCCATGACGAGCCGGGCTCTGAGAAGATCGACAATCTCGCCGACTTCCTGCCCACGGTGGGCCTGAAATGGTCCAAGGGTGAGCGCCCCACGCCGGGCCGGTTCAACCAGGTGCTCAAGCGCGCCGAGGGCGGCGAGCACTACGAGACGGTCAACGAGGTTGTGCTCAGAAGCCAGATGCAGGCGGTCTACTCGACCGACAATATCGGCCATTTCGGCCTGAATCTGGCGAAATACTCCCACTTCACCTCGCCCATCCGGCGCTATGCGGACCTGACCACCCATCGCGGCCTCATCCGGGCGTATAACCTGGGCTCCGACGGCCAGACCGACGCCGAACGCTCAGAGCTCGAGGCGATCGCGGAGGAAACCACCACCAACGAGCGCCGCGCCATGGCCGCCGAGCGCGACGCGGTCGACCGGTTCATCGCCGCCTGGCTGTCGGACCGCGTCGGAAGCGAGTTCGAAGGCCGGATCGCCGGCGTCACCCGCTTCGGCTGCTTCGTCAAACTTCACGAGACAGGCGCGGACGGGCTCTGCCCGGTCAGCCGTCTGGGCTCTGAATACTTCATGCACGACGAGGCGTCCCACGCCCTCGTGGGTCAGCAGACCGGGGCGCGCTACCGGCTGGGCATGGCGGTCACTGTGCGATTGGTCGAGGCCACGCCGGTGACGGGCGGGCTGTTATTCGACATTCTGACGCCTCCCGAATCTGGAAGACCGCCCGCGCGACGGGCCGGACGGCGCGACGGCGGCGGACGGCGCGGCCGCGGCCCTGCAAAGCCCTCTGGCGGAAAGCCGCATGGACGCCGCAAGCGCTGAAAAGACCAGGACCAAGGCCCTCCGCCCCCGCCTCGCCGCCTCGCTGATCCTGACGCGGGAGCGCACCGGCGGGCGCGTGGAGATCCTGCTCGGCCGGCGGTCGGGCGGTCACGTCTTCATGCCGCAGAAATACGTCTTTCCCGGCGGCCGGGTCGATCGCGGCGACGGCTACGCCCCGCTCGCAAGCGAGCCCCGGCGCGAGGTGCGTGAAACGCTGTGCCGCGTGCTGAGCGAGCGGCGCGCCCGCGCCGCCGCCGCCGCCGCGCTGAGGGAGACGGCCGAGGAGACCGGCCTGCTGCTCGCAACGCCGGGGCCGATCGAGAAGCCCCGCCCCGCCTGGGCGCCGTTCGCCGAGGCCGGCGTGCGCCCCGATGCGAGCGCGCTCGATCTCGTCGCCCGCGCGATCACCCCGCCGGGACGGCCGCGCCGCTTCGACGCCTTCTTCTTCACCGCGCCCGCAGACGCGGTTCACGGCGATGCGGCGCTGGTCGGCAACGGCGAGCTTGAAGACCTCCAATGGGTGTCGACCGCCGAGGCGCGGGAGCTCGACATCCCGATCATCACTCGCTTCGTGCTCGGCGAACTCGACGCCAAGCTCAAGGGCGAGCTCGACTGCGTGCGCTGCGCCCGGGTCACCCGCTCGGGCCCGAAAGTGGACACGCTGTGAGCAACCGTCCCCTGCCCGTCGCGGCCCTGATTCTGGCCGATCCGCACGCCCGCCGGGTGGCGCTGGCGAGGCGCGAAAGCGGCCTCGTGCTGCCGCAATCGCGGCCTGAGCGCGGCGACGGCGTCGCCACCGGGCCTGCGCCGCGCATCTCTCGCGCGCGTCTGGGCTGCGCGGAAGGCCGGGCGAGCGCGCTTCAGGACGCGGCCCTGCGCGCGCTCTACGAGGAACTCGGCCAGCTCGTCGCGCGGCCCGCGGGCGCAGACGAGACCCTGCCCGCGCGCGGCGGCTGGAGCCGGATGGCGCGCCATCGCCTGGCGCCGGACCGCGAGGCGCTGACCTATCTGGGCCGCGCGCTCGACCCCGCCGACGCCGAAGCGCGCCGGCATCTTCGCTTCTTCGCAGCGCCGCTGGCGCGGGTTTCGAACTCCATCAAGCGCCGCGGCCGGGCCGAGCGGATCGTCTGGATGGCGCCGGAGGCCGCCGCAGTCGCGCTCGGCGACGAGGCGGCCGCGCCGTTTCTCGATCTCGCCCTAAAAGCGCTCGGCGGCCGGCCGCGCCCGCTGCGGGTTACGTTCCGGGCGGGACAGCGCGTTCAATCGCGGCTATAGCCCGCGGGCCATGATCGCCGCCTTTCTCGCCTCGGACGCCCACGCCCGCACGCGCTCGCTCGCCTCGGCGATCCTGTGCGCCGCGCTGGCCGGGTGCGGGTTCGGGCTTCTGATGCCGCTGGTCTCGCTCAATCTCGAAGCGATGACCGGATCAGGCGCGGTGGTCGGCGCGAACGCGGCCGCCGCCGCGATCTCGACCATCGCCGCGACCCCGCTCATTCCCCCGCTCCTGTCGCGCTTTCCGCCGCGCATGGTGATTGTCGGATCGGCGGTTCTGACGGGGCTGGGCATCGCCCTGTTCCCGCTCGTGCCGGACGTCACGGTTTGGTTCGTGCTGCGCTTTCTGATCGGGCTGCCGGTGACCGTGATTTTCGTGGCCAGCGAGACTTGGATCAATCAGCTCGCCAAGCCGGAAAAGCGCGCGAGCCTGCTGGCCGTCTACGCCACCGTGCTCTCGGGCGGGTTCGGGTCGGGCGGGCTGCTTCTGGCCGCGCTCGGCTCTGAAGGCGTCACCCCCTGGTTCGCGGGCGGGGCGATCTTTCTGCTCGGCGCGATCCCGATCATGCTCCTGCGCGGTCCCGGCATCGCGCCGCCCGAAAAGGGCGAAGCGAGCCCGCGGGCGATGTGGCGCGCCGCACGCCTCGCCCCCGCCGCGATCCTCGCCGGGCTCGTCTTCGGCGCGCTGGAAACCGGCGTGTTTTCCCTGATGCCGGTCTACGCCGAGCGTCTGGGCTTCACCGAAACCGCCGTCGGCGTGCTCGTGGCCGTCGGCGCGCTGGGCGCGATCGCGATGCAGATCCCGATGGGCCGATTCGCCGACGCCGCGGGCAGATTGACCGCGCTGCGGCTGATCGCCGGCGGCGCCGTGGTGATCGCCCTGCTCATCGCGCTCGCCGGCGCGCGGCTCTGGGCGGTCTATCCGCTGGTGTTTCTTTATGTCGGCGTGGCGAGCGCGTTCTACACCGTCGGCCTCGCGCTCATCGGCGAGCGGGTGAAACTTTCCGCCCTCGCCCCGGCGAACGCAGCCTTCATCTTCGCCTACGGCGTGGGATCGCTCATCGGGCCGCCCCTTTCCGGCGCGGCGATGGACGGGTTCGACCCCTACGGACTGCTGCTCGCCTTCGCCGCTTTCGCGCTGCTGTATCTGCTGGCGGCGTGGCGCGAAAAGGACATCGCAAAGCATTGACACCGGACGCGCTACGGGTATGTTCCGCGGCTCGCAGCGCCGGGGTCCGTTCCGGCGCGCTTTTCAGTTTTGACCGGGTACGAGACCATGGCGAAGCCGACAACCATCAAGATCCGCCTGAACTCGACTGCGGGCACGGGCTATTTCTACGTCACCAAAAAGAACGCCCGCACGATGACCGAGAAGCTCGTCCTGAAAAAGTACGACCCGGTCGCGCGCAAGCACGTCGAATTCAAGGAAGGCAAGATCAAGTAGGCGAAAGCCCGCTCTGACCGCTTTTCTCGTAAAAAGGCCGCTCCTGTTCCGGGGCGGCCTTTTTCGTTTCACCAGCGCCCGAAACGCGCGGCGCCCTGTTTGAAAACGATGAAGAACGCTGCTGCGTAAAGCGTCACCTCGATCAGCTCGCGTGACGGGTCCGACGGCCACGCGCCGTAAGCCATGGCGTGCTCGAACGCGGAAAGAAGCGCCACCACCCAGACGACGAGCGCGAGCGTGCCCAGCCAGGGTACGGCCAGCTGCGCCTTCAGATCGCCAGCGAGCCGGAAGGCCGCAACCCAAGCCGCTCCCGAGACCGCCCCGGTGAAAGCGGCCATTATGAACGCGGCAGGCGTGATCTGGCTGGTGACGGTTCGGGTGAACCCGTCCACGAAACCGTAAAGTGCCGGGGTGAGGATCGAAGCGACGACCGCCCCGCCGGCGAAGGCGAGGACATAGCGCCAGAGTGAATCGCGGTTCGGCGCGGTGGTCGGCGTCTCTGCGGTCATGGTCGAACACTACACCCTGACAGCGAGAATGTCAGCGGGTCAGGCGGCCTTCCTGCGCCAGGCCATGACCTGGTTCCGCCCGGCGGCCTTGGCCTGATAGAGCGCCTGGTCGGCGCGGGCGAGAATGTCCTCGACGTCGTCGCCGGGCCTCGCTTCTGCGACGCCGGCGGACACCGTCACGCCGATGCTCTCCCCGCTCGCGGCGACCACGAACGGCGCGCGGGCCATCGCCGCGCGCACGCGCTCGGCCGCTTCAAGGCCCGCCTCGTCGGCCGCATTGGCGAAGACGACGAGGAACTCCTCCCCGCCATAGCGGCCGGAAATGTCGATCGCGCGCAATTCCTTGCCAAGGCGTTCGGCGAAGCCCTTGAGGACGCGATCACCGGCCTGATGGCCGAAATTGTCGTTGATGCGCTTGAAATGGTCGATGTCCATCAGCGCCACCGACACCGGCTCTCCGGTGCGGTCGAGCACGTCGAGCGCCTGGCGCAGGCGGGAGACGACATAGCGGCGGTTATAGAGCCCGGTCAGCGGGTCGGTGACCGCCATCTCGAGGCTTTCCTCAAGGCGGTCGCGCAGGGCGTCGGTGTAGGTCTTGCGCCGGATCAGGGTGCGGGCGCGCGCGGCGAGCTCGCCTGAATCCACCGGGCGGTGGATGACGTCGTTCACACCCAGATCGAGGGCGCGGACCATCATCGCCCGATCGTCGGAATCCACCACCGCAAGGATCGGCAATTGCCGCGTCGCCGCGTCCGAACGCACGCGCGCGCACAGGCGCAGGCCGTCGAAACGCGGGCTCGTCAGATCGACGACCACCAGGTCGGACCGCTGGGCTGCGCGCAGCGCGTCCAGCGGCTCGTGGCAGGCGCGGGTGCGGAAGGGATCGGGCAGCTTGCCGGCCAGACGCTCGGCGCTCGCCGCGTCGGCGGAGACCATGACCACGCGGCCTGCGCTGCGCTCGCCTTCGGGCTCGGGCACCGCGCCACCGGCGTTCGCCGCCTCGCGCAGGCGCAGCTCGTCCATCACCGTCTTCAGGCGCAGAAGCGAGCGCACGCGCGCGAACAGCGCCACGTCGTCGACGGGCTTGGTCAGAAATTCGTCAGCGCCCGCTTCCAGCCCGCGAATGCGGTCCTGACGCTGGTCGAGCGCGGTCACCATGATCACCGGGATATGGCGCAGCTGGGGGTCGGCCTTCATCCGTCGGCAGGCTTCAAACCCGTCCATGCCGGGCATCATCACGTCGAGGAGCACCAGATCGGGCCGCTCCTTGCGGGCGACCTCGAGGCAGGCATGGCCGTCGGCGGCCTGCAGCACCTCGAAATACTCCGCGCTCAGGCGGGCTTCGAGCAGGCGGCGGTTGGTCTCGATGTCGTCGACGACGAGGATGCGCGCGCTCATGGCCCCTCCGTCAGCCGAGAAACTTCCGGACCGTTTCGATGAAACTTGCGACGGTGATGGGCTTGGACAGGTAGCCCTCGCAGCCGCCCTCGCGGATCCGCTCCTCATCGCCCTTCATCGCGAAGGCTGTGACCGCCACCACGGGAATGGAAGAGAGCGTCTCGTCGTTCTTGATCCATTTGGTCACGTCCAGCCCCGAAACCTCGGGCAGCTGGATGTCCATCAGGATGAGGTCGGGCTTGTGCTCGCGGGCCATGTCGAGGGCCTTGAGACCCTCCTTGGTCTGCACGGTCTCGTAGCCGTGCGCCTCGAGCAGATCACGAAAGAGCTTCATGTTCAGCTCGTTGTCTTCAACGATCAGAACTTTCTTGGACATGACCTGCAGCATCGACCGCGCCTTCCCCTCGGGACCGCCGGTTGTTCCGGCTTGTGCCCTTGACCATCCGGGGAAGAGTAAACCCGACTTTCCTTAATCAAGAATGAGTCGGCGCCCGGGTTTCGGCGCGGCGGCGGTCTGCGAGCGCCCGCGCGGTGGTCAGCACGACCCCTTGCGCGGCTGCTTTCTCACGAAGACTTTCAAGCGCTTGCAGGGTCTCCGGATAGGGATGGCCGATGGCGATCGCCTGGCCTTGCGAAGCCGCGAGCGCGATCGCGCGGTCGAGCTGGGCGGCGGCCTGGCCCGGCTCGGCGTCGAGAAACACGTCGCGGCTGAGGCTGGCGAGCCCGGCGTCAGCGGCGGCGCGCGCGGCGACCGAACGGGGATGGGTCAGGGAGTCGAGGAACACGAGCTCACCCTCGGGCGCGGCGGCGAAGAGCGCCGCCATGGCGCCGGGATCGGACGTCATCCGGCTGCCCATATGGTTGTTGAACCCCGCCGCGCCCGGCACGCGCGAAAACGCCCAGGCCAGCCGCGCGCGCAAGGTCTCGGCGGTCATGCCGGTGACGATCGCGCCGGGCCCGGGATCTTCGAGACCCACAGGCTCCATGGGCAGATGCACGAACACCTCGCGTCCCGCCGCGCGCGCTTCGGCGGCGATCACGGGCGCGGCGTCTGCATAGGGAAGGATGGCCAGCGTGACCGGTAGATCCATCAGCCGCCGCGCCGCGTCGACGTCCAGGCCGACATCGTCGATCACGACGAGCAGGAGAGGCTCGGACGGTTCAGACGCGGCGGCCGGCGTTGTTTCCCGCGGCTGACCCCGCACGCCCGCCTCGACCACGCCGAGATCGACGCTTCTCGCGCCGCTGGTTTCGGCCACCGCCGGTTCAGGCGTCGCCGCAGGCGCGAAGGCGAAGCCCGCAACGATCATGATCGCTGCGGCGAGGCCTGCACCGATCTGCGGGGCGAGTACCGAAAAGCGCGCCATGGGCCGGTGTTTACAGCGAGTCGCGGTTGGCGGCGCGCGCCCGCCCGCCTAAGTTCGCCGCCACGGAAAACTCCGCGGGGCGCGGCCATGCTGCTGATCATCGACAACTACGACAGCTTCACCTTCAACCTGGTGCATTATTTTCAGGAGCTGGGCGCGAAGACCGAAGTCGTGCGCAACGACCAGATCAGCGCCGCCGACGCGATCGGGTCCGGCGCGGCCGGCGTCGTTCTGAGCCCGGGGCCCTGCGATCCGGACCGGGCGGGGATCTGCCTTGAGCTGCTGGAAAAAGCCCCGGAGACCCTGCCGATCTTCGGCGTGTGCCTGGGTCATCAGGCGATCGGTCAGGTCTGGGGCGGCAAGGTCGTCCAGGCCCGCGAGATCATGCACGGCAAGACCAGCCCCGTGACCCATGACGGCACGGGCGTTTTCCAGGGCCTGCCCAGCCCGTTCACCGCGACGCGTTATCACTCGCTGGCTGTCGATCTGCCCGAAGGAACCGAGTTGAAGGTCACCGCGCGCACGGCCGACGGCGAGATCATGGGGCTCGCCCATGCGAGCCGGCCCGTGCACGGCGTGCAGTTTCATCCCGAGTCGATCGCGTCCGAGCACGGCCACAAGATGCTCGCGAATTTCCTGAAGATCGCCGGCCTGCCCGTCCGCGACCCCGTGCGCGACAGGGAGCCGGCCTGATGAGCGGCATGACCGAGGCCATCCGCGCGCTCGCCGCCGGCCGCGAGCCCGGCGAGCAGGCGCTGCGCGCCGCTTTCGACACGCTGATGGAGGGGGAAGCCGATCCTGTCGAGGTGGGCGGCTTCCTGCTCGCCCTCGCCGCGGTCGGTGAAAGTCCGGAGGCGCTCAGGACCGGGGCCGAGGCCATGCGCGCGCGCATGACGAAAATCGAGGCGCCGGACGGCGCGATCGACACCTGCGGCACCGGAGGCGACGCGCGCGGGACCTTGAACATCTCCACCGCCGCCGCCCTCGTCGCGGCCGGTGCGGGCGCGGTCGTCGCCAAGCACGGCAACAAGGCGGCGAGCTCGAAATCAGGCTCGGCCGAAGTGCTCGAATCGCTCGGCGTGAACCTGTTGGCAAGCCCCGCGCAGATCGAGAGCGCGCTGAGCGAGGCCAGGGTCGCCTTCCTGTTCGCCCAGGCCCATCACGGCGCGGTGCGCCATGTCGGCCCGGCGCGGCGGGTGCTGGGGGTGCGCACGATCTTCAACCTGCTCGGTCCGCTGTCCAACCCGGCCGGCGCGAAGCGTCAGCTGCTCGGCGTGTTCGATGAGAAATGGCTCGTGCCGATGGCTGAAGCCCTGCGCGGGCTGGGCGCTGAGCGGGCGATGATCGTGCACGGCTCGGACGGGCTGGACGAGATCACCACCACCGGCCCCACCAAGGTCGCCGAGCTGCATGAGAGCGGCGAGGTCACCACCTATGAGATCACCCCCGAGGACGCAGGCCTTCCCCGCGCCGCGCTCGACGACCTGAAAGGCGGCGAGCCGGCCGAGAACGCCGAGGCGATCACGGCGCTGTTGAACGGCGCGCGCGGGCCCTATCGCGACATCGTCGCTTTCAACGCCGGCGCGGCACTGAAACTCGCCGGCCTCGCAGGCGACTTCGCAGACGGCGCGCGCCAGGCCGAAGCCGCGATCGAGGACGGCCGCGCGAAAGCCGCCCTCGCCGCCCTGGTCGAAGCCAGCCACGGAGCCCGGTCATGAGCGACGTGCTCGCGAAGATCGAAGCCTACAAGCGCGCCGACATCGCCGAGCGCAAGGCCGCGCGCCCCTATGAGGCGGTCGCCGAGGCTGCGAGCGCGGCGCCGCCGGTGCGGGGCTTTCTCGATGCGCTGAAGCGCGCCTCGGATACGTCGGGGCTGGGTCTCATCGCCGAGGTGAAGAAGGCGAGCCCGTCAAAGGGCCTCATCCGCGCGGACTTCGATCCGCCCGCGCTCGCCCGCGCCTATGAAGTCGGCGGCGCGGCGTGCCTGTCGGTGCTGACCGACGCGCCGAGCTTTCAGGGCGAGGACCGCTATCTCGTCGCCGCGCGCGAGGCGGTCTCGCTGCCCGTGCTGCGGAAGGACTTCCTCTACGAGCCCTGGCAGGTCGCCGAATCGCGGGCGCTGGGCGCCGATTGCATCCTGGTGATTCTCGCCGCCGTGGACGACGCGACCGCCGCCGCGCTCATCGACGAAGCGTTCAGATGGAATATGGACGCGCTCGTCGAGGTCCATGACGCAGAGGAAATGCGCCGCGCGCTCGCTCTGCCCTCTCCGCTCGTGGGTGTGAACAACCGCAATCTCAGAACCTTCGAGACCCGGCTCGAAACCTTCGAATCGCTCGCGCCTATGGCTGATTCGGGCCGGCTTCTGGTCGCTGAGAGCGGCATCTTCGAGCCTGAGGACGCCGTCCGCCTCAAGGCCGCAGGCGCACGCGCCCTGCTCGTGGGCGAAAGCCTGATGCGGCAGGACGACGTCACCGCCGCCACGCGCCGGCTGATGGCGATCTGAGCGAGGCGCGCCCGGCGTTGACTTGACGTTAACTCGGAACAGGCATAGAACACGAAGCGTATTTTCGTGTTTTGTTCCTGACCGAGGGCGACATGCTGACCAAAAAACAGCACGAGCTTCTGCTCTTCATCCACAAGCGCCTGTCCGAGGACGGCGTCTCGCCCTCCTTCGACGAGATGAAGGAGGCGCTCAGCCTCGCGTCGAAGTCCGGCGTGCACCGCCTGGTGAGCGCGCTCGAGGAGCGCGGCTTCATCCGGCGTCTGCCCCACAGGGCCCGCGCGCTCGAAGTGCTGAAGCTGCCTGACAGCGCCGCGCCGAAGCCCGCCTCGAACGTGGTCGAGCCTGATTTCGGACGCCGCGGCGAACCGGCGGAGACCGGCATCGAAGTGCCCGTGCTCGGCCGCATCGCGGCGGGCGTGCCGATCTCGGCGATCCAGCACGAGACCGACCGGCTGTCGGTGCCGCCCTCGATGATCTCCGGCGGCGAGCACTTCGCGCTCGAAGTGCACGGGGATTCGATGATCGAAGCCGGCATTCTCGACGGCGACGTGGTTGTCATCAAACGCGCCGACACCGCAGACACCGGCGACATCGTCGTGGCGCTGGTGCGCGACGAGGAAGCCACGCTGAAAAAACTGCGCAAGAAGGGCGGCTCGATCGCGCTGGAAGCGGCGAACCCCGCCTATGAGACGCGCATTTTCAGCGCCGGCGAAGTGAAGGTGCAGGGCCGCCTGGTCGGCCTCATCCGCCGCTACCACTAGGCGGGCATCAGGTCCCGCCCGGCGGCGCGCTCCACACCCTGGACCGCCGCCGGTCCTGGGCTGCGCGCAGGCGCACGACCCGGCCGTCCTTGATCCAGAAGGCCGCCCCGCCGATCTCCTCGCGTCTGGCGTCGTCGAACAAAAGCGCGCCGCAGCGCCGCGCCCGCCAGGGCGGTGCGCGACCGTCGAACACGACGATGTCGGCGCGCTCGCAATCTTCCGCCAGCGCTTCGGGATCCTCGGTGATGGCGACCAGAAGCCCGTCCGCCGTGCGTCCTGTGCACCCGCCCGCATCGCAGGCGAGCGCGGCGCGATCGGGCCGCCCCTCGCCCGCCCCGGCGCGCTGCAGGAACACGCCCGTGTCGAACCGGCCCCGCCTGAGATCAGTGGCCTGAAACCCGGCCTCTGCGTCGAAGCGGGCCAGCACGACGCCGTCCTCGGTCACCATGAAATCCGGCGGGCTCTGCAGCTGCCAGGCCGCCAGCGCGGCGAGGCTGGCGGCGATCCCGCCCGCCCTGACGAGCCCCAGCCCCAGCGTGGCGAGCGCGAAGCCCACCCCATAAAGCGCCACGACCGTACCGCTGGCCGCCAGCACCGACACGCCCGCGCCTTCGGTCTCAGCGGTGCGGTGGGCGACCGCGAGCACGACCCGCAAGCCGAGGTCCATCACCCGGAGCATCGGTCCGTCGAGCCCGAACGGCATGAGCGCCAGAGCCGCGACGCCGGCGGGCATGACGAGGAAGGTGAACACAGGCATGGCCAGAAGATTGGCGATGAAGCCGTAGGCTGCGAGGCGCTGGAAATGAAACGCCGCGAACGCTCCCGTCGCCGCGCCCGCGACGAGGCTGGTCGTCGCGAGACCGCCGAACGCGCCCATAGCGCGTTCGAGAACGCCAGGCGCGATCAAGCGCTCGGGCTTGATCTTCATCCAGATCTCGTAGACCGCGATGAGCGCGGCCACGGCCGAAAAGCTCATCTGGAAGCCCGGCTCGATCACGCTTTCCGGCGCGATCACGAGCACCCCGATCGCCGCGATGGCGAGCGAGCGCAGCGAGAAGGCCCGCCGGTCGAAAAGCACGCCCAGAAGCACCACCACCGCCATCACCCAGGCCCTCTGGGTGGGCACCGCCGCGCCGGACAAAACGAGATAGGCTGTGGCAGCCAG
Organism: Oceanicaulis sp.; assembly: GCA_040112665.1. Taxonomy (NCBI): domain Bacteria; kingdom Pseudomonadati; phylum Pseudomonadota; class Alphaproteobacteria; order Maricaulales; family Maricaulaceae; genus Oceanicaulis; species Oceanicaulis sp. The sequence continues at coordinate 2,412,374 of CP157796.1, read as the reverse complement.
CAGCGCGACAATCGCGGCGGGCTTGCGCGGATCCTGGGCGCGAGCGTAGGGCTCGATCGCAGCGAACAGCCAGCGCGCAGCCCAGTACACCCCGCCTGCGAACAGCGCCATGTGAAGCCCGGAAATGGCGAGGATGTGCCCCAGCCCCGACAGCCGCAGCGCCTCGGCGTCCGCCTCGCTCACGCCCGACCGGTCCCCGGTCAGCAGCGCCGCAGCGATCCCGCCCGTGCGTTCGCCCGCCCGCTCCCTGATCCGTTCAGCCAGCATCCAGCGGAACGCGGCGAGCCTGCGGGCGAAGCGGTCGGTCTCGATCTCCGGGCCTGGCTGAAGCCGGCCGAGCGACCAGCCGGTCAGCGCCACGCCGTCATACCAGGCCGCCCGCCCGCCGTCGTAGCCGCCCGGCGCTGCGGGACCGGGCGGCCGGTCGAGCATCGCGATCACGGAGACGGAGTCGCCGGGCGCGAAGTCATCGAGCGCGGTCCGGACCCGGACGCGCCGGGGCGGGATTTCCGCGCCTTCGAGCGAGAGCACGCGGATGAGCAGGCGCGGCCGGCTTCCCCCGCGCTCGACCGCTTCGATCCAGCCTTCGACGAGCTTGGGCCGGCCGGCGTCCTCGATCGGCGGCGGGGCGCTTGCGATCGTGCGATGCTGGGCGAGCCCGAAACCCGCGGCGCACAGGGCGGCGAGAACCAGGACGTAGAGCGCTATCGCCCGGCCGCGCGCCAGCACAGCGGCAAGGGCGAACACGACGGCGAGGCCTGCAGCTGCAAGGCGCAGCCAGGCGGGCGGTTCGGACGGCCAGACGAGATAGGCGACCGCCCCGATCGCCAGCGCGACAGGCGCCCAGATCAGCAGGCGTGACGGATCGGGCGGCCCCGGCCTGACCGGGGCGCCGAACACCGCTTCGACAAGGGTTTCAAACCGGCCCCGATCGCGCGGCAGGGGAAACGTATCCGCAACCACACCCCCATGATGCCGCGTCGATCAGCAGGAGGCTATCTCTCCGGTCCGGGCCCGTGCTAAGGAACCCGTCCCTTCGCAGCGCAACACGTTTTCGCAAGTGCAAAAAAGCTCTGAGATCGTCACCCGCTTCGCCCCCTCGCCGACCGGCTTTCTGCATATCGGCGGCGCGCGCACGGCCTTGTTCAACGCCCTGTTCGCCCAGCGTCATGGCGGGGTGTTCAAGCTGCGCATCGAGGACACAGACCGCAAGCGCTCCACCCAGGAAGCGGTCGACGCGATTCTCGACGGGCTGAAATGGCTGGGTCTCGACTGGGACGGCGAGGCGATCTCCCAGAACGCCCGCCAGGACCGCCACGCCGAAGCCGTCGCAGAGCTGGTCGAGAAAGGCGCGGCGTATCGTTGCTATCTCACCGCCGAGGAAACCGAGGCCGCACGCGAAAAAGCCTTCGCCGAGGGCCGCGCCCTGCGCTCGCCCTGGCGCGACGGCGGGACCGCGCCGGACGGCGCGCCCTACACCATCCGCTTCAAGGCGCCGGACACCGAAATGGTGATTGAGGACGCCGTACAGGGACAGGTGCGCTGGGCGGCGAAGGAGTTCGACGATCTCGTGCTGATGCGCGCGGACGGCACGCCGACCTATAACCTCGCCGTGGTGGTGGACGATCACGACATGGGCGTCACCCATGTGATCCGCGGCGACGACCATCTGGTGAACGCCGGCCGGCAGACTCAGATCTATCAGGCGCTGGGCTGGACCCCGCCGAAATTCGCGCACATTCCGCTGATCCACGGCCCCGACGGCGCCAAGCTGTCCAAGCGCCACGGCGCGCTGGGCGTGGAGGCGTATCGCGACATGGGCTACCTGCCCGAAGGCCTGCGCAACTATCTGCTGCGGCTGGGCTGGGCGAAGGGCGACAAGGAGCTCTTCACCGACGCGGAGATGGCCGAGCTCTTCGATCTCGAGGGCCTGGGCAAGGCGCCCGCGCGGCTCGATTTCGACAAGATGGCGCATGTGAACGCCTGGCACATGAAGCGCGCCGAAGACGACCGGCTCACCGGTCTGCTCTGGGCCCGGATCGAGGGGCGCGACGATTTGCGCCTCGATGCTCAGTCGAAAGTCTGGGTGTCAGAGGCGATGGGCGTGCTTAAAGAACGCGCGTCCACGCTCGCCGAACTGGAGGATCAGGTCTATTTTCTGCTGCGGCCCCGCCCGGTGGAGATCACCGGCAAGACGGCCAAAGCCCTCAAGGACGACGCGCTGGAGCGGCTCGCCCGGCTTCGCGCGGTCCTCGCAGAACATGACGACTGGTCCGAACCGGCCCTTTCGGCGCGCCTTCAGCGTTTCGCCGAGGACGAGGAGGTCGGCTTCGGAAAGGTCGGACAGCCGCTGCGCGCGGCGCTGACCGGCGGCGCGCCTGCGCCGGACATGGGTTTCGTACTGGCGGTGCTGGGACAAGAGGAGGTCCTGGCCCGGCTCGACGACGTGCTCTGACGCCCCCATTGGGAGGCCGCGCCAGACACGCCGTCGCACACAACAAGAAGGGTTTGAAGTGATGGAAAACAAGGTTCAGCCGAAAGGCGCCGCACAGCTGACCGTCGACGGCCAGACCATCGATCTGCCGGTCCTTTCGGGGACCATCGGGCCGGACGTCATCGACATCCGGACCCTTTATAAAAAGACCGGCATGTTCACCTACGATCCGGGCTTCACCTCCACGGCGAGCTGCGAAAGCCAGATCACCTATATCGACGGCGACGAGGGCACCCTGCTCTATCGCGGCTATCCGATCGACCAGCTGGCCGACAACGCCAGCTTCATCGAGGTGGCCTATCTGCTGCTGAACGGCGATCTGCCCAAAAAGCAGGAGCTGCACGATTTCGACTGGACGATCCGCCGGCACACCATGCTGCACGACCAGTTCGACCAGTTCTTCCGCGGCTTCCGCCGCGACGCGCACCCGATGGCGATCATGGTCGGCACGGTCGGCGCGCTGTCGGCCTTCTACCACGACAGCACCGACATCAACGATCCCAAGGCCCGCACCGTGGCGAGCCACCGCATGATCGCCAAGATGCCGACCATCGCGGCGCGCGCCTACAAGTACTCGATCGGCCAGCCCTTCATCAGCCCGCGCAACGAGCTCGACTACGCCTCCAACTTCCTGCGCATGTGCTTTGCGGTGCCGGCGGAGGACTACGAGGTCTCCCCCACCCTCGCCCGGGCGATGGACAAGATCTTCACCCTGCACGCCGATCACGAGCAGAACGCCTCGACCTCGACGGTGCGCCTGGCCGGCTCTTCGGGCGCGAACCCGTTCGCCTGCATCGCGGCGGGCATCGCCTCGCTGTGGGGTCCGGCCCATGGCGGCGCCAACGAAGCCGCGCTGAACATGCTCGAGGAGATCGGGTCGGTCGACCGCATCCCCGAATACATCAAGAAGGCCAAGGACAAGGACGATCCGTTCCGCCTGATGGGCTTCGGTCACCGCGTCTACAAGAACTACGACCCGCGCGCGAAGGTGATGCGCGAGACCTGCCACCAGGTCCTCGACGAGCTCGACGTGAGGGACGAGCCGCTGCTCGCCGTCGCCATGGAGCTCGAGCGCATCGCGCTGGAGGACGAGTATTTCGTCCAGAAAAAGCTTTACCCGAACATCGACTTCTATTCGGGCATCACCCTCAGGGCGATGGGCTTCCCGACCGAGATGTTCACCGTGCTGTTCGCGCTCGCGCGTACCGTGGGCTGGATCGCGCAATGGTCGGAAATGATCGACGATCCGACCCAGAAGATCGGCCGTCCGCGCCAGGCCTTCACCGGCGCCAAGCCGCGCGACTTCGTGGCGATGGACAAGCGCTAGATCCGGCTGACGTCTGGAAAAAACGCCGGCGGGGCTCAGGCCTCGCCGGCTTTTTTCTGTCTGGCGATCGCAAGGACGGCTTCGGCGGCGTTGCGCGAGGGCGAGCCCCCGTCACCGGCCATCTCGCGGGTCACCGCCGTCAGACGCTGAGACAGGCGCGCCCGGCGATCGGGATCGTCGAGCATGGCGCCGATCGCGGAGGCGAGCCTGGGGCCCGTGCACTTGGTCTGCACGTATTCGGGGATCAGCATCTCGTCGGCGGCGAGATTGGCGAGCGAGATGTATTTCGCCTTCATCAGCCACAGCCGCGCCGCCGCCCAGGCGAGCCAGCCGAGCCGGTAGGCGGCCACGGTCGGGATCCCGATCCGGGCGAGCTCTACCGTGACCGTGCCTGAGCAGGCGAGCGCTGCGTCCGCAGCGTTATAGGCGTCCCGCCGTTCGCCGGGCCCGGCGATGACGAGATCGGCGAAGGCCGGTTCGTTCGCGATCATCTCCCGCGCCCGTTCCTCGATGGACGGGGCGAGCGCAGTGACGAGCGCCAGATCGGGCCGCTCGGCCCTGAGCCGCCGGACCGCATCGGCGAAGGGCTCGAACAGGCGGGTCAGCTCGCTGTTGCGGCTGCCGAACAGGACAAGCAGCGCCTGCTGATCGGCGCCGATCCCGTGTCTCCGTCTGAACCCCGCCCCGTCGCCGGACAGATCGCGTTCGAGCGCGGGATTGCCCACGAAGCTCACCTTCAGGCCGTGCGGCTCGAAATACGGAGCGTCGAACGGATGGATGGCGAGCAGATGGCTGAAATGATCGGCAGCGATCTTCGCCCGCCCCCGTCGCGAAGCGAAGACCTGCGGGGCGACATACTTGATCCGGGGCACGTCCGGCAGCCGGTCTTCGAGCTTCCACGCCGCGCGCAGCATGAAGCCCCAGCTGTCGATCAAAACGACCGCGTCGGCGCCGAATTCGGCGGCGGCCTCGGCGACTTCCTCGGCGCGCTGATGGACGAGCTTGGCGATCTTCAGCCCGTCGAAAATGCCGAAGACGGAAAGCTCGGAAATGTCGAACAGCGAGGTCACGCCGCGCGCCGCAGTCTCAGGCCCGCCGACGCCGGCGATCTCGACATCAGGGTCGAGCGCGCGCAGCGCGTCGATCAGGTCGCCTGCGATCGCGTCGCCGGAAGCCTCGGCGGAAACGAGATAGATCCGCGGCGCGCTCACGGCGCGTCCTCCTCCCCGTCGGTGATCCAGACGAACAGCCCCGCCGCGTCCGCAGCCCGGCCCACGGCGTCGTGGCCGATGATCAGCGCGCCGCCGGCCGGCGCGGCGATCCCGGCGAGCCCGGCGCGCGCCGCGCCTTCGACGGTGGAGACCCCGATCACGGGAAGATCGACCCGGCGCTCCTGCACGGGCTTGGGGCGCTTGGCGAGCACGCCGCGCCGCGCTTCGGGCGTGCCGCGCACGGCGAGCGGCAGTTCGGCGACCCGGGCGAGCATGCGGTCGGTGCCCTCCTGGGCTTCGACGGCGAGCACGAGATTGTCGCAGACGACCGCGCCCTGGCCGATGTCTTCCGCGCCGATGATCCCGGCGATGCGCAACGCCTTCAGCCCGTCACGCCGCGCCGCGTCGTCAGGACCGATCCGGCCGACGAGCCCCGGCCGGGCTTTCAGCCCGTCGGCGATCTCGTCCGCGCCGATCACGGACAGACCCTCGCGTTCGAAAATCTCCACCACCGCCCGCAACAGCGCGTCGTCCCCGCGCGCGGCGGCGGCGAGCACCTTCGGTAGAAGGCTCACCCCCTTCATGTCGGGGCGGATCGTACTGAAATCAGGCCGGGGAACGGAACCGGCGAAACAGACCGCGTCGCAATTCGCCGCCTTCAGCGCTTGGAAGATCGCGCCGATCTGACCGATCCGAATGGTCTCCGCCTCGGCGTAGCGGGACGGGTCTGCGAACTTTTCAAGGGCGATCACGCAGCCCAGCCGGCCCTCGGCCCGCGCGGCTTCAGCCACATGCACCGGCAGGTCGCCCCCGCCCGCGATCAGGCCCAGCCGCGCGTACCGCTCAGCCATCTCAACGCGGCGCGGGGAAGCAGAGCGGCCTGGCCGCAGGCGCGCGAATGAAGCTGATGATGTCCATCACCTCGGAGCGCTTCTCGAACAGGCGCGCGGCGTCCTCGACCCGCTCGGTGAACGCGCCTTCCTCGGCGAAAAGCAGGCGGTAGGCGGCGCGCAGATCGTGGATCGCCTCGCGCGGAATGCCGCGGCGTTTCAGGCCCACCAGGTTCATGCCCGCGAGCCAGCCCAGATTGTCGACCATGCCGTACGGGATGACGTCGCCGGTCACCGGCGCGCCGCCGCCCACGAAGGCGTACTTGCCGATCCGGCACTTCTGGTGAAGCGCGGAGAGCCCGCCCATGATCACGTAGTCGCCGACCGTGCTTTCCCCGCCCAGCGTGGCGTTGTTGGCGAAGACCACGTTGTCGCCGACGATGCAGTCATGGGCGACATGGCTTCCGACCATGAAATACCCGCCCGAGCCCACTTTCGTGATCCCGCGCGCGGTCTCGGTCCCCATGTGCATTGTCACGTGCTCGCGCAGCACGTTTCGGTCGCCGATCTCCAGCCTGACGTCGCCGCCCTTGAACTTGAAGTCCTGGGCCGGCTCGCCCACGGCCACGAAGGGATGCAGCACGCAATCCGCGCCCACGTTCGTGCGTCCGGTCACGGAGACATGGGCGTGGAGGCGCGTGCGGTCGCCCAGGCGCACATGGGCGCCGACGATGCAGTAGGGGCCGATCTGGACGCCCTCGCCCAGTTCGGCGGCGGGGTCGACGATGGCGGTCGGATGGATGGAGGTCATGCGTCCCGGGGAGCGGAGGTGGCTGCGAATTCGGCTTCGGCGCATTTCACGCCGTTAACGCGGGCTTCGCCCTTGAACTTGAACACGCCGCGGCGGCTGGTGACCACCTCGACCGGCATCTCGATGACGTCGCCGGGGCGGACCGGCTTTCTGAAGCGCGCCTTCTCGACCCCGAGGAAGTAGATCACGGTATTGGAGATGTCCGCATCCAGCGTCTTGCTCATCAGCACCGCGCCGGTCTGGGCCATCGCCTCGATGATCAACACGCCGGGCATCACCGGGTTCTCCGGAAAATGCCCCTGGAAGTGCGGTTCGGCCGCAGCGACGCATTTCACGCCGACGATAGAGGCGCCTTCCCTGTAGTCGTAGGCGCGGTCGATCAGCAGGAAGGGGTAGCGGTGCGGGATGCGCCGCAGGATCTCGTCAGGTCCGACGACCAGGCCGGTCTCGCTCATTTTCGGTCCTTCTCATCGCCGCCCTTGGACTTCTTGCCGGCCTGCCGGCGAATCCAGACGGTTTCCCGCATGAAACGCTGAATCGGCTGGGCTGGCGAGCCCGCCCAGGTCTCTCCGTCCGGCACGTCGCGCATGACGCCGGCGAAGGCGGCCAGCTTCGCGCCGTTCCCGATGCGGACATGGTCGGCCACGCCGGCCCGGCCGCCGAACTGGGCGCCCGCGCCGACCTCGACGCTGCCCGAAACCCCGCCGAACGCGGCCATGACGGCGTATTCGCCGAAGCTCACATTGTGGGCGATGTGGCAGAGATTATCGATCCGGCAGCCCGTCCCGAGGCGCGTATCGGCGATCATGCCGCGGTCGACGGTGGTGTTCGCGCCCAGAGTGACCTCGTCGCCGATCATAACCCGGCCGACATGCGGCATCGAAAAAAGGCCCCTGGAGTCGTGCGCCAGGCCGAAGCCCGCCTCGCCGATGATGACGCCCGCTGCGATCTCGCACCGCTTGCCGATGACGGCGAACCCGATCACCGCGCGCGCGCCGACGACCGTGCCTTCGCCGAGCTCCACGCCCGGCCCGATCACCGCGCCGGGCCCGAGCACCACGCTCGCGCCGATCCGTGCGCCCTGCCCGACGACCACGCCGGGGCCGAGCTGCGCTGCGGGATCGACGATCGCGTCGCGATGAACGAACTCGGCGCCGTCATGAACGCGCGGCTTGAGCAAGGCCGCACAAGCCCGGCCGAACGCGGCGCGGGGGTCGGCGGCGACGATCACCGCGGCGTTGTCGCCCAGCAGATCGACGGCGCTCGCGTCCTTGACGATCGCGACTGCGCCCTTGCGGCTCTGCTCGGGGCTCTTGGTCAGGAAATAAAGCTCGCCGGCCTTCGCCGAGGCCGGCTCGGCGACGTCGGAGACCGGGGCGGCGGCGTCACCAAAAAGCTCGCCGCCCGCGAGGGCGGCGAGCTCACCGGCGGAATGCGGGCCGAGCCGCTCGAAGAAGCGCGCGTCGGCCCCCATGTCCTCGCCTTACTGCTGCTGTTGCTGTTGCTGCTGAGCGATCTGCTGAAGGATCGCGGCGCGGCGCGCGGTGACCTGGCCGAAATAGGCTTCCGGATTGCTCGCGACCTGATTGTTGACCGCCTGGGTGATCTGACCGCGCTGTTCCTCGTTGAGGCGCACGCGGGAAACCGCCACCGACGGCATGCGCGCGTTCAGGCGCTCGATCGCGGTCTGCGTGATGTTCGAGGTGTCGGCCACGTAGACCACGTCGGACCGGCGCAGAAGGACCTGAGCGCCACGCTCGTCGACGATCTCCTGAAGCACCGCGAAAAGCGCTTCCTCGACCTGGGCCATCGCGGCCTCCTGGGTCGCGATCAGCTCCTGTTGCAGGATCGCCCTCCGGACTTCCAGCGAGACCGTGTCTGTCAGAAGCGCCTGGGAGCGGGTCTCCAGGTCCGGACGGGCGGTGATCTCCGCCTCGGTCATCTCGCGCGTTTCGGTGGCGAGCGCCACCTGTTCGTTCAGAAGCCGCCCCTCTTCTTCGTTGAGCGGGGTGAGCTCCTCGTTCCGGATGCGGGTGATCTCGGTCTGGATTTGCTGACCGGCGGCGCTCTGGCTGAGGACCTGCGCCTCGTTCATCACCAGCACCTGCGCCTGCGCGACGGCGGCGAAGCCGACGGCGGCGACGGCGGCCGCTGCGATCGCGCGAACCGGCGCGCGCAGCGCTGCAAAGAATTGACGTTTCATAGTCTTAGAACCCTGTTCTGGTACTGAAGCGGAAGAAGCGACCGCGGTCGTAATCTTCCTTCACGAAGGCGTGGGCGAAGTCGAACCGCACGGGACCGAACGGAGAATCCCAGAAGATGCTCGCACCCGCCGACGCACGCGGCGACAGGTCGTCCACCGTGAAGGCCGATCCCAAGGCGCCTTCCTCGATCTTGTCGTCGTCAGGCAGCAAGCCCAACGTGCCGACTTCGGTAAACAGGCTGCCGCGGATGCCGTACTGCTCGGGCAGGCCGAGCGGGAAGGTCACTTCCGCAGCGCCGATGGCGTAGAAATTCCCCCCCAGGGCGTCCCGGGAGATGAACTCGTCGCCGTCCTCGCCCGGCTCCTGCCGGATGACGACGCGCGGTCCGATACCGGCGACTTCGAAGCCTCGGAACGTGTTGCCGCCCTTGAAGAAGCGGTCGTTGATCCGCGCCGTGTCTCCGCCCCAGGAGAACAGATAGCCCGTCTCCCCCGTCAGGCTGAACACGATGTCGTCGCGGAAGAAGTTCTTGTAAAAGGCCGTCTGCAGCTCGGATCGGACATAACGAACATCGCCGCCAAATCCGGCGAAATCTTGGTTGAAAGCGACCCTAAATCCGTTCGACGGCTCACGAAGATCATCCAGCCGGTTCCAGCTCAGCGAATACCCGAACAGCGAGGTCACCCGCGAGCCCGACGCCCGCGCGATCGACTCCGCGACGCCTGAGAAGGTGATCACTTCGTCGTTCCGAAGCGTGTAGTTCACGCCCGCCTGCACCGATCGGGTCAGCGGGAAGCCCGCGCGCACGGTGAAACCGGTCGACTGGGTTTCGAACGAGGCCTCCTCGGAGAAGTCCGAGCGAACCTGGAACAGGTCGAAGCCCGCCGCGAGATTCCGGTCCAGGAAGCGCGGTTCGGTGAAGCGGATGTCGACCTGCTGACGGCGCGAACTCGCAGACACGCGCAGACGAAGGAACTGGCCGCGGCCGCGCAGGTTGCGTTCAGACACCGAGAAGTCGACGAGGAACGCGTCGGTCGAGGAAAAGCCTGCGCCGAACGCCAGTTCGCCGGTCGGCTGCTCGGTGACCTGCACCTCGATCCGCGCCCGGTCCGGCGCGCTGCCCTGATAGGGCTCGACCTCGACCTCCTCGAAAAAGCCCAGCTGGCCCACGCGAGCGCGGGAAATCTGAAGCAGGGCCTGGTTGAACGCGTCGCCCTCGACGATGTCGAGCTCACGGCGGATCACCCGGTCCAGCGTGCGCGTGTTGCCGATGATGTCGATGCGCTCGATGTAGACCCGCGGGCTTTCCTCGATCACGAAGGTGATGTCGACGGTCTGATCGTCGCGGTTCGTGCGTACGCGCGGATCGATGTCGACGAAGGCGTAGCCCGCCGCGCCGGCGGCGAAGGTCAGCTGGTCGACCGCGTCTTCGATGAGACTGCCGACATAGAGCTCGCCGGGCTGGGTCGGCACGATCTGCTCGAGATACTCGGTGTTGAGATCGGGAATGCCCGTCTCCACGGTGATCTCGCCGAAATTGTAGCGCTGGCCTTCGTCCATGACGAAGGTCACGTAAAAGTCGGACTGGTCCGGCGTGAGCTCTGCGACCACCGAGGTGACCCGGAAGTCGGCGAAGCCGCGGTCGTTGTAGAACTGGCGCAGTTGCTCGCGATCAAACTCGATCCGGTCCGGATCGTAGTTGTCGTTCGAGCTGAAGAAACGCCACCAGCGCGCTTCGCTGGTTACGATTTCGCCGCGCAGCCGGCGGTCGGAATAGGTCTCGTTGCCGACGAACGCGATGCGGCGCACGCCGGTCAAAGGGCCTTCGGAAATCTCAAAGACCAGGTCGAGGCGGTTCTGCGGCAGCTCGACGATCTTCGGCGTCACTTGCGCGGCGAACCGGCCCGACTGTCGGTAAACCTGAAGGATCCGCTGCACATCGGACTGCACCCGGGCGCGCGTGAAAAGCGCGCGCGCCTGAAGCTCGATCTCTTCGAGGATCTTGTCGTCGGCGACCGCGCGATTGCCTTCCAGGATCACGCGGTTGACGATCGGATTTTCCTCGACGAACACGACCATGTTCGGCCCGTCGATCGCCACGCGGACGTCGGAGAACAGGTTGGTGCCGTAAAGGGTCTGGATCGACAGGTTGATGAGGCGGGGATCAGGAACCTCGCCGGGCTGGATCAGCAGATAGGACAGGATGGTGTCCGCCTCGACACGCTGATTGCCCTCCACCTGGATGCTGAGCACCGGCTGGGCGGCGCGCGCCTGCGGCTGCGGAGCGGGCTGGGCTTCGGCCGCGCCGGCGGGCGCCTGGGCGGCCGGATCGGGGTTCTGGGCCGAGGCCGCACCGCCGAGAAGCAGGAGACCGAACAGCCCCGCCGCGAGAGCTTTCAAACTGCGCTGCATCTACCCCTCATCCTTAACCGCACGCACACCCTGTTCAGGAGAACAGGCCGCGCAAATAGCTCAAATCGTTCCAGGTCGCCACCACGAACATGCAAAGCAGCAGCCCTGCGCCGAGCTTGAATCCCGCCTCCTGGACGGCGGGGCTCGGCGGGCGGCCCGCAACGGCCTCGTAGGCGTAGTACACGAGGTGGCCGCCGTCGAGTACCGGAACAGGCATAAGATTCATGAGCCCGAGCGCAACAGACAGCAGCGCGGACAAAGCGGTAAGCGACAGAACGAGCGCCAGAAGCCGTGATCCCACGCCCACCTCGCCGGCTTCGCCGCCGACTGCGTTGTTGGCCACCTGGCCCGCCGTCGTGGCGATCCCCAGCGGCCCGTTCACATGTTCGAAGGACGCCCGCCCGGTCACCAGGCGCGCGAGATAATCGACGATCATCTCCACCACCTCGACGGTCCGTTCGACGCCGTGCGCCGGCGCAGCCCAGATCGGGATGCGCACGCGCTCCACCGCGACATCGTTCGAAAAAACCACGCCCAGCACGCCAAGCGCACGTTCTCCGCCGAGCCCGTCAGGCCGCATGCGGCGCTCGGGCGCAGCGGTGATCTCCACAAGCGCGCCGTTACGCTCGACGACGAAGTCGATCGGCTCGCCTGCACGGGTCATCACGTGCTGCATGATCTCGCGCCGGTCTTCGAGTTCGCGCCCGTCCATCCGCACGAACACGTCTCCGGCCTGCAGGCCTGCGGCTTCGGCGGGAGACTCAGCGACGATCTCGCCGACCACCGGCTCGATCCGCACTTCGCCGCGCAGGGCGCCGAGCAGGCCGAACAGGACGATCGCGAGAATGAAATTCGCAAGCGGGCCCGCCGACACGATGAAGGCGCGCTGCCAGACCGGCTTGAAGTGAAACACCGTGTCGGCTTGCGCGTGGGACGCCTTGAGCGCAGCCAGCGTCTCTCGGTCCGGCGCGCTGGCCGCGTTCTCATCGCCGCGGAAGCGGACATAACCGCCCAGAGGCAGGGCGGCGACGCGCCAGCGCGTGCCCAGCCGATCGGTCCAGCCGAACAGGCCCGGCCCGAAGCCGATCGAGAACGCCTCGGCGTGCACGCCGCAGATCCGTCCGGCCCAGTAATGGCCGAGCTCGTGGATCACCACCACGAAGGAGATGACCGCCACGAAGGCGAGCACGGACAGAAGACCTGAGCTCAGAAAATCGACCATCAACTCCTCGGCGTTCTTCAGCGCGCGTCAGCCCGGCCGGGCGCAGGCGCCGCGCCCTGCCCCGCCCGCTTCAGAACCGCAGCCTCTGCGAGCCTGCGTCCTTCCGCGTCGGCGGCGAAGACCGCGTCGAAATCCTGCACCGTACCGGCGATCGCGCCTGATCGCCGCCCCTCGCCCAGAGCGTCCGAGACCACGGCGGCGATGTCAAGAAAGCCGATCTTACGGTTCAGAAAGGCGGCGACGGCCACCTCGTTGGCTGCGTTGAGCATGGCCGGCGCAGACCCGCCCTCTGCAAAGGCGGCCCGGGCGAGCGCCAGCGCGGGGAAGCGCTCGGGATCGGGCGCGAAGAAGCTCAGCTGGCCGAGCTTTGCGAGATCGAGCCTTTCGACCGGGGTGTCGAGGCGATCGGGGAAGGCCAGCGTATGGGCGATCGGGGTGCGCATGTCCGGGCAGCCCATCTGCGCGAGCAGGCCGCCGTCGGCGTATTCCACCAGGCCGTGAACGATCGCCTCGGGGTGGACCAGAACGTCCACCGCGCTCTCGGGCAGATCGAACAGCCAGCACGCCTCGATGATCTCGAGACCCTTGTTCATCATCGTGGCGCTGTCGACAGAGATCTTCGCGCCCATCGACCAGGTGGGGTGCGCCACCGCCTGCTCGGGCGTGGCCGCGCGCATGTGATCGAGGCTGGACGATCGGAACGGCCCGCCCGAAGCGGTCAGGATGATCCGCCGGATGCCTGCGCGCTGGCGCTCCTCGAACGCCTGGAAGATGGCGTTGTGCTCGGAATCCACCGGCAGCAGCCGCGCGCCCGAGGCTTTCGCCGCCTCCATGAACAGCGCGCCGGCGCAGACGAGCGCTTCTTTGTTGGCGAAGGCGACGCAGGCGCCCCGGCGCACCGCCTCCAGGGTGGGTTTCAGCCCCGCCGCGCCGACAATGGCGGCCATCGTCCAGTCCGCCTGCATCCCAGCGGCGTCCAGCACCGCCGCCTCCCCGGCCCCGCAGGCGATGTTCGTGCCGGCGAGCGCGTCTTTCAGCGCCGGCCCGGCGCTTTCGTCGGCGACCGCGCAGAACCGCGCGCCGACGCGTTTGGCGGTCTCGGCGAGTTCGTCCGCATGGGTGTTCGCGGTCAGCGCGACGATGTCGAACGTCCCTGCCGGCGCGCGCTCGATCAGGTCCAGCGTGGCGCGTCCGACCGACCCTGTGGCGCCTAGCACGGTGACGGTGCGCGCGCTCATGATCCGGCTCCGGGCCAGAAACCGGGCGCTGCGAGCATCAGCGCGCCGGCGGCGAGCGTGGCCAGCATCAGCGCGTCCACCCGGTCCAGAACGCCGCCATGGCCGGGGATGAGAGTGCCGGCGTCCTTGACGCCGAAACGCCGCTTGGCGAGGGACATGAAGAGGTCTCCGATCACGGCGGACAGTGCGACCGGAGCTGCGACCAGCCCCGCCTGCACAGGGTCGACCCCGTACCAGTAAGCCACCGCGATCCCGGCGGAAACCCCGAAGGAGAGCCCGGCGATCAGCCCCGCCCAGGTCTTGTTCGGGCTGGCTATGGGAAGAAGCTTCGGCCCGCCGATCCAGCTTCCGACGAGATAGGCGAAGCTGTCGGCCGACCAGACCACGGCGAGCAGGAACAGTACCGCGCCGAGCCCGCCATGATCACCGATCCTGAGCGAAACGAGCGCCGCCGCGCTCGCCGACACGTAAGCGACGCCGACGAGCGCTTCCATCGCACCGCCCCGCGGCCGTCGGTCGAGAAAGCAGGCCAGCGACCCGCCCGCGATCCAGAACGCCGTCCAGCCGTATTCGCCCTGCGCGGCCAGCAGCGCTGCGCCCACCGCCGTGCCGGTGGCCGCTGCGAAGGCGCGCGGCGGCGCGGGCTTGTCGCTCATGCGCACCCATTCCCAGGCCATGGCGGCGGCGAAGGCGGCGATGAAGATCGCAAATGCGTGGCCGCCCCACACCACGAGGCCGAGCGAGACCGGTCCCAGCACGATCGCGGACAGCACGCGCTGCTTGAAGACCGGATCGCCGGGGACCCGCCGGCCCTTCGGGCGCATGTCAGCCATGGCCGAGCCCGCCGTACCGGCGCTCGCGCCCGGCATAGACGCCGATCGCGCTTTCAAGCGCCGTGCGGTCGAAGTCCGGCCACAGCACGTCGACGAAGACGAGCTCTGCGTACGCCGCCTGCCAGAGCAGGAAATTCGAGATCCGCCGTTCGCCGCTGGTGCGGATCACGAGATCGGGCTCGGGCGCGCCGGCGGTGTCCAGACACGCCTCAAACGCCGCCTCGTCGATCTGCGAGGGATCGCCTGCAGCGGCCTCAGCGGCGCGGCGCGCGGCCCGGACGATCTCGTCGCGGCCGCCATAATTGAACGCGATCCAGAGATGGAATCTCGAATTCGCCTCTGTCCGGGTCTCTGCCCGGTCGATGATCGACAGAAGATCCTCGCTCAGCCCCTCGCGGCGGCCGATGACGCGGATGCGCACGCCCTCCGCGTCGAGCCTGTCGAGATCGGTCTCGACATAGCCGCGGAGCAGGTCGAACAGCGCGCCGATCTCCTCGGCGGGCCGGCGCCAGTTCTCGGTGGAGAAGCTGAACAGGGTGAGATGCTCGACGCCCAGCTCGCCGGCGGCCTGCACCGTACGCCGCACCGCCTCCACCCCCGCCTTGTGGCCGAACGCACGCGGACGGCCCCGCGCGGCCGCCCATCTGCCGTTGCCGTCCATGATGACGGCGACGTGGCGTGGCGCGGCCCGGGGCGTCTGGCTGTCGTCCATGCGGGCGCCTCCTGGCGGGCCGGCGCGGTTCAAACCTGGGTGATCTCTTCCTGCTTGGACTTCAGCAGCTCGTCGATCTCGCTGATCTTCTCGTCGGTCGCCTTCTGGACCTGATCGGCGAGCTTCTTCTGCTCGTCCTCGCTGATATCGCCGTCTTTCTCGGCCTTTTTCAGCGAATCCATGCCGTCACGGCGCACGTTGCGCACCGCGACGCGCGCGTTCTCGGCGTAAGAGCCGGCGGTCTTGGCGAGTTCCTGGCGGCGCTCCTCGTTGAGCGGCGGGATCGGAATGCGCAGAAGCGTGCCTTCCACGACCGGGTTCAGCCCCAGCGAGGAGTTGCGGATCGCTTTCTCCACCGCCGGCGCCAGCGTGCGGTCCCAGACCTGCACGTTGATCATGCGCGGCTCGGGCACGGTGACGGTGCCGACCTGGTTGAGCGGGGTGGGAGAGCCGTAGGCCTCCACCTTGATCGGATCGAGCAGGCTCGCGGACGCGCGGCCCGTTCTGAGGCCGGCGAATTCCTTTTTCAGCGCGTCGACCGCGCCGTCCATGCGGCGCTTGATGTCTTTGATGTCGAATGCGGACATTATGACTTTCCTCCCGAAATTCCCCGCCGGTTCAGCCGCCGACGACGGTACACGTTCCCTGCCCGGCCAGAACGCGCGCCAGCCCGCCCTGCTCGCGGATGTTGAACACCACGATCGGGATCTGGTTGTCGCGCATCAGGGTGACCGCAGAAGCGTCCATGACCTTCAGATCGCGCGCCAGAACGTCGATATAGTCAAGGGTCTCGAAGCGCTTGGCTTCAGGGTGTTTGCGCGGATCGGCGTCATAGACCCCGTCCACGCCCGTGCCCTTGAACAGCGCGTCGCACCCCATCTCCGCAGCGCGCAGCGCCGCGGCGGTGTCGGTGGTGAAGAACGGATTGCCGGTGCCCGCGGCGAAGATCACCACGCGGCCCTTTTCCATGTGCCGGATGGCGCGGCGGCGAATATAGGGCTCGCACACCGTGGTCATGGGGATGGCGGACTGCACCCGCGTGCTCACCCCGACCCGTTCGAGCGCGGTCTGCATGGCGAGCGCGTTCATGACGGTGGCCAGCATGCCCATATAGTCGGCCGCGGCGCGTTCCATGCCCTTGGCCGCAGCGCTGAGTCCGCGGAAGATGTTGCCCCCGCCGATCACCAGGCAAAGCTCGTAGCCCGCCTCGACCGCCTCGCCGATCTCACCGGCGATCCGGTCGGCGGTGGTCATGTCGATGCCGTAGGGTTCCTCGCCCATCAAGGCTTCGCCGGACACCTTGAGCAGGATCCGCTTGAAGCGGCCCTCGGGCGTTTTACGCGGCGCGCTGTCCTCGCTCACAAGTCAGGTCCTCGTTCCGGCGTTTTGACGCGGCGAAGCCCGAAACGCCGCGCGAGCGGCGTTCCGGGCCCCGGACGCGGTCACAGATGTCAGCCCTTGGCCGCAGCGGCCACTTCGGCTGCGAAGTCTTCTTCCTTCCGTTCGACGCCTTCGCCGAGCACCATGCGGACGAAGCCGCTGAGCTCGATCGACGCGCCGGCGTCCTTCTCGGCGGCCTTGATCGCATCGCCCACCGACTTGTCGGGGTCGAACACGAAGGCCTGCTTGAGCAGCACCACTTCCTCGTAGAACTTGCGCAGGCGGCCCTCGACCATCTTCTCGATGATGTTGTCGGGCTTGCCAGAGGCGCGCGCCTGGTCGGCGAACACCGCACGCTCGCGCTCGACGATGGCCGGATCGACTTCCGACTCGGTCACCGCGACGGCCGGCGCGGGCGAAGCCGCGGCGACGTGCATGGCGATCTTGCGGCCAAGCTCGAGCAGCACGTCCTTGTCGCCTTCGGACTTCAGCGAGACCAGCACGCCGATCTTGCCCATGCCTTCGGCGGCGGCGTTGTGCACGTAGGCGGCGACCACGCCCGGCTCGACGGCCAGGGCGGCGGCGCGGCGCACGGCCATGTTCTCGCCGATCTTGGCGATGAGGTCGGTCAGCGTGTCGGCCACGGTGGCGCCGGACTTGGTCGGCTTGGCGTTCAGCGCTTCGAGCTCGACGGTGTCGATGGCGAGCTGGGCGATCTCGGAGACCGCGCCCTGGAACAGCTCGTTACGCGCCACGAAGTCGGTCTCGGAGTTCACTTCGACCGCAGCGGCGGCCATGCCGGTCCCGCGCGAGGCGGCCGCGACGGCCACAAGGCCTTCGGCGGCGACGCGGTCGGCCTTCTTGGCGGCCTTGGACAGGCCCTTCTTGCGCAGCCAGTCGACGGCGGCTTCGATGTCGCCGTCGGTTTCGGCCAGGGCCTTCTTGCAGTCCATCATGCCAGCGCCGGTCTTCTCACGAAGCTCTTTGACGAGGGCGGCGGTGATTTGGGCCATGGGGAGGTCTCCTTGTCGCGCAGGCGCGCTTATTCGGATTTGGTCTTTTCGGTCGGGCCGGCCTCGGCGGCGGGCGCGGCTTCAGGCTCTTCGGCCTTGGCCTCGTCGACCTTCGGCTCGGCGGCTTCGGCTGCGGCCTCGGTCGGGGTCTTCTCTTCGGCGGCGTCCAGGCCCAGCTGGGCTTCGCTCGGCGCTTCGCTTTCGCCCAGATCCATGCCGAAGGCGGCCTGGCTGTCGGAGATGCCGTCCAGGATCGCGTCCGCGACGAGGTCGCAATAAAGCGAGATCGCGCGCGCGGCGTCGTCATTGCCCGGGATCGGGAAATCGATCGGGTCGGGGTCGCAATTGGTGTCGACGACGGCGACGACCGGGATGTTCAGGCGCTTGGCTTCCTGGATCGCGATCGCTTCCTTGTTGGTGTCGATCACGACCATCAGGTCGGGGGTGCCGCCCATCTCCTTGATGCCGCCCAGCGACCGCTCGAGCTTCTCGCGCTCGCGGGTGAGCATCAGGATCTCTTTCTTGGTCAGACCCGTCGGGCCGCCCTCGGCGTCCAGAAGGCCTTCGAGTTCGCGCAGGCGCGCGATCGAGTTGGAGATCGTCGACCAGTTGGTCAGCGTGCCGCCGAGCCAGCGATGGTTCATGTAGTACTGCGCGCAGCGCTGGGCGGCCTGGGCGATCGGCTCGGAGGCCTGACGCTTGGTGCCGACGAACAGCACGCGGCCGCCCGAGGCGGCGACTTCGCGCACCTTCACCAGAGCCTGGTGCAGCAGCGGCACGGTCTGGGAGAGGTCGATGATGTGGATGTTCGAGCGCTCGCCAAAGATGAACTGTTTCATCTTCGGGTTCCAGCGGTGGGTCTGGTGACCGAAGTGCGCGCCGGCTTCGAGCAGCTGACGCATGGAGAATTCAGGCAGGGCCATCGTGATCGTTCCTTTTCCGGTTGGCCTCCGCGGAGCGGAGCCGCCCTTCGGGCCGAAGCCCTCGTGACGACACCGGAGCGACCGGAACAGACCGGCCGAAGCTCCACGTGCGGGATCGCGCGCGCTTATACGGGCGCACGGCCTCAGGGGCAAGCGCGGAAGGCGCGAAGGACTGCGCGGGGCCCGCCGCGATGACGGCCGGGTTAGAGCTGTTCGATCTCCACCACGCCCGAGACGGCCTTCATCGCCGCGCGCGCAGCCGGATCGATGGCGTGCCGGCCGGGCAGCCTGATCTCGGCGTTGCGCCCGTCCGACAGCGGCAGCACCAGATGCAGCCCGCCCTTCGCGCCATCCCGCCCGTTCGCCCGCTCGATCCGCTCGCGCAGGGCGGCGAGCGCGCCGGGACCTTCGAGATGGATGCGAACGCCGGCGCCGGCGTGCTCGGCGGCGGCCGGGTCGAGCGTCTCCGCGCCGTCCACGATCAGCCGCAATCCTTCGTCCTGATCCTCGATCTTGGCGGCCAGGATCACCGCCGAGCCCGGCTCGAGCGCATCGCGGATCTCGCGCAGCACCTTGGGCGGCACGAGCGCCTCGAACTCGCCGGAAGGGTCGGACAGGGTGACGAAGGCGAACTTCTCGCCCGATCGCCGCGAGACCTTCTCCTGCTTGCGCCGGACCATGGCGGCCATGCGCGCCGCGCGCGCGCCCTCGGCGGCCTTGGCGGGCAGATCGGCGTAAAGCACGACCCCGCGCCGGGCGAGCGCGGCGCCGAGATCGTCGAGCGGATGGCCGGACAGATAGAAGCCCACCGCGGCGAGCTCCTCGTCGAGCCGGCGCACCGGGTCCCAGGGCTCGACGTCGGGAAGGCGCGGCCGGGCGAGTTTCTCGCCCCCGCCCGCCCCGCCGAAGAGCGAGACCTGCGCGCTTTCACGTTCGGCGAAGGCCTTCTGGGACAGCGCCAGAAGCGTCTCGGCGGCGGCGAGCATCTTCGCCCGGTCCGGATCGAGGCTGTCGAAGGCGCCGGCGCGGGCGAGGTTTTCGAACGCGCGCTTGTTCACCTGCCGGGGGTCGACCCGCTCGGCGAAATCATAGACGTCCTTAAACGGCCCGCCCTCGCGGCGCACCGCGACGACATGCTCCATCGCGGAGAAGCCGACATTGCGGATCGCGCCGAGCGCATAGCGGACCTTGCCCTCCTCGACCGAGAAATCCGCTTCGGACGCGTTCACGTCGGGGGGCAGCACTTCGAGACCCATGCGCCGGGTCTCCTGGAAGAACACCGCGAGCTTGTCGGTGTTGGTCATGTCCAGGCTCATCAGCGCGGCCATGAAAGCGACCGGATGGTTCGCCTTCAGCCAGCCGGTGCGGTAGGCGATGAGCGCGTAGGCGGCGGCGTGAGATTTGTTGAAGCCGTAACCGGCGAACTCCGCGACGAGGTCGAAGATGAAATCCGCGCGCTGTTTCGTGAGCCCGTGCGCCTGCGCGCCCTCCTGGAAACGCACGCGCTGCTTGGCCATCTCCTCGGGCTTCTTCTTGCCCATGGCGCGGCGCAGAAGGTCGGCTTCGCCAAGCGAATAGCCCGCCAGGATCTGGGCGATCTGCATCACCTGTTCCTGGTAGATGATGACCCCGAAGGTCTCTTTCAGGACCGGTTCGAGATCGGGGTGCAGATAGTCCGGTTCCGCGCGGCCGAATTTGCGGTCGACATAAACGTCGATGTTCTTCATCGGACCGGGGCGATAGAGCGAGATCAGCGCGATCACGTCCTCGATCGTATCGGGCTTGAGCTTGCGCAGCGTGTCGCGCATGCCCGTACTTTCAAGCTGGAACACCCCGATCGACCCGCCCGAGGCGAGCAGTTCGTAGGTCGCCGCGTCCTCGAAGCCGAGCGCGTCGAGATCGGGCCGCGCTTCGCCCGAGCGTTCGATATAGTCGAGCGCGCGCGCGATCACGGTCAGGGTCTTCAGGCCCAGAAAGTCGAACTTCACCAGGCCTGCGGGCTCGACCCATTTCATGTTGAACTGGGTGGCGGGCAGATCAGAACGCGGGTCCTGATAGAGCGGGACGAGCTCGGTCAGCGGCCGGTCGCCGATCACCACGCCGGCGGCGTGGGTCGAGGCGTTGCGGTAAAGCCCTTCGAGCTGGAGCGCGACCTCGATCAGCCGGTCGACCTGCTCGTCCTCCTCGCGCATCAATTTCAGCTTCGGCTCGATCGTCACCGCCTCGGCGAGCGTGGTGGGCTGGGCGGGGTTGTTCGGCACGAGCTTGGCGATCCGGTCGACCAGGCCGAAGGGCAGCTGCAGCACCCGGCCGGTGTCGCGCACCACAGCGCGCGCCTGAAGCGTGCCGAAGGTGATGATCTGGGCCACCCGGTCCGCGCCGTACTGCTCCTTGACGTAGCGGATCACCTCCCCGCGCCGGTCCTGGCAGAAATCGACGTCGAAGTCGGGCATGGAGACCCGTTCGGGGTTCAGGAAGCGTTCGAACAGGAGCCCGAAGCGCAGCGGGTCGAGATCGGTGATCGTCAGCGCCCAGGCGACCAGCGAGCCCGCGCCCGACCCCCGGCCCGGCCCGACGGGAATGTCGTGCGCCTTGGCCCATTTGATGAAGTCCGACACGATCAGGAAATAGCCCGGGAACCCCATCTTCTCGATGATCCCGAGCTCGTAATCGAGCCGTTCGTCGTATTCGGCCCGCGGCGCGGAGGCCTCGATCTTCGAAAGCCGGGCGTCGAGACCGGCGCGGGCCTGGGCGCGCAGCTCCTCGGCCTCGTTGCGGTCGCCCTCGGTGGGAAAGCGCGGCAGGATCGGATCGCAGGTGCGCGGCCGGAAGGCGCAGCGCCGGGCGATCTCCACGGTGTTCTCGATCGCTTCGGGCAGATCGGCGAAGCGCACCGCCATTTCCGAAGCGGTCTTGAAGTAGTGCTCGGCGGTGACCTTGCGCCGCTCGTCCTGCCCGACATACGCGCCCTCGGCGATGCAAAGCAGCGCGTCATGGGCCTGATGGAGCTCGGGCTTGGCGAAGTAAGGCTCGTTCGTGGCCACCAGCGGCAGATCGCGGCCGTAGGCGCGGTCGATCAGATAGTCCTCTGCGGTCACGTCGTCGGCGCGGCCGTGACGCTGCAGCTCGATATAGAGACGGTCTGCGAACGCGGCCTGAAGCTGGTCGAGCAGCGTGTCGGCCGGGCCGGAGCGCCCCGCGCAAACCAAGCGGTTGATCGCACCGTCATGACCGCCGGTCAGGCAGATCAGGCCTTGCGCGTTTTCCAGCACCGCATCGATGGGCACGTGCGGTTCGTCCGTCGCGCCGACTTCGAGATAGGCCTTGGACGACAGCGTCATGAGGTTGGCGTAGCCCGCCTCGTCCTGTGCGAGCAGTACGACCGTGCCGTCAGGCTCGGCGCGTTCGCCGGGGCGCGGCTCGAACAGGCGGACCGAAAGGGTCACGCCGATGATCGGCTGCACGCCCTCGCCCGACAGCGTCTCGGAGAATTCCAGAGCGCCGAAGAGATTGTTGGTGTCGGTGAGCGCGGCGGCGGGCATGGCGTTCGCCTTGCACAGCGCGGCGGTTTCCTTGATGCGGATCGCGCCCTCGAGCAGCGAGTAGGGCGATCTCACCCTCAGATGCACGAAAGCCGACATGCTCCGCTCCATGCAGGCGCCCTCGCCTGCGCTCGATTCGAACCGGGGGTCAGTCTACCGGTCCGGGCGGCCGGGTTCAGCCGCCGACTGCGGCGAAGATGGACAGCGCGACGGTGATGAAGCCGACGATCACGGCGGCGGAGGTGAGGTCTTCGACGAGATTGCGCATGGCGGAACTCCTTGGCGAGGGCTGCGACGGATCGCAGCCGTTTCTGCTTTGTTCCGTTGCATGTTTTCGCCTTTTGTTCCGCTCGTCAAGCAAAATGATTCGCTTGTGGAAAAGCGCAAGCCGATCAATGCGTTCTGATTACGTTCCGCCCGGCGCTCAGCCCGCCGCCGCGCCTTCGGTCCAGGGCACGATACGGCCTTCCGACAGCGTCACCACCCGGTCCATGCGCTCGGCGAGCGCGATGTTGTGGGTGGCCACCAGCGCCGCAGCGCCGGCCTCCCGGCAGGCTGCGCCGAGCGCGGCGAAGACCTGGTCGGAGGTGGCCGGGTCGAGGTTTCCGGTGGGCTCGTCGGCGAGCAGGATCGAGGGCCGGTTCACCAGCGCCCGCGCGATCGCCACGCGCTGCTGCTCGCCGCCCGACAGCTGGCCCGGCCGATGGGTGAGCCGGCCTTCCAGGCCCAGAGAAACCAGCCGTTCACGCGCATCCGCCCGCGCCTCTTTCGGCGACGCCCCGGCGATCAGCCGAGGCAGCGCGACGTTATCGAGCGCGTCGAGTTCGGGCAGCAGATGATGGAACTGGTAGACGAAGCCGATCTCTCGCCGGCGCAGCGCCGTACGCTCGCCTTCAGACAGGGTCAGCCCGTCCCGCCCTCCGATGAAGACCTGCCCTGCGGTGGGCTTTTCCAGAAGCGCCGCAGCGTGCAGCAGCGAGGACTTGCCCGATCCTGAAGGCCCGACCAGCCCGACGAGCTCGCCGGGATAGAGGTCGAGATCGGCCTCGGCGAGCACGGTCAACGCTTCGCCTTCGGTCTGATAGGTCCGGGTCAGCCCCCGGATCGACAGCGCTGGATCACTCATAGCGCAGCGCCTCCACCGGATCGATGCGGCCCGCCCGCCAGCTCGGCGGCAGGGTGGCCAATAGCGCGGTGAAGAAGCCCCAGAAGGCGACGAACGCCACCTCGCCCCAGTCGGGACGCGCCGGCAGGCGGTAGAGCGAATAGACGCTGGGGTCGAAGACCGGCCCGCCGCTGGCCCAGCTCACGAAATCCTGGATCGGTCCGATGAAGACCACGAACAGCAGTCCCAGCACGATGCCCGCCAGCGTGCCCAGCACGCCGACAGCCGCGCCGGAGATGAGAAAGATGCGCATCACCGAGCCCCGGCTCGCGCCCATGGTTCTCAGGACCGCGATGTCGCGGGTCTTGTTCTTCACGAGCATCACGAGGCCGGAGATGATGTTCATCGCCGCGATCAGCACGATGATCATCAGGATCAGCCGCATTGCCACGCGCTCGACCTGCAGCGCCCGCCAGAACGCCTCGTTCTGCCTGCGCCAGTCGAAGACCAGCGTGTTCTGCGGCGCGATCTCGCGGATCGCGTCCTTCACCGGATCCGGATCGTCGGGGTTCGCGATGCGCACGTCGATATAGTCGCCGTTCTCGGGCCGGTTGAAGAACAGGGCGGCCTGCTCGATCGGCATGTAGACGAGGATCTGGTCGAGATCCTGCACGCCCACGGTGATGATCGCACCGACCGTATAGGCTTTCGAGCGCGGCGTGGTCCCCAGCGCCGTCTGCGCGCCGCGCGGGCTGACGAGGGTGACCTGGTCGCCCGCCCTCACCCCGAGCTGGCCGGCCATGGCCGAGCCGATGACGATCTCGTCGCCGCCGCGCCGGCCTTCTCCGAAGCCTGCGACAGAGCCCTGCACGATCCCGCCGCCCGCCTCGTCCGCGCCGTTCGCGCCGGTGACGAGATCGAAGCGCGCGAGGTCTTCAGCGCGGACGCCCGCGACCTGGGCGAAGGCGGCGGCGCGGCCCGATGTGACCAGCGCCTGTCCGACCGCCACGGGGCCCGCCTGGCGCACGCCGGGCAGATCCCGGATCTGGTCGGCGAACGCGCCCGCGTCGATGTCCTCGCCCTGGGGCAGGTAGACATAGACATGGGGCTGAACGCCCAGAAGCCGGGTCAGAAGCTCGTGCCGGAAGCCGTTCATCACGCTCATCACCGCGATGAGCGCGGTCACCGCCAGCATGATGCCGACAAACGAGATGATGGAGATCAGGGTGACGCCGCCCTGCTTGCGCCGCGCGCGCAGATACCGCCAGGCGAGCAGGAACTCGAACCCGGAAAACGGCGGCGCGCCGTCGGCCTTGCGGGCGGCCGCGCTCACGAGAACGCGCCCTCGGCGAGCCGGGCCACGGCGTCCTCGATGGAGAGCTCGTGGCGCTCGCCGGTCTTGCGGATCTTCACCTCGGCCTTGCCCTCCTTCACCCCGCGCGGGCCCAGGATCAGCTGATAGGGCAGGCCGATCAGGTCCATGGTGGCGAATTTCGCCCCGGCGCGTTCGGACGTGTCGTCATAGAGCGGCTCGCGGCCGGCCAGCGACAGCGCTTCATAGGCGCCCTGACAGGCGGTGTCGGTCTGATCGTCGCCGGGCTTGAGGTTGATGATCCCTGCGCCGAAGGGCGCGACGGCTTCGGGCCAGATCACGCCGTTCTCGTCGTGATGGGCCTCGATGATCGCCCCCATGAGCCGGGACACGCCCACCCCGTACGAGCCCATGTGGATCTCCCGCTCGGTCCCGTCGGGATGGGCGACCTTCGCGCCCATGGGCCTCGAGTACTTGTCGGCGAAATAGAAGATATGGCCGACCTCGATGCCGCGCGCGCTCAGCCGGCGTTCGGCGGGCACTTCGGCCTCGAAGCGGCCGGGCTCGTGCATCTCGTCTGTCGCGGCGTAAAGCGCGGTGCGCTCGTCCACGATCGGCTGAAGATCGCCGTCGAAATCGATATCCAGGCCCGGCGCGCCCATCTCGACCAGCTGCGCGTCGCAGAACACCTCGCTCTCGCCGGTTTCGGCCAGGATGATGAATTCATGGCTGAGATCGCCGCCGATCGGGCCGGTGTCGGCGCGCATCGGCACCGCTTTCAGCCCCATCCGCGCGAAGGTGTTCAGATACGCCACGAACATCCGGTTATAGCTCGCCCGCGCGCCGGCCTCGTCCAGATCGAAGGAATAGGCGTCCTTCATCAGGAACTCGCGGCCGCGCATCACGCCGAAGCGGGGGCGGATCTCGTCACGGAACTTCCACTGGATGTGGTAGAGGATCTTCGGCAGGTCCTTGTAGGACCGCGCATAGGAGCGGAAGATCTCGGTGATCATCTCCTCGTTCGTCGGTCCGTACAGAAGGTCGCGCTCATGGCGGTCGACGATGCGCAGCATCTCCTTGCCGTAGCCGTCATACCGGCCGCTCTCGCGCCACAGATCGGCGGGCTGAAGCGTGGGCATCAGCATCTCGATCGCGCCGGCCCGGTCCTGCTCCTCGCGGACGACGCCCTCGATCTTTTTCAGCACCCGGTGGCCCAGCGGCAGCCAGGCGTAGATGCCCGCCGCCTCCTGGCGGATCATGCCCGCGCGCAGCATCAGCCGGTGCGAGACGATCTGCGCCTCGGCCGGAGTTTCCTTAAGGACAGGCAGGAAGAAGCGGGACAGGCGCATGAGGGGTCTCGGGGAGCGGGCCGGGTTGCGGCGTTGTCATCTGTGATGACTTAGACCGCGCCTGCGGGCGGTTGCAAGCGCCCTACCCCTCGGCCGGAAAGCTCGGCCCCATCGGGATCATGTCGAGGCTCACCAGTTCGAACTCGAACAGCACGAAATAGACCAGCCACAGACCCGCCGCGATGACGCTGGTCAGGGCGAGCTTGTATTTCAGGCGCGGGTCTGACGGCGCGCCGGGTTCGGAGCCGGGCACGACCTCTCCGGTCTCGTGCTGGCCGGTGACGCGCAGCGGCAGGACGGTGAAGAACACCATCCACCACACGATCAGATAGACCACGATCCCGGTGACGAAGCCGACGCCCGCATCAGGCAGGAAAAGCTGGGCGACCCAGAGCAGGAAGGCGGTTCCGCCCAGGACCAGACCGAGCCATCGGAACAGCGGGGTAGGGCTCGCAGCGGCGCTCAATCTCCACCCTCCCCCAGACGGACCTGCGGGTCCTGCATCAGCTCGATCAGCACGCCGCCGGTGTCCTTGGGATGGACGAAAATGACCGGCACGCCGTGCGCTCCGATATAGGGCTCGCCGGTGCCGAGAACAGTCGCGCCGCGCGCTTTCATCGCGTCACGGGCCTGTATGATGTCGGGCACTTCGAAGCACATATGGTGCTGGCCGCCCTTGGGGTTCTTTTCGAGGAATTTGTGGATCGGCGAACCTTCGCCGGCCGGCTCGATCAGCTCGATCTGCATGTTGGGCACGGTGACGAAAATCACCTTCACCCCGAGATGGGCGAACGTCTTCGCAGGCGTCGCGTCGGTCGCGCCGTAAAGCTCGGCGTAGACCTTGGCGGCGGCTTCGACGTCGGGGGTGGCGACGCCGACATGGTTGAGGCGGCCGATCTTCATCTTCGGGCTCCTTTCACGCACTCAAGCGCCGGTTAGACGCTCAGCACGACGGCTTCGACATGGGGCTTCTTGCCCCAGACGCGATTGGCCTCGCGGCGCACCGCGCGGCGCAGCGCTTCCTCGATGGCGTCCTCGTCGCGCCGGTCCTTCTTGCCCAGGCGCTTGAAGGCGTCCTCGGCGGCGCGGGCGAGATCGTCGAAGAAGTCGTCGAGATCGTATTCGTGGCTTTCCGGCACGCCCATGAAGCGGATGTCGACATCGCCGACGAGATCGCCGCCGGAGACGACCGCGGCCACGGTGACGTGCCCCGAGGCGGCCAGCCTGCGGCGCTCCTTGATGGATTCGGCGTCCGCGGCGACGATGAAATTGCCGTCCACGTGCAGCCGGCCGGCCGGCGCTTCGTCGACGATGGACGCGCCCTGTTTGGTGATCCGCACCACCGCGCCGTTGAAGGGCGCCAGCGCGTGGGGCACCTGCAGGGTCCTGGCGTAGGCGGCGTGTTCCTTCAGGTGGCGCAGCTCGCCATGCACCGGGATCGCCACGTTGGGCTTGGCCCAGGCGTACATCTGGGCGAGCTCGTCGCGGCAGGGATGGCCGGAGACGTGGATGTGCTCGTCCTTCTCGGTGACGATCTGCACGCCCTGACCGGCGAGCTTGTTCATCAGATCGAAAATGCCGCGTTCATTGCCCGGAATGATGCGCGAGGAGAAGATCACCGCATCGCCCTTGCCGAGCGTGACGTTGCGGTGCGTTCCCTCGGCGATGCGCGACAGCGCGGCGCGCGGCTCGCCCTGGGAGCCGGTGCACAGATAGAGGATCTTGTCGGCGGGGAAGTAGCCCGCCTCCTCTTCCTCCACGAAAGGCTGCACGTCGGCGAGCAGGCCCACCGCCTTGGCCGCGCTGGTCATGCGGTGCATGGAGCGGCCGACCAGGCAGACCCGGCGACCGTTGGCTTCGGCCGCCTTGATGGCGGTCTCGAGCCTTGCGACGTTCGAGGCGAAGGCGGCGATGGCGACCTTGCCGTCGAACTCGCCGACCAGCCGGGTGAGGTTCTCGCGCACCCCGGCCTCGGAGCCGGACACGCCTTCTGTGAAGACGTTGGTGGAATCGCACACCATCGCCATCACCCCCTCCTCGCCGGCCGCCTCCAGGGCGGCGACGTCGGTGGAGGCGCCGATCAGCGGCTCGGGATCGATCTTCCAGTCCCCGGTGTGCAGCACCAGCCCGGCGGGCGTGCGCACGATCAGCCCGTTGGGCTCGGGGATGGAGTGGGTCAGGGTGACGAGCTGCAGGTCGAACGGGCCGATCTCGAACCGGTCGTGCAGCCCGATCTCGATCAGCGTGGCCTCGCCCAGAAGCCCGTGCTCGGCCAGACGGTCGCGCATCAGCCAGGCGGTGAAGGGCGTGGCGTAGATCGGACAGCGCAGCCTGCGCCACAGATGGGCGACCGCGCCCATATGGTCTTCATGAGCGTGGGTCAGCACGATGCCGGCCAGCTGGTGGCGGCGATCCTCGATGAAGCGCGGATCGGGGGTGATGATGTCCACCCCCGGCGTGGTCAGATCGCCGAAGGTGACCCCGCAATCGACGATGATCCAGGTGCGCTCTTCCTCGCTCGGCCCGTAGCCGTAGAGGTTGAGGTTCATGCCGATCTCGCCGGATCCGCCCAGAGGCACGAAATACAGCGCCTCGGTCTCGTCTCCGGCGGGCTTGTTCTTTTTCTTGCTCACGCGGCGCGGGCTCCCGGCGCGTTGCGCCGCCAGACTTCGTAAAGACCCCTGATGGTCACGTCGGGATCGTAATGATCGATGGTGCGGGCCGCGCCCTCGAACAGAGAGGCGACCCCGCCCGTCGCGATGACGGTCATGGGCTGGCCGTACTCGGCTTTAAGCCGCGTCACAAGCCCGTCGATGAGATCGATATAGCCCCAGAACACCCCCGACTGCATCGCGCCGACCGTATCGGTGCCCATGACGCGGTCGGGCTTTTCGATGGCGATGCGCGGCAGGCGGGCTGCGGCCTGGTGCAGGGCCTGCATGGAGAGGTTTATGCCCGGCGCGATGATCCCGCCCTCGAACGCGCCCTCGGCGCTGACCACGTCGAACGTTGTCGCGGTGCCTGAATCCACGATGATCAGCGCGCCGTCGTATTTCACCCGGCAGCCCAGCGCGTTCACAAGCCGGTCCGCGCCCGCCTCGGACGGACGGCGCAGATTCACGCTGACGCCGAGATCGACGCCCGGCTCTCCCACCACGATCGGCTCTCCGCCCAGATAGCGCCGGGCGAGGTTTCTGAGATTGAACAGCGACTGGGGCACCACCGTGGAAATCACGCAGCTCTCGATGTCTCTCAGCGACAGGTCCTGAAGCTGCAGAAGCTGGCTCAGCCAGACCGCGTACTCGTCCGCGGTGCGGGTGGTCTGGGTGGAGGTGCGCCACTGCGCCCGCCAGCCGGCCCCGTCATGGACGGCGAAGAGCGTGTTGGTGTTGCCGCAATCGATGGCGAGAAGCATGGGCGTTCCTTCATCCTCAACGCTCTTTCCTCCCCCGCCTGCGGGGGAGGTGTCCGCGTAGCGGACGGAGGGGGGGATTGCGGCGGTTCTGCGAGCCGCTCCCCCCTCCACCACTTCGTGGTCCCCCTCCCCCGTGAACGGGGGAGGAAAAGCGCGCCGCAAAGGCTTCACCCTTGCGGAAAAAACACGTCGCCCGCCGAGATAAGGCGCCGTCCGCCGCCGGGCAAATCAAGCCTCAGCGCACCGTCCTCGGCCAGGTCCGCGAACACGCCTTCCAGCGTCTCGCCTTCGAGCCTGA
Organism: Oceanicaulis sp.; assembly: GCA_040112665.1. Taxonomy (NCBI): domain Bacteria; kingdom Pseudomonadati; phylum Pseudomonadota; class Alphaproteobacteria; order Maricaulales; family Maricaulaceae; genus Oceanicaulis; species Oceanicaulis sp. The sequence goes on along the minus strand of CP157796.1, from coordinate 2,382,743 downwards.
CCGTGCAGCGCTCTCCCAGCCCGTGCGCGCGGGAGAGCCAGGCCTGCCTGAGCGGGGCGAAGCCCTCGCGCTGGTGCTGGAGACGCCAGTGCTCGAAGCGCCCGGACAGGGTCTCGAGCGCGGCTTCGGGCGTCAGGGACGCGCCGTGGACCGAGAAATCCGTGGCGGGACGTTCGGAGTCCTCGGGATGGTGGGCGAGATTGACCCCGATCCCGACCGCCAGCCACAGCCCGCCCGCCTGATGCGCGCCGCTTTCAAGCAGAATGCCGGAAGTCTTCCGCCCGCCGATCAGGACGTCGTTGGGCCATTTGAGCTTCACCAGCGCGGGATCGATCACGCTGGCGGCGAGATCGCCGACCGCCAGCGCTGCGGCGAAAGACAGGTTCGCAGCCCCGGCCGGCGTCGCGTCGAGCCGGTAGAGCCCTGTAGTGAAGAGATTGCCGCCTGCGCTGGTCCAGGCCCGGCCGCGGCGGCCGCGCCCTGCGGTCTGCGCGCGGGCCATGATCCAGAGCGGGCCGGCCTCGCCGGAGGCGGCGCGGCGCTTGGCCTCCTCGTTGGTGGAGTCCAGTTCGTCGAAGACCTCGACGCGCAAAGCGCTAGCCGCCGATGCCGCCGCCCGCGCGGATCACCTGCACGAACAGGATCGCCACGAACGGCACCAGCGCCACGGTCGCAAGCCCCGCCGCGCGGCTCACGAAGGCCACCCCGCCCGGCGCGGGCTGGAACTCGCCCTGGGGCTCGTCGAACCACATCACCTTCACGACGCGCAGATAGTAGGCGATCGACACCGCCGAGAAGAGCAGCGCGACGACCACCAGCCAGACCAGCCCCGCGCTGGCCGCGGCGTAGAACACCATCAGCTTGCCGAAGAAGCCCACCAGGAACGGCATGCCGCCGATCGAGAACATCAGCGCGGTCATCGACAGGCCGAGCACCGGTCGGGTCTGCGCGACGCCGGCGAGATCCTCGATGCGCTCCACCATGCCTTCGGCGCGGCGCATGGACAGGATCACCGCGAACGCGCCGGCCACGCCGACGACATAGAGCGTCATGTAAAGGAGCACCGACCAGACGCCGAGCTGGGTGCCGGCGGCCAGGCCGACGAGCGCGTAGCCGACATTGCCGATCGAGGAATAGCCCATCAGGCGCTTGATGTTGGTCTGCATCAGCGCGCCGAACGCGCCCACCGCCATGGACAGGATCGCGATCACGATCACGATCTGCCGCCAGTCGTCGACCAGCGGGCCGAAGGCCTCGAACAGGACGCGCGACAGAAGCGCCATCGCGGCGAGCTTCGGCGCGGTGGCGAAGAAGGCCGCGACCGGCGTGGGCGCGCCCTCGTAGACGTCAGGGGTCCACATGTGGAAGGGCGCAGCGGAGATCTTGAAGGCGATGCCGGAGATCACGAACACCATGCCGAACAGAAGACCGATATTGGTCCCCTCCTCGGCCGCGGCGACGGCGATGAGCTCGAAGCTGGTCGACCCGGTGAAGCCGTAGACCAGCGACGCCCCGTAAAGCAGAAGGCCCGAGCTGAGCGCGCCGAGCACGAAGTATTTCAGGCCCGCCTCGGACGCCCGGAGGCTGTCGCGGTTGAAGGCGGCGAGGATGTAGACCGCCAGCGACTGCATCTCGAGGCCGAGATAGAGCGTCATCAGGTCGTCCGCGCTGACCATGAAGGCCATGCCCAGCGAGGCCAGCGTGATCAGAACCGGATATTCGGGCTTCAGAAGCCGCTCGGTTTCGAGATAGCGCGAGGCCAGGATGAGCGCGACCGCCGCGGCCAGGAAGACCGCGGTCTTGGCGTAGAGCGAGTAGGCGTCCACCGAGAAGGCGTCGAAGAACAGGTCCGCCGGCTCGCCGGTCGCGGTGAAGACCGCCGCGCCCGCGGCGACGACCAGAAGCCCGGTCGCAAGCCGCATGACGAGCTTCGCGCCCGCCTCGGCGTTCTTCCAGTACACGCCCAGCATCAGCAGAGCCATCGCGCCGATCGCCAGGATCAGCTCGGGGATCATGTGTCCGAGATCGGAGAGGAGCGCCTGAGCGGTCATGGGACGATCAGCCTTCGATGTCTTGGAACGGCGCGGGTTCGATCGGTTCGAACGGCGCTTCGATCGCGGTCTGGTACTGTGCGATCAGCGCCTCGACGCTGGCGCGCGTGGTTTCGGTGATCGGCGTGGTGAAGAAGCCGAAATACACGGTGAGCGCGGCGAGAATGGACAGGTTGATCCACTCCCTGCCGTTCAGATCGGTCGCGGCCTCGAGCTTGGGATTGCCCAGCTCGCCCAGCACGACCTTCTTGTAGAGGGTCAGCATGTAGACCGCCGAGAAGATCACCCCGAGCGCGGCGCCGAAGGCCACGCGCGGATCGACCTCGAACGCGCCCATCATGGTGGTGATCTCGCCCACGAAGCCCGACGTGCCCGGAAGGCCCACATTGGCCATCGCGAACAGGCCGAAAAAGGCGGCGTAGACCGGCATCTTGTGCACCAGCCCGCCGTAGAAGGCGATCTCGCGGGTGTGGAAGCGGTCGTAGATCACGCCCACCAGAAGGAAGAGCGCGCCCGAGATCAGCCCGTGGCTGATCATCTGGAAGATCGCGCCCTGAACGCCGAGCTCGTTACCCGCGAAAATCCCCAGCGTCACGAAGCCCATGTGGGCCACCGAGGAATAGGCGATGAGCTTCTTGATGTCGGTCTGCCGGAAGGCGACCAGCGAGGTGTACACGATCGCGATGATCGACAGCACGAAGACCAGCGGCGCGAAATAGTCGCTCGCGGCTGGGAACATCGGCAGCGAGAACCGCAGGAACCCGTAACCGCCGAGCTTGAGAAGGATGCCCGCCAGGATGACAGAGCCGGCGGTGGGCGCCTCGACGTGCGCGTCGGGGAGCCAGGTGTGCACCGGCCACATCGGCATCTTCACCGCGAAGCTCGCGAAGAATCCCAGCCACAGCCAGGTCTGCAGGCTCTCGGCGAACGGGAAGGTCGCCAGCACTTCCATGTCGGTCGTGCCTGCGGTGATGAACATCACGATCATCGCCGCGAGCATCAGCACCGAGCCGACGAAGGTGTACAGGAAGAACTTGAACGCCGCGTAGATGCGGTTCGCCCCGCCCCACACCCCGATGATCAGGAACATCGGGATCAGAGAGCCTTCGAAGAAGATGTAGAACAGCACCAGATCCAGCGCGCAGAACACGCCGATGACCAGCGTCTCCAGAAGCAGGAAGGCGGCCATGTAGTCGGCCACGCGCTTTTTGAGACCCCAGCTCGCCAGGATGCAGATCGGCAGCAGGAAGGCGGTCAGCAGCACGAAGAGCACGCTGATTCCGTCCACGCCCATCTTGTAGGCGATCCCGAGATCGGCGAGCCAGGGCGCGGTCTCCACGAACTGATAGGCCGGGTTCGAGGCGTCGAACTCCAGCACCATCAGCACGCTGAGCACGAACACGAAGCCCGAGATGAACAGCGCCACGCCCTTGGCGTTGGTGTCCAGCGCCGCGGCGTCCTCTTTGCGCATGAGCGCGCGCAGGATGAGGATCGCCACCGCGCCCAGCGCCGGCAGGAAGGTGATGGCGGAAAGGATTGGAAGCTGGCTCAGCATGTCCCCGTTACACCCCGGCGCGTGCGACGACCCAGAGCGCCAGACCCAGCACCCCGATCAGCATGACGAATGCGTAGTGGTAGACGTATCCGCTCTGGAATTTGGCGATGCGGCGCGCGCCTGCGAGCGCGGTGGCCGCAAAGCCGTTCGGGCCGAGCCCGTCGATGACCTTACGGTCGCCGAACTTCCAGAACAGGTCGCCGAGCGCCCGTGACCCGCGCACGAAGACCGCGTCGTAGAGCTCGTCGAAATACCACTTGTTGTAAAGGAAGGCGTGAAGCGGACCGCCGCGCGCGGCGATGCGCGCAGGAAGGCCCGGATTGGCCATGTAGAAGAACCAGGCCAGCGCGAAGCCGAGCGCGGACACCGCCACCGGCAGGATCAGCACCCAGGCGGGGTGGCGCGGGCTGGCGGTCTCTCCGCCATAGTCGTCTTCGCCATAGGCCTCGTCGCGGTAAGCGCCCTCGCCGGTTTCAGCGGCCGCGGCTGCAGTCGCCTCGTCAGCGTAACCGCCCGTCCCGTGATCGCCGTAGCCGCTGTCGGGGCCGTACTTGTAGTCCGAGTACGCGCCGGCCGGCAGGGACTCGCCCCAGAAGGTCTGGGCGCGCTCGCCCACGAAGTCGGACTTGAACGCCGCCCCCGCGAACACCGCGCCGACGGCCAGCAGGATCAGCGGGGTGAGCATCACCCAGCCGCTTTCATGGGCGTGCTTGAGGTTTTCAGGATCGCCGCGGTGCTTGCCGTGGAACGTCATGAAGATCAGCCGCCAGGAGTAGAAGCTGGTCAGCCCCGCCGCGAGGATCCCGATCCAGAAGGCGAACAGGCCGAAGGGCAGGCCTTCCTGGCCCATGGCGAAGGCTTCCTCGATGATCATGTCCTTCGAATAGAAGCCCGCAAAGCCGATCCCGAGCAGCGGGACGCCCACGCCGGTCAGCGCCAGCGTGCCGATGATCATCAGGATCCAGGTCATCGGCAGCAGCTTGTAGATGCCGCCCATGTTGCGCATGTCCTGCTCGTCGTGCAGGCCGTGAATGACCGAGCCCGCGCCCAGGAACAGCAGCGCCTTGAAGAAGGCGTGCGTGAACAGGTGGAACATCGCCGCGGAATAAAGTCCCAGGCCCGCCGCGAAGAACATGTAGCCCAGCTGCGAGCAGGTCGAATACGCGATCACCCGCTTGATGTCGTTCTGCACCACGCCGACGGTCGCGGCGAAGATCGCCGTGATCGCGCCGATGAAGGTGATCACCGCGCTGGTGTTCGGCGCGAGCTCGTAGACCGGGTACATCCGGCAGACCAGGAACACGCCCGCGGTCACCATGGTCGCGGCGTGAATGAGCGCGGAGACCGGCGTGGGGCCTTCCATCGCGTCGGGCAGCCAGACATGCAGGAAGAACTGCGCGGACTTGCCCATCGCGCCGATGAACAGCAGGAAAGCGATCAGCTCCAGCGCCTGGAACTGCATGCCGAACACGGTCAGCACCGCGTCGGACATCTCAGGGATCTGTGCGAAGATCTCGTCGAACTTCACCGTGCCGAACACGGCGAACACCGCCATCACGCCCAGCGCCAGGCCGAAATCGCCCACCCGGTTGGTGACGAAGGCCTTGATGGCGGCCGCGTTGGCGCTCTCTTTCTTGTACCAGAAGCCGATCAGCAGATAGGAGGCGAGCCCCACGCCCTCCCAGCCGAAGAACATCTGGATCAGGTTGTCCGCGGTCACCAGCGACAGCATCGCGAAGGTGAACAGCGACAGGTACGCGAAGAAGCGCGCCCGGTGCGGGTCGTGGGACATGTAGCCCCAGGAGTAGACGTGCACGAGGCTGGAGACGCTGGTGATCACCACCAGCATCACCGCGGAGAGCGTGTCGAGCTTGATCGCCCAGCTCACCTCGAACTGGCCGATCGCCATCCAGGTGGCGAGCTCGTGGGTCCGCGCGTTTCCGCCCACCGCCACGTCGAAGAAGACGGCGACCGAAACCACGGCGGCCAGAATTGTCGCGCCGGTGGTCAGGATCTGGGCGGCGCGGTCGCCGATCTGCTTTTGAAACAGCCCGGCGATGATCGCTGCGAGGAGCGGCGCGAAGACGACGATATAAGCCATAGCCTGGCGCTAGCCCTTCATCAGATTGGCGCCTTCGACCGCGATGTCACCGCGGTTCCTGAAGAAGACGACGAGAATGGCGAGGCCGACGGCCGCCTCGGCGGCGGCGACGGTCAGAATGAACATTGCGAAGACCTGCCCGGCGAGATCGCCGAGATGGACCGAAAAGGCCACCAGGTTGATGTTGACCGCGAGCAGCAGAAGCTCGATCGACATCAGAAGGATGATCACGTTCTTGCGGTTCACGAAGATGCCGAACACACCGATCGTGAACAGGGCGGCGGCGAGCGCCAGATAGTGTCCAAGTCCGATCTCGAGCATCACCCGATCCCCTCGCCGCGTTCGACGTCGACCACTTCCACCGAGTCCTCGCGCGAGCGCGTGGTCTGCCGGTGCATGTCCTGGCGCTTGACCCCGTCGCGATGGCGCAGCGTCAGCACGATCGCGCCGATCATCGCCACCAGCAGGATCAGGCCGGCCATCTGGAAGTACAGGACGTACCGGTCGTAGATGAGCGCGCCGAGCGCCTCGATATTGGTCATGTCCGCGGGGGTCGGGGCTGCGATGTTCGCGCCCGCGCTTTCAGCGCTGACCCAGGCGAAACCGGTCATCGCCAGGATCGCCGCCAGCGCCAGCGCGACCAGGCCGCCCAGCGGCGCATAGGTCGAAAAGCCCGCCTTCAGCGCGGCGAAGTCGATGTCCAGCATCATCACCACGAACAGGAACAGCACCGCGACCGCGCCGACGTAGACGATGACCAGGATCATCGCCAGGAACTCCGCGCCCAGAAGCACGAACAGCCCCGCCGCCGCGAAGAAGGCCAGGATCAGGAACAGGACCGCACGGACCGGGTTCCTGGCCGCCACCACCATGAAGGCGGACAGGACCGCGACTGCGGACAAGATGTAGAAGGCCGCCGCTTGCAGCACGTTCGCCCCCTTTTGAGCGATCGGCGCGAAAGGCTCCGCGCCGCTTGGGGAAGGTCTACGGCGAAGAAGGAATCCCTTCGCCGGGTCGGGAGTCGGGCGCCGTAATAGCGCTACCGGTAGCGCGCGTCGAGTTCGAGGTTCCGTGCGATTTCACGTTCCCAGCGGTCGCCGTTGTCGAGGAGTTTTTCCTTGTCGTAGTAAAGCTCTTCGCGCGTCTCGGTGGCGAACTCGAAGTTCGGGCCCTCCACGATCGCGTCCACCGGGCAGGCTTCCGCGCAGAAGCCGCAATAGATGCATTTCACCATGTCGATGTCGTAGCGCGTGGTGCGCCGCGAGCCGTCCGCGCGCGGTTCGGCCTCGATGGTGATGGCCTGGGCCGGGCACACCGCCTCGCACAGCTTGCAGGCGATGCAGCGCTCTTCCCCGTTGGGATAGCGGCGCAGGGCGTGCTGGCCGCGGAAGCGCGGGCTGAGACGGCCCTTCTCGAAGGGGTAGTTGATCGTCGGCTTGGGCTTGAAGAAGTACTTCATGCCCAGTCCGAAGGCGCCCCAGAAGTCCAGAAGGGCTGCGCCGCGAAGGGTTTGCGCGATGCGGTTCATATCAAGCCTCGGGTTAGCCTGCGGCCGCTTGGGTGTACACGACGATCCCGCCCATTACGGCCACGGCCGCGAGCGAGGTCGGAAGGAAGATTTTCCAGCCCAGGCGCATCAGCTGGTCGTAGCGGTAGCGCGGGACCAGAGCCTTCACCATGGCGAACAGGAAGAAGAAGAACACGACCTTGATCGCGAACCAGAACACCGGCGGGATCCAGGTGAACGGCGCGATGTCGAACGGGGCGTGCCAGCCGCCCAGGAACAGCACCGTCATCAGCGCGCACATCAGCACGATGTTGAGGTACTCCCCGATCATGAAGAGCAGGTAGGGCGTGGAGGAGTATTCCACCTGATAGCCGGCCACGAGTTCGGATTCGGCCTCGGGCAGGTCGAAGGGCGGACGGTTCGTCTCGGCCAGGGCGGAGACGAAGAAGATCACGAACATCGGGATGGTGATCAGGAAGACCGGCCAGGGCAGCATGTCCAGAGACAGGATGTGCCAGTTCCAGAACCCGCCGGCCTGCGCCTCGACCAGGGTGGAGAGGTTCATCGTGCCGGCCATAAGAAGGATGGTCACCAGCACGAAGCCGATGGAGACCTCGTAGGAGACCATCTGAGCGGCCGACCGGAGCGAGCCCAGGAACGGGTATTTCGAGTTCGACGCCCAGCCGCCGATGATGATGCCGTAAACGCCCAGCGAGCTGATCGCGAAGATGTAGAGGATGCCAACGTTGAGGTCGGCGATCACCCAGCCCGGCGCGACCGGGATCACCGCCCAGGTGATGAAGGCGAAGATGAAGGTCAGAAGCGGCGCCAGAAGAAACAGCGGCCGGTCCGCGCCCGCGGGCACGATGATTTCCTTGACCACGAACTTGATGAAGTCCGCGAAGGACTGCAGCAGGCCGAAGGCGCCCACCGTGTTGGGGCCCTTCCGCATCTGCACCGCCGCCCACACCTTGCGGTCCATAAGGAGCAGGAAGGCGAGCGAGAGCAGCAGGACGACCGTGAAGCCCAGGATCTGCCCCACCGCGGCGAGCGTGCCCCAGACCGGGCCCCACTGGGTGACGAAATCGTACATCAGTCCGCGTCCTTGTCAGTCTTGTCGCCGCCTGAAGCGGTCCGGCTGGTGTTGAACACCACGGCCCATACGATCCCGACCCCGAGCCCGATCGGAACGCCAGCGGCCGGGCCGAGCAGAAGCCCCATCGTCAGCCCCATGCCCACGCCCATCAGCAGCCCGGCGAGCGTGTTGGTATTGAGCCAGCGCGCCATCGTCTAGGCCTCGCCGCTGTGATCTTCGCGCTCGCGCACGTTTCCGAACAGCACCGCCCAGATCAGCCCCAGCGCGAGGCCGAGCAAAAGGCCGCGCCCCATCATGTCCTGCGACGCGCCCGCGCCTAGGCCGGTGATCATCGCCAGCACCCAGGGCACGTTGGTGCGCGCGTTGAACATCCGCTTTGCGAGGGCTCCGGCGCGCATCGTCTACTCCGCCGCCTGCAGCTCGGCGCGCGCCGCGGCGACCATGGCCGAGCACTCCGCCAGGGTTTTCGAGGCCCGCGCGATCGGGTTGGTGAGGTAGAAGTCCGCGACCGGCGAGCGGAACGGCGCGTCGGACAGATCGCCCGCCTCGCCGATCTCGGCGACCTTGAACTCCGCCGCTGTGGCTGCGCCCGGGGCATGGTCGATCTGGCCGAAGGTCTCGATCTCCTCGATCAGCTGGGCGCGCAGCGCGTTCAGATCGTCATAGGGCAGCGTCTTGCCCATCACGCCGGACAGCGCGCGGAAGATCGCCCAGTCCTCTTTCGCCTCGCCCTTCGGGAACACTGCGCGCGCGCCCATCTGGACCCGGCCCTCGGTGTTCACGTAAAGCCCGTTCTTCTCGGTGTAAGCCGCTGACGGCAGGATCAGATCGGCGCGCATGGCGCCCTTGTCGCCATGGTGTCCGACATAGATCACGAAGGCGCCGCCCAGCCGGTCCATGTCGATCTCGTCCGCGCCCAGAAGCACGACCGTCTCGACCTCGCCCTTACCCGCGCCGTCGAGGATGGCGGTCGTGTCGCGCCCGCCCTCGCCCGGCAGGAACTTCAGATCGAGGCCGCCGACCCGGCTCGCCGCGCCGTGCAGCACGTTGAAGCCGTTCCAGCCGTCCTTGACCGCGCCCACCTTGTCGGCGAGCTCACCGGCCGCGCGCAGCACCGCCGCGCCGTCTTCGCGCGCCAGCGCGCCGGCGCCGACGATGATCATCGGGCGTTCGGCGTCTTTCAGCGCTTTCGCGATACCCGAACGCTTGCGGGCAAGCCCTTCAAGGTCCTTCGGCGAGGCCCCGACATGCTCGAAATCATAGGTCAGATCGGCCGGCTCGCCGATCAGGCCGATCTCCACATGCTGAGCGTTCAGCCAGCGCTGGCGGATCCGGGCGTTGAGCACCGGCGCCTCAAGGCGCGGATTGGACCCGACGAGCAGGATCGCGTCCGCCTTATCGATGCCCGCGATGGTGGAGTTGAACAGATAGCTCTCGCGCGGCCCGCCGCCGATCTTCGCGCCGTCCTGGCGGCAGTCGATCGAGGTGACGCCGAGAGAAGAGAACAGATCCTTCGCGGCCTTCAGCCCCTCGACCTCGTTGAGATCGCCTGCGATGACGCCGATCTTCGAGGCGTCGCCGGAGAGCTTTTCCGCCGCGATTTTGAGCGCTTCGGACCAATCGACCGGCGCGAGCTTGCCGTCTTTCTTCGCGTAGGGGCGATCCAGGCGCTGGCGGCCGAGCCCGTCCCAGACGAAGCGGGTCTTGTCGGAAATCCACTCCTCGTTCACGGCGTCATGGGTCACCGGCATGATGCGCAGCACCGCGCCCATGCGCGCATCCACGCGGATATTCGCGCCCAGCGCGTCCATCACGTCGATGCTTTCAGTCTTGTTCAGCTCCCAGGGCCGCGCGTTGAAGGCGTAGGGCTTGGAGGTCAGCGCGCCCACCGGGCACAGATCGATGACGTTGCCGGACAGCTCCGACGTCATGGACTGTTCGAGATAGGTGGTGATCTCCATGTCCTCGCCGCGGCCGATGGCGCCGAGTTCGGGCACGCCCGCGATCTCGGTGGCGAAGCGCACGCAGCGCGTGCACTGGATGCAGCGGGTCATGATCGTCTTGATCAGCGGACCCATATACTTGTCTTCCACCGCGCGCTTGTTCTCTGCAAAGCGCGAGCCGGCGCGCCCGTACGCCATCGACTGGTCCTGCAGATCGCACTCCCCGCCCTGGTCGCAGATCGGGCAATCGAGCGGGTGGTTGATGAGCAGGAACTCCATCACCCCTTCGCGCGCCTTTTTCACCAGCGGGCTGAGCGTTCGCATCTGCGGCGGCTCGCCGTTCGGCCCGCCGCGCATGTCGCGCACCAGGAAGGCGCAGGACGCCACGGGCTTGGGCGCGCCGACCAGCTCGACAAGGCACATCCGGCAATTGCCGGCGACCGAAAGCCGCTCGTGATAGCAGAAGCGCGGGATTTCCCGCCCCGCCGCCTCGGCGGCCTGCAGGAGGTTATACTCCTGCGGGACGGTCACTTCCTCGCCGTCGATGACGATGGTGCGCATGGTGTCGGTCATGATGCGTCCCTACTCCGCCGCTTCAGGGTGGATGACGGCGTCCGGCAAGCGGCGCGAGGCGTGGAGCACCTCGATCCCGACGATGCGGTCGTCCGCGTCGAGATCGACGACGACGTCGCGCGCAACCTCCTCGCTCTCGGCGACCTTGGCGTCGGCGAGGCTCAGATAAGCCGCATCCGCCTCACTGTCATAGCGCCAGTTCATGTTTCGCTCCTCGTCCGCCGCGCGCCTCTGTCAAAGAAGGCTGTGATCACGACGGCCGCATCCTTTTCAACTCTCGCGGCGACCCGCAGCACGCGTCCGTCTCCGGCGACGCCCGCCTTGAACCACCGTTTCGCGTCCGGATCGCTCGGGTCCGGCTCAACCCAGTCGGGTTCAGCCAGCGTCCGGTCGATCCATTCGGGCTTCACGCCCCGTTCTTCGCATCGCTCCCGCGCATGGGCGGTCAGAACGATGCGCATCCCTCTACTCCGCCGCCACCGCCGGGGTGAACACCGGCTTGCCGGCGCGATAGTTTTCGATCCGCTCTTCGATCTCGTGGCGGAAATGCCGGATCAGGCCCTGGACCGGCCAGGCCGCCGCGTCGCCGAGCGCGCAGATCGTGTGACCTTCCACCTGGCCCGCCACGTCGAGCAAATCGTCGATCTCGCTGGTCTGCGCCTCGCCGCGCGCCATGCGTTCGAGCACGCGCCACATCCAGCCCGTGCCTTCGCGGCACGGCGTGCACTGGCCGCAGCTTTCGTGCTTGTAGAAGTACGAAATGCGCGCGATCGCCTTCACCACGTCGGTGGACTTGTCCATGACGATGACCGCTGCGGTGCCGAGGCCGGATTTGTGCTCTTTCAGAGCGTCGAAATCCATCAGCACGTCGTCGCAGATCTCCTTCGGCAGAAGGGGAACCGACGACCCGCCCGGGATGACGGCCTTGAGGTTATCCCAGCCGCCGCGCACGCCGCCGCAATAGCTCTCGATGAGGGTCCTGAGCGGGATGCTCATCGCCTCTTCGACATTGCACGGCGCGTTCACGTGGCCCGAGATCGAGAACACTTTCGTGCCCGCATTGCCCTCACGGCCGAAGCCGGCGAACCAGTCCGCGCCGCGGCGCAGGATGGTCGGGACGACCGCGATCGATTCCACGTTGTTTACTGTGGTGGGGCAGCCGTAGAGGCCTGCGTTCGCCGGAAACGGCGGCTTCAGGCGCGGCTGGCCCTTCTTGCCTTCCAGGCTTTCGAGAAGCGCGGTCTCTTCACCGCAGATATACGCGCCCGCGCCGTGATGGACGTAGAGGTCGAAATCCCAGCCGTGGATGTTGTCCTTGCCGATCAGCTTCGCGTCGTACGCTTCCTTGATCGCCGCTTCGAGGCGGGACAGCTCCAGCTGGTACTCGCCGCGGATATAGATGTAGCAGGCGTGCGCGCGCATGGCGTAGCTCGCGATCAGGCAGCCCTCGATGAGGTGCTGCGGATCGTGGCGCATCATCTCGCGGTCCTTGCACGTGCCCGGCTCGGACTCGTCGGCGTTGACCACCAGATAGTGCGGCCGCGCGCCGACTTCCTTGGGCATGAACGACCATTTCAGACCCGTCGGGAAGCCCGCCCCGCCCCGGCCGCGCAGGCCGGACTTCTTGACCTGATCGATGATCCAGTCGCGGCCCTGTTCGAGGATCTCTTTGGTGCCGTTCCACGAACCGCGCGTCTTCGCCGCCTCCAGGCGCCAGTCATGGCGGCCGTAGAGATTGGTGAAGATGCGGTCCTTGTCCTGCAGAAGCTGGGTCATGGCGCCCTACTCCTCGCTCTTCTTCGGCGGCGATTTTTTCGCAGCCGGTTTCTTCGCCGCGGGCTTCTTCGCCGCGGTGGATTTGGCGGCCGGCTTTTTAGCGGCCGTCGCCTTCTTCGCCGCAGGCCGCTTCTTCGCCGGGGTCTTCGGCTGCGCCTCTTCAGGCTTCTTCGCCTCGGCCTCGTCCTTGGCCGCGGGCTTGGCGACGGCGGCCGGGCGCTTCGCCTCGGTCTCCTGGCGGTCGTCCTTGACCGGCTTGGCCTTGGGCTCGGGATCGGTCTTCGCCGTGGTGTTCGGCAGCGCGGTGATCGGCTCAGCGCGCGAGCCGTCATAGAGGCCGGCGTCTTCGAGCACCTTCACCTTGGCCTGGGTCGGTTCGGACGCATGGCGCTTGGTGATCGGGCCGTGTTCGACCGCTTTGCCGGCGCTGAGATCGTCGAGCATCTGCTCGAGCGCCTCGGGCGTCAGGTCCTCGTAGTAGAAGTCGCCCTCGGTGTTGGAGATCTGCACCATCGGCGCGTTCGCGCACGCGCCCAGGCATTCCACCTCTTCCCAGGCGAGCGCGCCGTCGGCGGAGACGTGGCCCCGGCCCTTGGGCCCGATCTTCTTCTCGCAGACCGCCTTCAGCCCGTCCGCGCCGCGCAGCCAGCACGGCGTCGTGCCGCACACCTGGATCAGGTGCCGGCCGGTCGGGGCGAGGTTGAACATCGTATAGAAAGTCGCGACCTCGTAGACGCGGATATACGGCATGGCCAGCCGCTCCGCGATCTCGCGCATGGCCGGCTCGGAGATCCAGTTCTCCTGCTTCTGCACGATCCACAGAAGCGGGATCACCGCAGAGGCCTTCCGGTCGTCCGGATACTTGTTCAGCCAGAACGCGACCTTTTCCTCGCTCTCCTTTGAAAAGGCGAAGCTTTCAGGCTGCTCGGCGGCGAGACGGCGCACGCTCATGAGGGCGTCCCCTCCTTGATGAAATCGACGCGGGCGATGAGGCCCTCCCGCACCGTGTAGATGACGACCAGATCGATCGGTGCGCTCCTCGACCGGCCTTCCAGCCAGACGCGCTCGTGATCGACGACGCGGTTTCCGACGACCGCCCGGTGCACCGCGATCGCTTCGAGCCCCTCGGACTTGAAGCGTTCGACATAGCGCGCGCGGAAGGCGTCCCGGCCCGACAGCGTAAGCACGCCGGGGAAGTCGTAGACCTCCACGTCCTCGGCGAAGCACGCCGCGAACGCGTCCAGATCGCGCGCGTTGTACGCGGCGAGCTGGCGCTCGGCGAGCATGGCCGGGCTCAGAGCCTCATTGGCGGCTGTCGCAGCGGAGAGCATTACCGGTCGATCTCCCCGAACACGATGTCCAGCGAGCCCAGGATCGCGGAAACGTCGGCCAGCATGTGGCCCTTGTTCAGGTGATCCATGGCCTGCAGGTGCGGGAAGCCCGGCGCGCGGATCTTCACCCGGTAGGGCTTGTTGCCGCCAGTGGAGACCAGATAGACGCCGAACTCGCCCTTGGGCGCCTCGACGGCGGCGTAGGCCTGGCCCTCGGGCACGTGCACGCCTTCGGTGTAGAGCTTGAAGTGGTGGATGAGCGCTTCCATCGAGCGCTTCATCTCCGCGCGCCGCGGCGGCGCCCATTTGGTGTCGGTGGGCAGCACCTCGCCCTGGTTCTCCGCCCTGGAGAGCCATTCGCAGCACTGCTTCATGATCTTCACGCTCTCGCGCATCTCTTCCATGCGGCACAGATAGCGGTCGAAATTGTCGCCGTTCTTGCCGAGCGGAATCTTGAAGTCGAGCTCGTCATAAACCTCGTAGGGCTGGGCGCGGCGCAGATCCCAGGCCATGCCCGAGCCGCGCACCATCACGCCGGAAAAGCCCCACGCCAGCGCGTCTTCCTTGCTGACCACGCCGATATCGACATTGCGGGCGCGGAAGATGCGGCTGCCGGTCAGAAGCGCTTCGAGATCGTCGACATGCTTGGGGAAGTTTTCACACCACGCATAGATGTCGTCGATCAGCGCCTGGGGCAGGTCCTGGTGCACGCCGCCCAGCCGGAAGAAGTGCGCGTGCAGGCGCGCGCCGGACGCGCGCTCATAGAAGCCCATCAGCTTTTCGCGCTCTTCGAACCCCCACAGCGGCGGGGTCAGCGCGCCCACGTCCATCGCCTGGGTGGTGATGTTCAGAAGGTGCGCCAGGATCCGGCCGATCTCGGAATAGAGCACGCGCACATAGGAGCCGCGCTTGGGCACCGGAATGCCGGCAAGCTTCTCGGCCGCCATGCAGAAGGCGTGCTCCTGGTTCATCGGCGCGACGTAGTCGAGCCGGTCGAAATAGCCGATGCCCTGCAGGTACGTTTTGTGCTCGAGCAGCTTCTCGGTGCCGCGGTGCAGAAGGCCGATATGGGGATCGACGCGCTCGACCACCTCGCCGTCCAGCTCCAGCACCATGCGCAGCACGCCATGCGCGGCCGGGTGAACGGGGCCGAAATTAATCGTGAAATTGCGGATGTCTGTTTCAGCCATCGGTCGGCTCCGCCGGTTCGCTCGTCTCTGCTTCGATCGCGCTACGGTCGGTCCGGCACTGGGCGAGCGCACCGGTCATATCGCTCTGCGCGTCCTGCGGGCCGGTCGTCAGCACCGTGCGCGCGAGCGCAAGCGCGCGCTGGGCGCCGGCCAGCTGACGGTCGAGTTCGGCGTCTTCTTCGTTCTCGGAAAACGCGCCGACGCGCGCGGACCAGAAGACGCTTTCTTCGGTCAGCACGTCCTTCTCCTCGCCCGGCGCCAGCCGGTCGATCTGGGCGCCGTCACGGTTGAGCAAAGGCACGTAATTGGCGTAGCAGCCGACCGCATGCGCCTTGCCGAACTCCGCCGCCGGCGCGCCCCCGGCGGAGACGGCCCCGATCAGGCCCGCAAGAATGGAAGCGGCAATGGTCACGCCTTGTCCTCCGCCTTCTCGTCGCCGGGCAGCACGTATTTCGCGCCTTCCCAGGGGGACAGGAAATCAAACTCGCGGTATTCCTGAACCAGCGTCACCGGCTCGTAGACCACCCGCTTCTGCTCGTCGTCATAGACGACCTGAGTAAAGCCGGTCAGCGGGAAGTCCTTCCTCAGCGGGAAGCCGTGGAAGCCGTAATCGGTGAGGATCCGGCGCAGGTCGGGATGGTTGTCGAACAGGATCCCGTACATGTCGAAGGCTTCGCGCTCGAACCAGTTCGCGGCCGGGAAGATCGAGGTGATCGATTCCACCGGGCTGTCCTCGTCGGTGGTCAGGATCACCCGGATGCGCTGGTTATGGTGCATCGACAGAAGGTGATAGACCACGTCGAACCGGTCGCTGCGGCTGGGCCAGTCCACCCCGCAGATGTCGATCAGCGTGGTGAAGCGGCAGACCGGATCGTCGCGCAAAAAGCGCATGACCTTGGCCACGCGGTCGCGATGGATCTCCACGGTCAGCTCGCCGTTCTCGACCGCAAAGCCCCTGACGTCCTCGTCATGGCTCGCGGCGATGTGCTCGCCGAGCTCTTTGAGTGTTTCGGGTTTGCTCAAGGCGCCCTCTCCCAGGTCCGAGCGGCTAGCGCTCGATCGAGCCTTCGCGGCGGATCTTCTTCTGAAGCTGCATGATGCCGTAGATCAGCGCTTCGGCGGTCGGCGGGCAGCCGGGCACGTAGATGTCCACCGGCACGATGCGGTCGCAGCCGCGCACCACCGAGTACGAGTAGTGATAATACCCGCCCCCGTTCGCGCAGCTGCCCATCGAGATGACGTAGCGCGGCTCGGGCATCTGGTCGTAGACCTTGCGCAGGGCCGGAGCCATCTTGTTGGTCAGCGTGCCCGCGACAATCATCACGTCGGACTGCCGGGGCGAACCGCGCGGCGCGGCGCCCAGGCGTTCGATGTCGTAGCGCGGCATGGAGGCCTGCATCATCTCCACCGCGCAGCACGCCAGGCCGAACGTCATCCACATCAGCGAGCCGGTGCGCGCCCAGGTGATCAGATCGTCCGCCCGCGCGACGAGAAAGCCCTTGTCGGCCAGCGCGTCGGAAACGCCGTCGAAGAACGGATCGTGTTTCTTGGGGTCGTAGAGCGGGGTCGCGGCCTTGCCCGCGCCGCCCGCCGGATAGGTCGCGTCGGCCATCGCCTACTCCCAGTCCAGGGCGCCTTTGCGCCATTCATAGAGAAAGCCCACCGTCAGAACCCCGAGGAAGACCATCATCGACCAGAAGGCGAAGATGTTCCCCTCGAAGATCGGGAACAGCCAGGGGAAGAGGAAGGCGACCTCGAGGTCGAAGATGATGAACAGGATCGCCACCAGATAGAACCGGACGTCGAACTTCATCCGCGCGTCGTCGAAGGCGTTGAACCCGCATTCATAGGTCGACACCTTTTCCGGATCGGGATCGGACGGCGCGAGCACGAAGGCGGCCAGGATGAAGGCAAGGCCCAGCACGGTCGCGATTCCGAAGAAGATCAGGATCGGCAGATATTCGAGAAGGAGCGCGTTCATGTCGCGTCTCACCTTTCCGGCGTGATGATCCATATGGTCCGGGAGACCGCCGGCGCGCATGGGGCGTTTCCGCGCACCCGGACGCCCGCGACGAGACCCCGGTCGCGGTCGGGGCGGAAGCTAGTTCGACCCGTTCCGCGCCGCAAGACGAAAGCACCGCCCGGAACGCCCGTTCCGGCCGGGTTTTACAGGCTTTATCTGCAAGTGATTTTCAATTGCTGAAATGAGCCTGTCTTCATGTTCATTTTCGCCGCGACGGCTCGCGTGCTACCGATCCGTATCTTGCTGCGCCGCGCATTTTTCCGGCGCGCTTTGGGGGGGTGTTCATGGCGCGAATTCTCACAGTGCTCGTCGTCGTCGCCGCCGCTGCGGCCGCAGGCTGGTTCTTCTTTCTCCGCGATGACGGCGCGGCGAGCGGCGATCTTCGGATCGAGACCGCCCAGCTCGAACGCCGCGACCTGTCCCGCGTCGTCGCCTCCTCGGGCAAGATCGCCCCGCTGATCACCGTCGAGGTCGGCTCCCAGCTGTCCGGTCAGATTCTTTCGATCGACGCGGATTTCAACGACCCGGTCGAGGCTGGCGGCCTGCTCGCCCGTATTGATCCGCAGACCTTCGAAACCCGCGTGCGTGAAGCCGAAGCCGCCCTCGAAGTCGCCCGTGCCCAGGTGGAGGTGAGCCGCGCCAACGTCTCCCGCGCCGACGCCGAACTGAACGCCGCGCGCCGGGCCTTCGACCGCGCCCAGTCCCTGCGCGAGCGCGGCACCTTCTCCGAAGCCCAGTACGATCAGGCCGAGACCGCCTATGAGAACGCCCGCGCCGGGCTGTCGGTGGCCAACGCCAATCTCAGGAACGCGCGCGCCGCCCTGCAGCAGCGCGAGGCGAATCTCGAAAGCGCGCAGGTCGATCTTCAGCGCACCTTCATCCGCTCGCCCATCGACGGGGTGGTGATCGACCGCCAGATCGACGAGGGCCAGACCGTCGCCGCCTCCTTCAACGCGCCGGTCCTGTTCCTGATCGCGCAGGATCTCGGCCGCATCCAGATCGAGGCCCAGATCGACGAGGCCGATATCGGCCAGATCGAGGAGGGCCAGACCGTCAGCTTCGACGTGGACGCCTATCCCGGCCAGAATTTCGACGGTCAGGTCACGCAGGTCCGCCTCGCCGCGCAGGACGCGCAGAACGTGGTGACCTATACGGTCGTCATCGAAGCGGACAATCCCGGCCAGCGCCTGCTTCCGGGCATGACCGCGAACGTCACCATCGTCACCGGATCGGTCGACGGCGTGCTCGCCGCGCCCAACGCGGCGCTGCGCTTCACCCCGCGCGGCGCGGCCGAGGCTCTGGTCGCCGAAGCGCCCGGCGGGGAAGGCCGTGGCGGCGGGCGCGGGCGCGGCGGCGGCATGGACGCGATGATCGACGGCCTCGCCGAACAGCTCGACATGACCGATGAACAAAAAGACGAAGCGCGCACCGCGCTTCGCGACGCCTTCGCCCAGATGCGCGCGCAGATGCAGGCCGGCGCGGCCGGGGGCGGCGGCGGGCCGCCGAACTTCCAGGCGGTGATCCGCCGGGCCCTGTCTGACGTGCTGACGACCGAACAGCTCGCCCGCTACGATGCGCTGGCCGCCGAACGCGCCAACGCCCGCCAGGACGTGCGCCGCGGCACGCTGTGGGTTCAGACCGAAGACGGCCGGATCGCCGCCCGCCCGGTCGGGCTGGGTCTGTCCGACGGGCAATACACCCAGATCCTCGGCCAGGGGCTCGAGGCCGGCGAGGCGGTCGTCACCCGCGTGCGCGAGGCGGGCTGATGAGCCCGCCGCTCATCCGGGCGCGCGGGCTTGTGCGCACCTACACGCTCGGCGGCTCGGAGATCCGGGCGCTGGACGGCGTGGATTGCGACATCGACGCAGGCGAGTACGTGGCGATCATGGGCGCCTCGGGCTCGGGCAAATCGACCTTCATGAACATGCTCGGCGCGCTGGACCGGCCCGACGGCGGCAAGCTGGTGGTCGACGGCGAGGAGCTGAACGACCGCACGCCCGACGAGCTCGCCGCCTTCAGAAACCGCTCTGTCGGCTTCGTCTTCCAGCAGTTCAACCTGCTCGCCCGGACCAGCGCGGTCGACAATGTCGCCCTGCCATTGGTCTATCGCGGCTGGAGCACGGCGAAACGCCGCAAGCGCGCGATCGAATGTCTTGAAATGGTGGGGCTGGGCGACCGGCTCGCCAATCATCCCTCCCAGCTCTCAGGCGGTCAGCAGCAGCGCGTTGCGATCGCCCGGGCGCTGGCGGGCGAGCCCTCCATCCTGCTCGCCGACGAACCCACGGGCGCGCTCGACACGAAAACCAGCCACGAAGTCATGTCGATCTTCGATTCGCTGAACGCGCAGGGCATCACCGTGATTCTCGTCACCCACGAGGACGATGTGGGCGCGCACACCCGCCGCCGGATCGTCTTCCGCGACGGGCAGATCGTGGAGGACAGTCGATGAACTTTCTCGCTGCGATCTCCGTCGCGCTGACCGCCCTGCGGGTCAATGCGCTCAGAAGCTTTCTCGCGATCCTCGGCGTGATCTTCGGCGTGGCCGCGGTGATCACCACCGTGTCGCTGACCGAAGGCGCGAGCGCCGCGCTGGAAGACCAGATCGCCGGGCTGGGCGCGAACACGCTCAACATCCGCCCGGGCTCGGACAATCGCGGCGGGCGGCGCGGCGGGGCGGGCAGCGCCACCCCCTTCTCCTCCGATGACGTGGACGCCCTGCGGCGCGACGTGCCGGTGATCGTCGCCGCATCGGGCACGGTGCAGAGCCAGGTCACCGCCGTGGTCGACGGCGTGAACTGGCCCACCCAGATCGTCGGCGTGCATCCTGACTATATCGAGATTCGCGACTGGGAGATCGATCAGGGCCGGCTCTTTACGCCCACCGAGAACCAGCGTTCCGCCCGGGTCGCCATTCTGGGTCAGACCGTCGCCGAGGAGCTGTTTCCTTCCGGCGGCTCTCTGGGGGCCACGGTGCGCCTGAACGGCCAGCCCTTCGAGGTGATCGGCCTTCTCGAGGAACTCGGCCAGGGCGGCTGGGGGCAGGATCAGGACGACATCATCATCGCGCCGATCTCCACCGTGCGCGAGCGGGTGTCGGGCTTTTCCCGCGCGGGCGTGCGCGATCCGGTCCAGACCGTCTGGGTCGAGGTCGCCGCCGGCGAGGACATGGAAGTCGCCCAGGCCGAGATCACCGATTATCTGCGCGGTCTGCGCGGAATCGAACCCGGCGCGGAAGACGATTTCTCGGTGCGAAATTTCGCCGAGTTCATCCGCGCCTTCAACGAAAGCGAACGCGTGCTGGGCGTGCTGCTCGCCGCGGCCGGGCTCATCACGCTTCTGGTGGGCGGCATCGGCATCATGAACGTGATGCTGGTCTCGGTGACCGAACGCACGCGGGAGATCGGCCTCAGGCTCGCGGTCGGCGCGCGGCGCGCGGACATCAGGAACCAGTTCCTGATCGAATCGGTCGTGCTGTGTTCGGTCGGCGGGGTGCTCGGGCTCGGCCTGGGCGTCGCCTCGGCGGTCGCGCTCGAACAGTTCGCCCCCGCGCTCGGGCTGCAGCAGCTGCCGGTCTCGGTCGATCCCTCGATCGCGGCGATCGCGATCGGCGCCTCGACCCTGGTGGGCGTCCTGTTCGGATTTTATCCCGCCCTGAGAGCCAGCCGGCTCGACCCGATCGAGGCGCTCCGACACGAATAGCGGTTTTGATGACGCCGGGGCGGTTCCCCATGACGTCAGGGCGGTTTCAGAAGGTGAATCCGACGGGCCCGAAACGCGAAACGCCCGCCGGATAAGGGCGGGCGCTTTGCACGGTTTCGATCTGGAACTGGCGCGAGTGACGGGGCTCGAACCCGCGACCTCCGGCGTGACAGGCCGGCGCTCTAACCAACTGAGCTACACCCGCCCAGATCGCTTCCCCGGCGCGGGTGGCCGCCCCGGAGAGGCGCTTTCCTAAAGCGGGGGCCGGATGCGGTCAAGCAGGTTTCGCGCTGCTTTCGCACCTGTCTGCACACGCGCTGACGATCCCCCGGACAGGCGCTAGTCTGTCCCCATGTCCGCTCCCACCGGCAAGGCCAGGCTCGCCCTCGCCGCAGCCCTCCTCACCGCCCTCCTCGCCGGTCTTCTGGCCAGCGCCACACCCGTGCGCCACCTCCTCGCCACAGCCGAGAACACCCCCGCCAGAGCCCCCCTCGCCCCGCCGCTTTTCGCCGAAGGGTATGGTCAGGAAGCTGTGGACACTCTGGCGGACTGGGAGGCGCGACGAACCGCGCTGCTTGCTGTTTTTGAACGTGAAATCTACGGCGCCGCCCCGGCCGAACCCGCCGTCACGACGCTGGAAGTCGAGACCCTGCCCGCTCCGGACTGGGTCGGGACCGGCGTTCTGGAGCTGCGCCGGATCACGATCACCCCTGAAAGCGCCGATCCGATCGCCCTCACCCTCGCCGTCGTCAGGCCGCAAGGCTCTGTAAACGGGGTGTTTTTCATCCCCGCAGACTGCGGACTCAGAGCCGCGCTCTCCGATCACCGCATCGATCCGCCGACCGACTACAGGTCAAGCTGGTGCGGCCCTCCCGAGAGCCTGGGCGGGGACCCTGGCGGTCTCGTCGGGGCCCTGTTTGGAAAGCACATCCTCACCCCGCCGCTCGACCGGATTCTCGAGGCCGGCTACGCCGCCGCTCTCTTCCACGACGGCGCGATCGGGCCTGACGAGCGGGACCGGTTCGACGCAGCGCTTCTCCGTCTGGGCGTTGATTCGGGCGCTGAAAACCGGCCCGGCCTGATCTCGGTCTGGGCCTGGACCCTGTCAGCGATGATCGACGCCATTGAAGACCACCCCGAGCTCGGATCAGCGCCGGTCTTCGCCTACGGCCATTCCAGACGCGGCAAGGCGGCGCTCCTGGCTGCGGCCCGAGACGACCGGATCGCACTCACCCTCGTCCACCAGTCGGGAACCACCGGCGCCGCGCCTCACGCCGACGCGACCGGCGAACCCGTTGCTTCGATGGTGAAATCCTACCCGCACTGGTTCACGCCGCGCTTCAGCCGCTACGCCGGAAACGAAGCCGCCCTGTCGGTCAACCAGCACCAGCTCATCGCCCTTCTCGCCCCGCGCGCCCTCCATCTGGGCGGCGCCAACCGCGACAGCTGGGCCGACCCCAAAGGCGCCGAAACCGCCGCCCGCGCCGCAGCGCCAGCCTGGACGCTCTACGGCGAAGACCCGGGCGCCCGTGTCAGCAGCCATCTCCGGCCGGGAACGCATGGCGTGACTGAAGAAGACTGGACCGCCTTCCTCGCGGCGGCGGACCGGGCGACGGCCCGTCAGCCGCCGCGGCGGCGTTGAGGCAGCTCGTCCCGGCTCAGCGCACCGTCGCCGTTCGCGTCGAACCGGTCGAGCGCAGGAAACGGCGCATCGACGAACTCTGCGCGTGAGAGCCGGCCGTCACCGTCCGCGTCGTGCTGGGCGATGGGATCGCGGCCCATGCCGCCCGCACGGCCGCGCCGGGTCTGACCGTAACCGGCGGCCTCTGCCGCGTCGGCGGCCTGGGCGCGCAGGGCGTCGAGCTCCTCGCGGGTGACGTACCCGTCCGCATCCGCGTCCGCGCCAGTGAAGAATCGGTCGCGCCAGTCGCGGACTTCGGCTCGGGTGATCGCTCCGTCTCCGTCAGCGTCGAACCGGTCGAACATCGCGCCAGGACCGGCCTGGGCGAAGGCGGGCGCGGCGAACAGCACCGTGAATGCAGCGGCGAACAAGGGACGAAAGCTCATGGGATCGGGCTCCTCAGCTGAGCGGCGCAGGGCTGCGCCGTTGAGACCGATACGGATGGGGCGGCCGGTTTCCGTCGCGGAGCCGCGCTACACCTGCTCAGCGTCGCAAAATTCCGCGGGCGAGTTGAAAGAGCGCAATCCCCGCTCCGATGACGCCCGCCAACACTGCGACGATCGCCAACAGGTCGCCCTCCGACGCCTCGCCGGCGTTTGCTCCAGTGATCACGCAGAAGCTCGCCAGAAAGAAAAGCGGCACGGCGATCGGATGTTCATAGCCGTCTTTCATGGCGCGAAGTGTAACTTCCGCCTCGGTGAAAAAGAAAGGGGTCGAATCGCTTGCTCCGGCTCGCTCAATCAACGCCTACTACGCGCCGGATGATTGTCCGCCGAGCCGAAGCTCGCGCCAGCGAGCGAAGGCTGGTGGGCGGTGACGGGTTCGAACCGCCGACCTGCTCGGTGTAAACGAGATGCTCTACCAGCTGAGCTAACCGCCCTCAGTCAACGTCTTTAGCCTTCGCGTGCGGCGGGCTTCAAGCGGTCCGAGCCGTAGGAGCCGAAACTGCGCACGCTTTTGGCGTGGCCCTGAAGCCGGGCGAGCGCGCGGGCGACCGGCTCGTCCTCTTCATGGCCTTCGAAATCGAGGAAAAACATCTGCTCCCAGGGCGCGCCCGCCACGGGCCGGCTTTCAAGCTTGGTGAGATTGACGCCCTCGGCCCTGAACCCGTCCAGCGCGTCGACCAGGGAGCCCGCCTCGTCGGAGGTCACGAACACAAGCGAGGTCTTGCACGGCAAAAGCGGGCTCGCCGGTTCGGGATCGAGCGCCAGCGCCACGAATCGAGTCTGTGCGCCGGGATGATCGGAGATCGACGGCTCGATCACGTTCAGACCGAACAGGCCCGCCGCTTCCGGCCCCGCCACCGCAGCCACGGTCGGACCCTCGTCGAGCGCGCGTTCGAGCGCGCGGGTGCTCGAGGCCACCGGGACCTTTTTGAGTTCAGGCCGGGCGTTCAGCCAGATCTGCGCCTGGCGCAGCGCCTGGGCGTGACCGTAGACCGTGCGCACTGCGCCCAGATCGGTCGATTTGCCTAAAAGCGCGTGTTCGACCCGGTGATGACGTTCGCCGGCGATCTTTAGCCTGGTGTCGCGCAACAGGTCGTAGACCTCCACGATGCCGCCGGTGGAGGTGTTCTCGATCGGCAGGAAGCCGTAATCGGCTTCGCCGCTCTCCACTGCGCCGAAGACCGCCGCGTAGTCGCGCTTGATCACCGGCGACAGCCCTGAGTACCGGCCGGAAAAGTGCGCGTGCGCTGCGAAATGCGAATAGCTGCCCGGCCCGCCCAGATACGCCACCCGCGCCTCGGTCAGCATGCGGCCGTGCGCGCGCGCGTCCAGACCGTCGCGCTGGCGGCGCAGGCTGTCGTCGATGATGAGCTGGAACAGCTTTTCGACAAAGCCTGCATCGAGCCCCTGCGCGCGGCCGGCGGTCATCGCCCGGTCGATCACGTCGCGCTCGCGTTCGAGATCGCGCACCGGCGTGCTTTCTCCGGCCTTGAGCGCGCCCAGCGCCTCACCCAGCCGCCTGCGGTCGGCCAGAAGGCGCAGCAGCTCGCGGTCCGCAGCGTCGATCGCCGATCTCAGCGCGGCGCGGTCGTCTCTGGTCTCGGTCATCGGTCGAAGGCTCCCCGCAAACGAAAACCCCCGCCTTTCGGGCGGGGGCAGACTGATCGGCTCGGCGCGAGCGTGGTCAGCCGGTCCCCCGCGGGCCGGTGAAATAGATCGCATAAAAGAAGGTGCGCGCCGTGCTCATGGGCAAAGAATGAGCCGCCAGGCTTTTCCCGGTCAACCCGCTTTTCGTGCGAGCTCGCCCAGAACCCCGTCGATGATCAGCGTGATCATCGCCTCCTGCTCGGCCGGGTCGCCGTCGTCATGGCTCGCGGCGGTGACGATGCCGTGCACCGCGGCCCACAGCGCGCGGGCCGCCATCAGCCGGTCGGGCTCGGCCAGCGCGCCGGGCAAGGCTTCCGAAAGCCGCTCGGTGATCAGCGAGAACATGCGCGTTTCCGCCGCGTCGTACCATTCCGGCCTCAGCCCTTCGGCGCGGCGGCGCGCGATGATCGCGCTCCAGCGTTTCTCGTGGCGGCTGACGAACTCGACATAGCCGCGCGCCATCGCCAGAAGCTGCTCGCGGACCGGCCGGTCCTTCACCGTGGCGAAAATCGCCGTCTCGTGATCGTAAAGGGCGCGATAGGTCTGAAGCGCCGCCTCGCGCGCCACGTCGTCGATATCGCCGACGAGCTTGTACAGCGAGCCGACAGACAGCTTGGCCTCGGCGGCGATCAGGCGCGCCTGCAGCCCCTCCAGACCCTTGCGGTCGAGAAGGTGCAGCGTGGCCCTGATCAGCCGTTCGCGATGTTCAGGTCCCAGCGGCGGCCGGCCGCGCCGGCGTTTGGGGCGTATGGCGTCGTCCATGCGCGCGATCTAGCATGAGAGAATGAAGAAAGGAAAAGCGCCGAGTCAGCACGCCGGCCGGCGCATGGGGGAGAGACATGCAACACTACGCCCTGCTCGCCGCAGCCGTCGCGCTGGCCGCCTGCACGCCCGACGCCGAACCGCCCGCTGAAACCGCCGCGGACG
This sequence comes from Oceanicaulis sp., assembly GCA_040112665.1. Taxonomy (NCBI): domain Bacteria; kingdom Pseudomonadati; phylum Pseudomonadota; class Alphaproteobacteria; order Maricaulales; family Maricaulaceae; genus Oceanicaulis; species Oceanicaulis sp. The sequence goes on along the minus strand of CP157796.1, from coordinate 2,357,197 downwards.
CCGGCCCGCGCACCGCCGTCATCGAGACCAGCGCCGGGGACATCCGCGTCGCGCTGGCCGAAGACGCCGCCCCGATCTCGGTGGCGAACTTCGTCCGGCACGCCGAGGCCGGCGCCTATGACGGCGGGCTCTTCTACCGCTCGGTGCGGCCCGACAACGACCGGCCGGACGTCGAGCCGATGAGCCTCATTCAGGGCGGCTACGATTTCGACGGCTCGTCCGGCGCCGAACCCATCGCGCACGAGCCCACGACCCAGACCGGCCTCAGCCACAAGCGAGGCGCGATCTCCATGGCCCGGTTCGATCCGGGCACGGCGACGACGGAATTTTTCATCATGGTCGCCGACTATCCGGGCCTCGACGCCGGGCCGGGCACCCGCAATCCCGACGAACTCGGCTACGCGGTCTTCGGCGAGGTGATCGAGGGCATGGACGTGGTCGAAACGATCTGGAGCGGAGAGACCAGCATCGAAAACGCGCCGGAGGACTTCCAGTACGCCCAGTTCCTGGTCGAGCCCGTCAGGATCGAGACGGTCAGGGTGGAGTGAGGGATCACCGCCCCCGCACATGCTCCCCGTACCGCTCCGCCACCCAGACCGCGCGGTCTGAGCTGGCGAAGTGGTGCGCGCGGCCTTCGTGGGTGATCTTCATCACCGGGGCCACTTCGAAGGCCGAGCCAGTGAGGAAGACCTCGTCGGCTGCGAGCAGCTCTTCAGGCGTCACGCGCCGGTCGTCGATCACTTCGAGGCCCGCCTCCCGGCAGAGCGCGATCACGGTCTGGCGGGTGAGGCCGTTCAGGAACCGGTCGGCCTTCGGGGTGAACACCGCACCGTCCTTCACGAAGAAGATGTTCGAGCCGCTCGATTCGGCGACATAGCCTTCCCAGTCGAGCATCAGGGCGTCGAACGCGCCCATCGCCTTCGCCTCGGCCTTCGCGCAGATGCTGATCTGGTAGTTGCCGGCGGCCTTGGCCTGCACGCGCATGCACTCAGGCGGCGGTCGGCGGGTCGGCACGGTGACGAGATCGACGCCCTTGTCGCGCGTGGCCGGGTCGACATAGCTCGCCCAGTCGTTCCAGACCGCCACGGCGAAGTGCGCATCGCCCGCGCCGGCGATGTCCACGCCCATCTTCGTCGAGCCCAGGAAGGCGAAGGCGCGGACATAGGCGTCCGTGAGGCCGTTGGCCTCCAGCGTGGCGTATTTCGCCCGCTCGATCTCCTCCACGCTCACTTTCAGGGGCAGGAAGATCGCTTCAGCCGATCTCAGAAGGCGTTCGGAGTGATCGCGCGAGCGGAAGATCGTCCCGCCATAGGCGCGCTCGCCCTCGAACACGCCGGTCGAATAGTGCAGCGCATGGGTCAAGAGATGCGTCCGCGCCTCCCGCCAGGGGATCAGCGCCCCGTCGAGATGGATGAACCCGTCGCGATCGTCGAACGGCGGAAACCCGGCCATGACGCCCTCCCCTTGCTTCGCGCCAGGTGTGGTTCGGCCCGGCCGCGAGCGGAAGCTAGCGGGCGCAGGCGCGAGGTCCAACGAAAAAGGGCGCGCCCGGCTGGACGCGCCCTTTCCGTTTCAGCGTCTCGGGGCCGCGCCTAGTGCGCGCGCACCTCGCCCGCGCCGGGTTCGCCGGGGGGCGGGACGGCGGCGAGCGCGGCTTCGTCGTCCTCGGTCCACTCGATCGGTTCGACCTCGGCGGCGAGGGCGTGCTTGAGCACTTCGTCCACGGTCTCGACCGCGACGATCTCCAGCCCGCTCTTGACGTTGTCGGGCACCTCTTCAAGGTCCTTCACGTTCTCGGCCGGGATCAGCACCTTGGTGACCCCGCCGCGCAGCGCGGCGAGCAGCTTCTCCTTCAGCCCGCCGATCGGCAGGACGCGGCCGCGCAGGGTGATCTCCCCGGTCATGGCCACGTCCTTCCTCACCGGCACGCCGGTGAGCGCGGAGACGATCGCCGTGATCATGGCGCCGCCCGCGCTCGGCCCGTCCTTGGGCGTCGCGCCTTCGGGCACGTGAACGTGGATGTCGGTGTTTCTGAACACGGTCGGCTTCACGCCCAGCGCCGGCGCCCGGCTCTGCACGTAGGAGTTCGCCGCCGAGATCGATTCCTTCATCACGTCGCGCAGATTGCCCGTGACGGTCATCCGGCCGCGGCCGGGCATCTTGACCGCCTCGATGGTGAGCAGGTCGCCGCCGACCTCGGTCCAGGCCAGACCCGTCACCAGGCCCACCTGATCTTCCTTTTCGGTTTCGCCGAAGCGGAATTTCCGCACGCCGGCGAAATCGGCGAGGTTTTCAGGGGTGACCGTGATCTGGTCGGACTCGCCTGCGACGAGCTTGCGCACGGCCTTGCGGGCCAGGCGCGCGATCTCGCGCTCGAGATTCCGCACGCCGCTTTCGCGGGTGTAGTAGCGGATGACGTCGCGCAGCGCCTCTTCGGTCAGGACCCACTCGCCCTCTTTCAGGGCGTGGTTCTTGGTCTGCTTGGGGATGAGGTGGCGCTTGGAGATCTCGACCTTCTCGTCCTCGGTGTAGCCCGCGATCCGGATGATCTCCATCCGGTCCAGAAGCGGCTGGGGCATGTTCAGCGTGTTCGCCGTGGTGATGAACATCACGTCGGAAAGGTCGTAGTCGACCTCCAGATAGTGGTCGCCGAACGTCGCGTTCTGTTCGGGATCGAGCACTTCGAGCAGGGCCGCGGCCGGATCGCCGCGATAGTCCGCGCCCAGCTTGTCGATCTCGTCGAGCAAGAAGAGCGGGTTGGAGTGCTTGGCCTTCTTCATCGACTGGATGACCCGGCCGGGCATCGAGCCGATATAGGTCCGCCGGTGACCGCGGATTTCCGCCTCGTCACGCACCCCGCCCAGCGACATGCGCACGAACTCGCGGTTCGTGGCTTCCGCGATCGAGCGGCCCAGCGAGGTCTTGCCCACGCCGGGAGGGCCGACCAGGCACAGGATCGGGCCCTTGATCTTCTTGGTGCGCGCCTGAACGGCCAGGTGCTCGATGATGCGCTCCTTGACCTTCTCGAGGCCGTAATGGTCGCGGTCGAGCACCGCTTCGGCCTTGGCCAGATCCGCCTTGACCCGCTTTTTCTTGTTCCACGGGATGGAGAGCAGCCAGTCGAGATAGTTGCGCACGACCGTGGCTTCCGCGGACATCGGGCTCATCTGGCGGAGCTTCTTCATCTCCGCCTCGGCCTTGGTCCGGGCTTCCTTGGTGAGCTTGGTCTTCTCGATCTTCTCCTCGAGTTCGGCCAGCTCCTCCTTGCCGTCGTCGCCCTCGCCGAGCTCGCGCTGGATCGCCTTCATCTGCTCGTTGAGGTAATACTCGCGCTGGGTCTTCTCCATCTGCCGCTTCACGCGGTTGCGGATCTTCTTCTCGACCTGCAGCACGGAGATCTCGCCCTCCATCAGGCCGAACACCTTCTCGAGGCGCCGGGCGACGTCGGGATTGGTCAGAAGCTCCTGCTTGTCGGTGATCTTCACAGCCAGGTGCGCGGCGATCGTATCGGCCATCTTGGCCGGATCGGCGATCTCGGCGACGGCGGACAGCGCCTCGGGCGGCACCTTCTTGTTGAGCTTGACGTAGTCTTCGAACTTCTCGGCGGCGGCGCGCATCAGCGCTTCGACCTCGGCCGGGTCGCCGACGCTCTCGTCCACAAGGGCCGCCTCGGCCTCGAAATAGGCCTCGTTGTCGAAGAAGCGCGTGATCTGCGCACGCTGGCCGCCCTCGACCAGCACCTTCACGGTGCCGTCGGGCAGCTTCAGAAGCTGCAGCACGGAGGCGAGCACGCCGGTTTCGTAGATCGCGTCGGGATCGGGATCGTCGTCGGCCGCGCTCTTCTGGGTGGCGAGCAGGATCTGCTTGTCGGCCCGCATCACCTCTTCGAGCGCACGCACGGATTTTTCGCGCCCCACGAAGAGCGGCACGATCATGTGCGGGAAGACCACGATGTCGCGCAGCGGCAGCAGCGGCAGGGTTCTGGTCTCGGTCATTCACTCGTCCTTTCGGTCGCCTCCGCCCTCTCATGAGCGGCGGACGGCTTCGAAGCGCCGGCGCGGAAAATCCGCAGCCGGCCGGCGGCGTATCGGCTTCGCTCGACCCTCGACCCGAAGCCTCGCCGCGTTCGCGTGAGGACTCAAGTGGCGCTGAGCGTCAGGGTGTTCAAGGATTGAACGCGTGCCCGATCCGCCGCAGTGCAGCGCGAAACGAAAAACGCCGGCCCCGCGAGGGACCGGCGCCGTTTCATGGCGATCGCGAAGGGGCTTACGCGCCTTTCGACCCGCTTTCGCTTTTCTGCTTGGCGTAGATGAAGAGCGGCGTGGCGTCGCCGGTGACGACCTCGGCGTTGACCACGACTTCTTCCACGCCGTCCAGGCTCGGAAGATCGAACATGGTGTCCAGAAGGATGCCTTCCATGATCGACCGAAGGCCGCGCGCGCCGGTCTTGCGGGCGATCGCCTTCTCGGCGATGGCGGTCAGCGCGTCCTCGGTGAAGGAAAGGCCCACGCCCTCCATCTCGAACAGGCGCTGGTACTGCTTGACCAGGGCGTTCTTCGGCTCGGTCAGGATCTGCACCAGGGCCGGCTCGTCGAGATCTTCCAGCGTCGCGATGACGGGAAGACGGCCGACGAATTCCGGGATCAGGCCGAAGCGCTGCAGATCGTCGGGCTCGACGTCGCGTAGCACATCGCCCTGACGGCGGGCGTCGGGATCGCGGACATCAGCGCCGAAGCCGACCGCGCTGCCCTTGCCGCGCTGGGCGATGATCCGCTCGAGGCCGGCGAAGGCGCCGCCGACGATGAACAGGATGTTGGTGGTGTCGACCTGCAAAAATTCCTGTTGCGGATGCTTGCGGCCGCCCTGGGGCGGGACGGAGGCCACCGTGCCTTCCATGATCTTCAGAAGCGCCTGCTGCACGCCCTCGCCGGACACGTCCCGGGTGATCGAGGGGTTGTCGGACTTGCGCGAGATCTTGTCGATCTCGTCGATATAGACGATGCCGCGCTGGGCGCGCTCGACATTGTAGTCCGCCGACTGAAGCAGCTTCAGGACGATGTTCTCCACGTCCTCGCCCACATAGCCGGCTTCTGTCAGCGTGGTGGCGTCGGCCATGCAGAACGGCACGTCCAGAATGCGCGCCAGCGTCTGGGCCAGCAGCGTCTTGCCGCAGCCGGTGGGACCGATCAGCAGGATGTTCGACTTCGAAAGCTCGACGTCCTGATTCTGGCTGGCGTGATTGAGGCGCTTGTAGTGATTGTGCACCGCGACCGAGAGCACCCGCTTGGCGGTCTGCTGGCCGATCACGTAGTCCTGCAGGACGTCGAAGATTTCCTGCGGGCTGGGCACGCCCTCCTTGGATTTGACCAGGGAGGATTTGTTCTCCTCGCGGATGATGTCCATGCACAGCTCGACGCATTCGTCGCAGATGAACACCGTCGGGCCCGCGATGAGCTTGCGGACCTCGTGCTGGCTCTTGCCGCAGAAAGAGCAATACAGCGTGCTCTTGCCGTCGCCTGTTGTCGCCTTGGTCATGCTTGCTCCAGTCGGTCCCGCCTTCGCGCAACGCTCGCGCCGTCCGCTGGAAGGGTTCCGGTCCCGGACGGCGAGATCGTGACGTCTCACCCCTCGCAAGATCGGGGCCGGACCTTAGCGAAACGTTTTCAAGATGTATTCGACCACACGCGGCGCGCAATGATCAAGCATGCAGAACCGCGCCGCGCAGGCCGTGCGCAGCGCGGATCGCTGTCATTTCGCGTGGATAACGCGGCTTACGCCGCCTCGGGCCCGCCGCGTTTCTCGTAGACGTGATCGATCAGCCCGAAATCGCGCGCTTCTTCCGCGTTCAGATAGGTGTCGCGGTCCAGCGTCTTCTCGACTGTCTCGATCGGCTGGCCGGTGTGGCGCTCGTAGATCTCGTACATGCGCCGCTTGATTCTCAGGATGTCCTCGCCGTGGCGCTCGATGTCCGCAGCCGTGCCGCGGAAGCCGCCCGACGGCTGGTGCATCATGATGCGCGCGTTCGGCGTGGCGAAGCGCATGTCCTTCTCGCCCGCGGCCAGAAGCAGCGAACCCATCGAGCCGGCCATGCCAACGCAGGCGGTCGCCACGGGGCAGCGGATGTATTGCATGGTGTCGTAGATCGCGAGACCCGCGCTCACCGAGCCGCCGGGCGAGTTGATGTACATCGCGATCTCTTTTTTCGGATTTTCCGATTCGAGATAGAGCAGCTGGGCGACCATCAGGCTGGCCATGTGGTCCTCGACCACGCCGGTCACGAATACGATCCGCTCCTTCAGGAGCCGGGAGTAGATGTCGAACGCCCGCTCGCCGCGCGCGGTCTGTTCGACCACCATCGGCACCAGGCTCATCATCGCATCCTGCGGATCGTTCATCGCGTGCTCCCATAAACGCCGGACTGCGGGCGAAACGGCCCGCCGCGCGCACTCTGGCAAGGCGCGCGGCGGGGCGCAAACGCTGCGGTCAGCTTAGTCCTCGCCGGCGGCCTTTTTCGCGGCGGTCTTCTTGGCCGGCGCCTTCTTCTTGGCCGGAGCCTTCTTGGGCTTGTCCTCGGCGCTGGCTTCGGCGTCGTCTTTCTTCGCAGCCGCCTTCTTGGCCGGAGCCTTTTTCTTGGCCGGGGCCTTCTTGGCGGGCTTCTTCTCGGCCGCCTCGCCTTCGCCGTCTTCGGCGAACAGCGCATCGCGGCTGACCTCTTCCTCGCTCACGTCGGCGAGTTCGAGGATGTAGTCGACGACCTTCTCTTCATAGATCGGCGCGCGCAGGCCCTGCACCGCGCCGGGGTTCTTCTGGAAGTATTCGACGACTTCGCGCTCACGGCCCGGATAGCGCGCGGCTTCCTGGTTCACGGCGCGGGCGATCTCTTCCTGGGTGACGTCGATATTGGCCTTGCGGCCCATCTCGGCGAGCACCAGGCCCAGGCGCACCCGGCGCTCGGCGATCGCCATGTAGTCGGCGCGCAGCTCGTCCTCGGACTTGCCCTTGTCCTCGTCGTCGAGCTGGTCGTTCTCGATGGCGTTCTTGACCTCGCGCCAGATCGCCTCGAACTCCTGAGCGACCATCTTGGCGGGCAGGTCGATCTCTTTGTGGGTCTCGTCGATCTGGTCAAGCAGGGCGCGCTTGACCTTCATGCGCGAGGCCTGCTTGTGCTCCTGCTCGAAGCGGCCTTTCAGCGCCTCTTTCAGGGCGTTCAGATCGGACAGGCCGAAGCGCTCGGCCAGCGAATCGTCGATCTTGCTCTCGGCGGGCGCCTGGACGTCCTTGACGGTGGTCTTGAACACCGCGTCCTTACCGGCCAGGTGCTCGGCCTGGTAATCCTTCGGGAAGGTGACCTTCACCTCGACCTCGTCGCCGGCCTTCTTGCCGACCAGCTGGTCTTCGAAGCCGGGGATGAACTGGCCCGAACCCAGAACCAGCTCGGCGCCTTCCGCTGCGCCGCCCTCGAATTCCTCGCCGTCGATCGAGCCGACGAAGTCGATCACGACCTTGTCGCCCTCGGCGGCCTTGCCGGACTTCTCTTCATAGGCCTGCGACTGGCGCGACAGCTCTTCGAGCGCTTCGTCGATCTGCTCGTCGGCGACCGGAGCGACCGGGCGGGTGACCTTGAAGGATTTGGGATCGGCCGGTTCGAACTCCGGCATGATCTCGACATTGATCTCGAAGGCGAAGTCCGCGCCGTTCTTGATCACGTCCTCGGCGTCGGACTTGACGTCGACGGTCGGCTGGGAGGCCGGGCGCAGCTTCTTCTCGTCCAGGGTTTCCTGGGTGGCCTTGGGCACGATGTCCTGAAGGATGTCGCCCATGATCGAGGCGCCGAACATCTTGCGGATGTGGCTCGCGGGGACCTTGCCCGGACGGAAGCCCTTCAGGCGCACGTCGGGGCGGATCTCTTCGATCTTGGCGGACAGCTTCGCGTCGAGCTCTTTGGCGGGCACGGTGACTTCGAACGTGCGCGACAGCCCTTCGGAAGATTTTTCAACAACGTTCATCGGATGCGAGGCCTTGTCATGGATACGGCGCCGCCTGACGGGCGACGCCCGGCCATGAAGGATCGAGCGCGCCGGCGGCGGCCGGAAACGAGCGCGCGTTATGTCACGCAGATTCTGCGGACGCAACGGCCCCGCGGCGGTTGATGTGAAAGCGGGGTGAAGGGACGCGCTGGCGGCCGCCCAGGCGGCAGTCGGCTCTGGCACTTACAGACGCGCAGGGAGGGCCGAAAGAATGGGAGGCGGCCCCGCCTCGAGCCCGCAGGGTTCGCAAGGGCGACCGCCCGCCCGCACCCCGGCTTCAAGCCGGGGGAGGATCGACCGAGCGGAGGCGAGGGAGAACAGGAAAGCCCCTGCCGGGGCATTCTGCGCCTAAAATCGATCCCCCGGATCGATTTTTTCGCCTGCGGCGAACCGGCTTGAATGGTGCGGGTGAGAGGACTCGAACCTCCACGTCGTAAGACACTGGAACCTAAATCCAGCGCGTCTACCAGTTCCGCCACACCCGCAGCGCAGGCGGTTTTACGACAGGGTCGCCGGTTTGACGAGATCGCGCCTGCACGCGGTCCGCAGGCGCGATCCCGTCTGCCTTCACCCTATTCGTACAGATAGACGTCGAAGACCGCGTCACGCGGGTTCACCGAGCGCACGATCAGCGCGCCCAGACGCCCCTCGCCTGTTACGAAGCAGACTTCCTCGTCGCGCCGCAGCGTCACCTCGGGAATCGCGCCGGCGGAAAGCCGGCCACGCTCGCGCGCGTTTTCGCACCGCCGCTCGAGCGACATCGACGAAAAGCCGTAAGGATCGCCGGTCAACGCCGCGCCGACCGTGACGAAGCTCGCTTCCTCAGCCGTTGCGACCATGACCAGATCAGCGCGTGAGGAGAACGCCGCCTCCACCGCCGGCCGGTCCAGATCGGCGAACAGCCCCGGCGCCAGCGTCAGTCCGCCCGCATACCCCTCCTCACGCGGAGGTTCGGGACGGGGATCAGGATCGGGTTCGGGCGGCGGCGGCGCGGCGCGCTCGTCTTCGCGGCAGTAGAAGAACACCGGTGTTCGGCCGCTTCCGCTGCGCCCGGCGATCACCCAGTCGTCACCGCCGCTTCTAGCGCGGTATTCCCGCCCGCTGAAAGGCTCGCGTTCGTCGCCGAGATAGAAGACCGCCGCGCCGTCCTCCCAGGCGCCGGTGACCGGCAGGGTCCCCTCGCCCGGCGCGGTGATCGAGCCGATCACCCCGGCGCGTGCGGAGACGTTGCGCTGAAGCGTCGCTTCGCCGGTGATCGAAGGGTTCCCGCTGCGGTCGAAGGCGATAAAGCTGCAGGCCATGGAGTCCTGAGCGTCGGCGGCGACGGCTGTGGAGAGCGCGGCGGCGCCCGCCAGAAGCGTAGACTTGATGAGCGTTTTCATTATCCCCTCCATCACCGCAGCACGTCCCAGCGCTCGAACGAGAAGCGCAGGAACGGGGCCCCGCCCGCGTTCGCCTCGATCACCCTGACCGCGCCGACATAGCCCTCGTCGGTCATCACGCAGATCGCCGATCCGCGCTCGATCGAGCTGAAAGGCAAACCTTGGCCGACCCGCTCGGCGGCGACGCCGTCACACCCGAGGCGGCGGGGTTCGAGCTCTTCAAAGCTCGGCGCGGACTCGCTGAGTTTGATGCGCGCACGCGGCCCGGCGACGATCAAAGGAATGCGGCCCTCGTACATCCCGAGAAAGATGTCGATGTCCTGAGAGGCGCCCACCGCGACGATCCCGCCTGTATCGAGATCGAGCCCCTGCAACGCTCTGAGTTCGAGTTCGGCGCCGGCGACCGTTTCCATATCGCGCGACCACGCCGGCGCTGAGGCGCCGGCGTTGCAGTCGGCCCACCAGACGCCGTCATAACGGTCACCGTACACTCCGGTGAAGCGCACGGCGCCGCCGATTGTTTCCGCGTGACCGGAGACGGCTTCGCCGTCGATCGTGAAGCTCACACGATCGTCGCGCCAGCTGGCGCCGCTCGTTTCGGTAAACTCGTAGCGTCCCGCCACACGGCGGAACTGAACTGCGTCGCCGCGGCCGCGGTCGCTGAGCCAGAGCTGACCCTGCACCGGCCCGTCGGCCTGAGTGACGATCGTCGCTTCGCAGTCATAGTACCGGTCGGCGTGCGCGTCCGCCGCGCAGCCCAGACCGAGACCGGCCGCGGCGATCATGACAAGCTGTTTCACTGTCGTCCCCTTCTTGCGTCCCCGAATGGCGATATTCAACACCGTCTTTGCTACGCTGTCACGAAGGGGCTGATCTGCAGATGAACGAAATCTGGCGCGAATGTGGCGACGCGCGCAAACTGCTGAGAGGAAACAGATTTTGAGCGACCCTGAATTTGAAAACCGTACGCCGTTCGACTGGGAGGCGCGGTTTCGCGACGACGATACGCCCTGGGAGCGGGCCGGTCCGCATCCTGCAATCGCGCACTTTCGCAAGGCCGGCGTTCTGACCGCGGGAAGCTCGATCTACGTGCCCGGATGCGGGCGCGGGGCCGAGCCCGTCGCGCTGGCGAAGCTCGGCCTCAGGGTGACCGCGAGCGACGTCGCGCCCAGCGCGGTGAAATTCCAGCGCGACCAGATCACGGCGGCCGGGGTGAACGCCTCGGTGATGGAGGCGGACGGGCTGGACTGGCGGCCCGCCGTTCCCTTCGACCTTCTCTGGGAGCAGACCTTCCTGTGCGCCATCCATCCCCACGATCGGGCGCGTTATGAGGCGACAGCCTTCGAGTCGCTCAAACCCGGCGGCGGGCTGATCGCGCTGTTCATGCAGAAGGACGAGCGCGGCGGGCCGCCCTATGGCTGCTCGCTGCCCGCGATGCGCGAGCTCTTCAGCGAGGATCGCTGGGCGTGGCCGGAGGCTGACCGCTTCACCGCCTTTCCTCACCCGGCCCTCGGCGGCAAGGCCGAACTCGGCGGGGTGCTGAAGCGGCGCTAGAGGTCTTCCGCGCGGCTCTTGGTGGCGGTGATCGCCGGGCTCGGCGCTTCGGCCTCCCCCTCGGCGTAGGCCGCCTGGGCGGCGCCCGCCGGCTTGCCCGGTTTGGGCTGCGGCCGGCGTCCGCCCTCGACCGCGGTCAGGGGTGCGAACTTCAGCACGTAGACCGCCGCCAGCACGCCGATGATCAGGTTTGCGGCGAACACGCCCCAGATCGCGCCGGTCGCCCCGCCCAGGCTGCCGCCCAGCCAGGCCAGCGGCGCGATCAGCACGAAGCCGCGCAGCGCGTTCACCGCCACGCCGTAAAGCGGCCGGCCCAGCCCGTTGAACCCGGCCGAGGCCGCCATCGCCACGCCGTAGCCGAAGACTGCGAACGGCGCGACGTCCCAGAAGACCTCCGCCACCTGCCGTCCGTCTTCGCTCGGCAGGAAAAGCGGGGCGAGATGCTCGCCGGCGAAAAACAGAATGACCGCGATGGCCGATCCCCAGGCGAGGCAGAAGACGAAGGACTTGAAGAAGGCCTCGCGCACCCGGCCGGTCAGCCCTGCCCCGCCGTTCTGCCCCGTGATCGGGCCGATCGTGCCTGACAGGGCGAACAGCGGGATGATGAAGAAGGCCTCCACCCGCATCGCCACGCCGAACCCGGCCACCGCTGCCTCGCCGAACCGGGCGACCGAGGCGAGCACGATCGCGTTCGCCGCCGGGCCGATCATGTTCGAGCCGGCCGCAGGCGCGCCGATGCGCGCGATCTCGCGCCAGTTCCAGAAGATCTCGTGAAAGCCCGGCCAGCTCAGATCGAGCAGCTTCTCCCGGAAGACCATGATGGCGAGCGCGATCAGGAAGACGCAGAAATTCGCGATCAGCGACGACAGCGCCGCGCCCTGCACCGCCATCTCGGGCACCGGGCCCCAGCCGAAGATGAAGACCGGGGTGAGGCCCATATTGATCACGGCAGCCAGGATCATGATCGCGCTGGGCAGGATCGCGTCGCCCAGCGCGCGAAGGATATTGCCCGCCACCATCGGGCCGACCACGAAGACGATACCGGCGAACCAGATCGTCATGTAGTCGCGTACGTAGGGCATCATCTCCTCGGTCGCGCCCATCGCTCGGAACAGCGGCCCGATCAGCGCAATCCCGATCGCCGACGTGCACACCACGATGATCAGAGAAAGCGTCACCGCGTCGGTCGCCACCCGCCGGGTCCGCTCGCCGTCCCCGCGCCCGGCTGCGCGCGCGACCACAGAGACCGCGCCTGCGCCGAGCCCGATGGCCACGCTCATGACCAGCATGGTCACGGGGAAGACGAACTGGACGGCGGCCTGCTGGGCGGTGCCGAGCTTGCCCACCCAGTAGCTGTCGATCACCCCGACCAGCATCATCGCGACGATGCCCAGGCTCATCGGCGCGACCATGCGCACGATGTGCCCGAACACGTCACCTTGCGTGAGGTCTCTGGCGGATCGGCCCGCGGCCATGGCTGTCCCTTCGCTGGCGTCGGGGGCCAAGCTAGGCCGATCCGCGCTCCGCTTCCATGGCGGTGACGGAAAGGTGATGTTTCCTCGAAGCCCGGACCATCATCGCCGGCACGATCGCGCACGGCGGCGCCGTCGGGCCGGCGACGAAGCCGGCGCAGACCACCACGAATAAAGCGGGGATTACTCCGCCGCCGCGGTGCCCTCACCGGTCAGATCGTAGCTCGCCATGCCCGCCAGATTGACGATGTCGGACACGCTCGCGCCCACCCGCGCAACCTGCACCGATTTCTCGAGCCCGATCAGCAGCCCTTCGATCACCGTCGCCCCGCCTGCCGACTTCAGAAGCCGCGTGGCGATCGAGGCCGAATGCACCGCCGGCATGACAAGCACGTTCGCCGCGTCCGACAGCCGCGAGAACGGGTAGACCCGGTGATGATCGGGGTCGAGCGCAATGTCGACGGCCATTTCCCCTTCATATTCAAAGTCTACGCCGCGCTCGTCCAGCAGCGCGACGGCCGCCTGGACCTTCTCGGTCCGGTCGCCCGGCGGGTTGCCGAACGTCGAGTAGCTCATGAACGCCACGCGCGGGCTGAGCCCCAGCCGGGTGGCGGCGTGCGCGGCGCCCTCGGCGATGTCGGCCAGGCCTTCGGCGTCGGGAAACTCGGTGACGTTGGTGTCCGCGATCACCAGCGTGCGCCCGCCGGAGATCGCCACCGACAGGCCGATCACCTTCTTGCCCGGCGCCTCGTCGAGCACCAGCCGGACGTCAGACAGCGTGTTGGTGAAGTGCCGGGTCACGCCGGTGACCATCCCGTCCGCATCGCCGAATTTCAGCATGCAGGCGGAGAAGACGTTGCGGTCGTTATTGACCAGGCGCTGCACGTCGCGGCGCAGATACCCCTTGCGCTGCAGGCGCTTGAACAGCCAGTCGGCGTAGGCCGAATTGCGGTCGGAAATCCGCGCGTTCCAGATTTCCAGCTCGCCGTCGGGCAGGCCCAGCTCGCGCATGTTCGCCCTGGCGACGTCTTCGCGGGCGACCAGAACCGGCTCGCCGAGGCCCTGGCTCTTGAAGGCGTGCGCGGCGCGGATGACCGACGGTTCCTCGCCCTCGGCGAAGACGATGCGCTTGCCCAGCCCCCGGATGCGCTCGGTGACACGCTGCTGCAGCGCGGCGGTGGGATCGAGCCGGCGCGCGAGCCTGCGGCGATAGCCGTCCTCGTCCTCGATCGGGATTCGCGCGACGCCCGATTCGATCGCCGCCTGAGCCACATAGGGCGGCACGAAGCTGATCAGGCGCGGATCGAAGGGCGAGGGAATGATGTAGTCGCGGCCGAATTTCAGCCCCTCGGAGCGGTTCGCCGCGCTCACCTCGTCAGGCACGTCCTGGCGGGCGAGGTCGGCGAGCGCGCGGGCGGCGGCGAGCTTCATCTCCTCGTTGATGGTCTTGGCGCGGACGTCGAGCGCGCCGCGGAAGATATAAGGAAAGCCCAGTACGTTATTGACCTGGTTGGGGAAATCGGACCGGCCCGTCGCCATGATCGCATCCGAGCGCACCGCCTTCACCTCGTCGGGCATGATCTCCGGGGTGGGGTTGGCCATCGCGAAGATGATCGGATCGCGCGCCATCGATTTCACCATGGCGGGCTTCACGATGCCGCCCGCGCTCAGGCCCAGCATGACGTCGGCGTCGACCATCGCCTCTTCCAGCGTGCGCAGATCGGTCTTGCGGGCGTGCCCGCGCAGCTTGTCGTGAAGGTCGTCGCGTTCGTCATGAACCACGCCGTGCACGTCCACGATGGTGACGTTGTCGTGCTGAACGCCGAGCGACTTGATCAGCTCGAGCACCGAGAGCCCCGCCGCGCCCGCGCCGATCAGCACCACGCGAACGTCCTCGAGCTTGCGCTCGGTCAGCGCGCACGCGTTCATCAGGCCTGCAGCTGCGATGATGGCCGTGCCGTGCTGGTCGTCGTGGAAGACCGGGATGTCGAGTTCTTCGCGCAGACGGCGCTCGATCTCGAAGCACTCGGGGCTCTTGATGTCTTCAAGATTGATCCCGCCGAAGCTGTCGCCGAACCCGGCCACGCATTCCACGAAACGGTCGACGTCGGTGTACTTCACCTCGACGTCGAACCCGTCGATGTCGGCGAAGCGCTTGAACAGCACCGCCTTGCCTTCCATCACGGGCTTGGACGCCGCCGCGCCGAGATTGCCCAGCCCCAGGATCGCGGTGCCGTTGGAGACCACGGCCACAGTGTTGCCCTTGGAGGTGTAGTCGTAGACCGCGTCGGGGTTCTCGTGGATCGCGCGCACCGGCGCGGCGACGCCGGGGCTGTAGGCGAGCGCGAGATCGCGCTGGGTCGCCATGGGCTTGGTGGCCTTGAGGGCGATCTTGCCGGCCGGCTCGGCGCGGTGCAGCGCGAGGGCTTCTTCGTCGGTCTTCGAGAGCTTGGCGTCGTCGGACATCGGGGGCTTCCAGGCGGGGGTTCGCGCGGGCGGGCCTCGCGTATAACCGCGGGCGCGCCGTTCGGCTACGCCCCAGCCATGACACGCCGCAGAGCGGCCATGCGTTCGCGCCGGTCCCGCAGCGCTGAGAGCGCCTCGGGCAGCAGCGAAAGCAGCGTGCCGGCATGCGCGCCCGGCCCCATCCGAAGGCTCGCCTCGCCATGCACCCAGACTGCGGCGGACGCGGCGTCGAACGCGTCCGCGCCCTGGGCCAGGAACGCACCGATCAGCCCGGCCAGGCTGTCGCCGGTCCCCGCTGTCGCGAGCCGGGCGCTGGCGTGGGTGTTCACCCGAACCTGGCCGTCAGGGCTGGCGATCACCGTGTCCGGGCCCTTGAACACGACGACCGCGCCAGAGCGCTGCGCCGCCGCGCGGGCGGTCTCGATCTTGTTTAGCCCGTTCTCACCCAGGTCCGGAAAAACCTTCGAAAATTCACCCGCGTGCGGGGTCAGGACGCAGCGTCCGTGCAGCGCCTTGAACAGGACGGTGGGATCGTCTTCGAAAACGGTGAGCGCATCGGCGTCGAGCACCAGCGCCGCCTTCTGCCCCAGCGCCTGCAGCACGCGTCGGCGGGTGTCATCGGTCTTGCCCGCGCCCGGCCCCATCACGGCGCAATCGGCGCGATGGCCGTCAAGAATTTCAGCGAAGTCCGCTTCGGTATCGAAAGCGCGCGTGACCACCGCCTGCATCGAGGCGGCGCATTCAGCCAGCGCGTCGGGCGGGCAGAGCAGCGTGACATAGCCTGCGCCGCCTGAAAGCCCGGCCTCGGCGGCGAGGCGCGCCGCGCCCGAAGCCCCCTTCCCGCCCGACAGCACGCAGAGCCGGCCGCGCCGGTGCTTGTGCGCGCCGGGATCGATCTGCAGGCCGGGCACGTCCCAGAGATCAGGGTGATTGTGCGCCGCACAGGGCGCTGCTTCGGCCTCCCAGCCGTCAGGTATTCCGATATCGGCCAGTACGATCTCGCCGCAGGCCGCCCGGCCCGGATGCAGCAGGTGCGCCGGCTTGACCCGGTGGAACGTCACCGTCAGCGCCGCAGCGAAGGCCGGCCCGTCGGCGCGCGCCCTGTCGCCGTGAACACCGCTTGGCACGTCCGCGCTGACTACCAGCGCGCCCGCACAGGCTTCGGCCAGGCGCGCAGGCTCGCCCTCCAGCGGCCGGGACAGCCCGGCGCCGAACAGCGCGTCGAGCACGAGACCGAATCGGGCCGGGTCGCAGTCTTCGAGCCTGTTCAAACTCCCGTCCCATTTCGCAGCGGCGCGGGCCGCGTCGCCCTCGAGTTCGCCAGGCGGCTTCATCGCGAAAACCTCGACCGGCCAGCCGCGCGCTTTCAACCCGGCCGCCGCCTCCCAGCCGTCCCCGCCATTATTGCCTGGCCCGCAGAGCACGGCGACCGGCCGCGGCGCCCAGCGCGCGCATATCGCCTCGACGATCGCCGCGCCTGCGGCGTCCATCAGCGCGCCGCCCGAGCGGCCGTGATCCATCGCGAACCGGTCCGCGCGGCCCATGGCCTCGACGTCGAGCACGGCGTGTCTGGGATCGGTCATGGCGCGTCCTTCAGGTCGGTCTGCTTCATCGGCGTGCACGGGCGCCTCGCAAACGGGCGCCGCGCGGTTTCGGCGCCGCAGCACGCCGGGTTGCGCTTGAGCGGCGCGCGGGCGCGGCTAGCGTGCCCGCTCGAACGGAGGCCTCCATGAAGAAAATCGAAGCGATCATCAAACCGTTCAAACTGGACGACGTGAAGGAAGCGCTCCAGGAGATCGGTCTGCAAGGGCTCACCGTGACCGAAGCCAAGGGTTTCGGCCGGCAGAAGGGGCATACCGAGCTCTATCGCGGCGCCGAGTACGTCGTGGACTTCCTTCCCAAGATCAAGATCGAGCTCGTCGTGTCCGACGGCCGCGTGGACGCCGCCGTGGAGGCGATCCAGAACGCCGCGCGCACCGGCCGCATCGGCGACGGCAAGATCTTCGTCACCCCGGTCGAAAGCGCCATCCGGATCCGCACCGGAGAGACCGGCGACGACGCGCTCTAGGCGCACGCAAACCTCATCGCATCCACCTCGCCTAACCTAAAGGGACCTGACCATGTCGGAAGAAATCCTCAAGCGGATCAAGGAAGAAGACGTCGAGTACGTCGACCTGCGCTTCACCGATCCGCGCGGCAAGCTGCAGCATGTCACCTTCGATCCCTCGATGGTGGACGACGACTTCTTCGAGAACGGCACGATGTTCGACGGCTCGTCGATCAACGGCTGGAAGGCGATCAACGAGTCCGACATGGTGCTGATGCCCGATCCGGACACCGCGCTGATCGACCCGTTCTACCAGCAGACCACGCTGGCGATCATCTGCGACGTGCTCGAACCGAGCTCCATGCAGCCGTATAACCGCGACCCGCGCACGACCGCGAAGAAGGCGGAGAAATTCCTCGCCGCCTCGGGCGTCGGCGACACCGCCTTCTTCGGCCCCGAAGCGGAATTCTTCGTGTTCGACGACGTGCGCTGGTCCACCCAGCAGAACCACACCTTCTACGAGGTGGATTCCGAGGAAGGCCCGTACAACTCGGGCAAGCGGATCGAGGGCGGAAACATGGGCCACCGCCCGGGACCCAAGGGCGGCTATTTCCCCGTGAACCCGATTGATTCGGGCCAGGACATGCGCTCGGAAATGCTCTCGGTGATGGCCGAACTCGGCCTCAATCCGGAAAAGCACCACCACGAGGTCGCGCCCTCCCAGCACGAGCTGGGCATGAAGTTCGCCACGCTTCTGAAGATGGCCGACAACATGCAGTACTATAAGTACATCGTGCACAACGTGGCGCACGCCTACGGCAAGACCGCGACCTTCATGCCCAAGCCGATCTACGCCGACAACGGCTCGGGCATGCACGTGCACCAGTCGATCTGGAAGGACGGCAAGCCGCTCTTCGCCGGCGACAAGTACGCCGACCTGTCGGAGACCTGCCTTTACTATATCGGCGGGATCATCAAGCACGCCCGGGCGATCAACGCCTTCGCGAACGCTTCGACGAACTCCTACAAGCGTCTGGTGCCCGGCTTCGAAGCCCCGGTCCTGCTCGCCTACTCGGCGCGCAACCGCTCGGCCTCGATCCGCATCCCGCACGTCTCCAGCCCGAAGGCCAAGCGTCTGGAGACCCGCTTCCCGGACGCGGCGGGCAACCCCTACCTGACCTTCACGGCGCTGCTCATGGCGGGCCTGGACGGCATCGAGAACCAGATCCATCCCGGCGAGGCGATGGACAAGGACCTCTACGACCTGCCGGCCGAGGAGCTCAAGGACATCCCGACCGTCTGCCGGAACCTGCGCGAAGCGCTGGAATCGCTCGACGCGGACCGGGACTTCCTGAAGAAGGGCGGCGTCATGGACGACGATCAGATCGACGCCTACATCGACCTGAAGATGGAAGAGGTCACCCGCATCGAACACCACCCCCACCCGGTGGAGTTCGAGCTCTACTACAAGGTCTGATCACACCCGCATCTTACCGAACGGCCGGCTCCGGAGCCCCGGGGCCGGCCGTTTCATGTCTGCAACGGTTCGCCGCCGCTGTTCGGAAGGGTTGCGCAATAGTCGACGCGCGCGAAACCATGGGCTAAAACCCTGAGCCGACGCTTAAGGTTCTGTAAAAGAACCCCCGCGCCCGACCGGAGAAAACATATGCGCCGCAGCCTGCTCGCCGCCGCCTCGATCGCCGCGATCGCCACCTCGACCTCCTGGGCGCAGGAGGAGACGATCGACACCGAGGTCACCGATCCGGTCGACACCGCCACCATCGACGACGGCCAGCCGGCGAACATCGTCATCAGCGGATCGGGCCGCGTCCGGCTGACGGGCGGGACCGGACCGGCGGTCCGGGTGAACTCCGACAACACGCTGGAAATCGCGAGCGGCGCTCAGATCGAAATTCGCGACACCGACGCTGACGGCAATGAAGTGAACGTCGACGGCGCGGTCGGCGTGCAAGTCGATCCCGGCGTAACCACGGATCTCGACCTCAACGGGCTCGTCAGTCTGGGCGACAGCTATTCCCCCGAAGACGACGAGACCGACGATCTGGCCGACCGCGACGAGGACGGCGATCTCGATCCGGACGGCGAGCCGGACGGGCCCTTCGCCCAGGATCAGAACAAGACAGGCCTGCTCATCGGCGCGGTCGACGGCAATTTTGATGCGGTTCCCGGCCAGGCGGCGGTGACCGGCGATGTGAACCAGGGGACGAGCGGACGTATCGAAGTCGCCGGTCAGAACAGCTACGGCGTCCGCGTAGCGGCGCCGCTCGACGGCGACCTTCTCCTAAACGGCACCATCACCATGCGCGGCGAAGATTCCGCCGCCGTCTCGATCGAAAACAACATTACCGGCGACGTGCAGATCCGGCAGATCGGCGCGACAACGCCGCGGGGCGTGGGCGCACGGATCGGCGGCGACGTCGGCGGCGGCTTGCGGCTCACCGGTACAGTCGAGGTCTCCGGCTATCGGGTCCGCAGCCGCGTGTTCGAGGAAGTCTTCCAGATCCTCGATCCTGACAACAACGACGGCGGCGACGACATCAACAGCCGCGCTGCAGTGATCATCGCAGGGAGCATTGAGGACGGCGTGTTCGTCGCCTCCACGGCGAACGTCACCCATCTGTCCGGCGGCGGCGCCGCGATCGAAATCGGCGGGGATTCCCAGATCGAAATCGGCGAGACCGTTCTGCCTGACGATTTCGATCAGGCCCGCACCGACGACGATTCCGATCCCACCGCGCTGGGCTACAGCGTCGTGAACGAAGGCAATGTGAACGCCTCGGGCATTTTCGACGGCCGGGACTCGACCGCCTTTCTCATCGGCGGGTTCGACGAGTCCAACAATCTTCGCGTCGTGGTGCTGAACGCCGGCGGCATGCTCAACACCGGCGCGATCGAGGCGGTGGCCTTCGACGGCACGGCCACGGCGCTGCATCTCGGCGGCGGCGTGCAGGCCGGAACCGGTGGTTCCCTGGAGCTGCGCAACACCGGACGCATCAGCGCGACCACGCGCCTCGGCTATGACGAGGACGGGTTCGGCGACGACGATCCCGCCACGCTCGCCAACGAGAGCCGTCTCGGTTCGGGCCGCGCCTTCGGCCTGGTGCTCGACGAGAACTCGGAGATCAGCCGGCTGCTCAACGATCAGGGCCAGATCCTCGCATTCGTCATCGGCGGAGCTGAGTCCGGCACAGCGATCAAGGTCTCGACCGAGTCCCTGCAGACCCTCGAGAACACCGGCTTGATCAGCGCCAGCCTGTCCAATCTCGAAGCGCCCTACACCGCAGATCAGATCTCCCTCGTGGCGATCGACGCCAGCACGCGCACGACCGGGCTTCACGTGCTTCAGGAGCGTGCGCTGGACGATCAGGGCGAGCCTGTCGACAACGACGTCGCCATTCGCGGCGACGTACTGTTCGGCTCGGGCGACGACCGTCTGGAGCTTCTGGCGGGCGAACTCATCGGCGACGTGTCGTTCGGCGAAGGCGCCGACCAGCTGATCATCAACGGCGCCAGCCTGCGCGGCGCAGTGAGCGACGACGACGTCACCGTCGATCTCGTGATCGACGTGACCGACGGCACGCTTGCGCTGACCAACACCGAAACGCTGGAAGTCACCGAAGCGAACTTCAACGCCGGCGGCGTTCTGGAACTTGAGGTCAGCTCGGCCGCGCAGGCGCAGTTCCTGACCAGCTCCGGCGCAATCAATTTCAATTCCGGCTCGGACCTCTCGGTGAGCCTGGCGAACCTGATCCCCGAGACCGAGACCGAGGTCGAAATCCTGAGCGCCGGCGGCGGCTTGAACCTTGCGGACGCCGATACGCTGGACGCCACTGAAGCGCCCTTCCTCTACCAGGCTTCGCTGGCGCGCTCGGACACCGATCCGGACACGCTCGTGCTCACCCTGCGCCGGAAAACCGCCGACGAGCTGGGCCTCGACGCCTCGCGTGCGGCGGCCTACGACGAGGCGTTCTCGGCGTTTCAGGCGGTCAACTCGCTCAGCTCGGCGATGGCGGCGATCCGGACCCAGGAAGCCTTCTTCGCCGGCTATAATCAACTTCTGCCCGAATATGCGACAAGCGCGCTTCAGTTCGCTCTGGCGGCGAACGACGCCGGTGCGGGGGCCCTGTCGGTGCGGCTGCGCAATGCGCGCATGGCGCCAGACGAACTGGCCGGGGTCTGGGCGCAGGAATTCGCCTATTTCGCAGACCGCGCAGGCGGCGCGTTCGGCCCGGGCTATCGCGGCCAGGGCGTGGGCCTCGCGATCGGCCTCGACCGGCCGGTGGGTCCGTTCTACGCAGTGGGCGTCAGCCTGCTCGGCGCGGCCAGCGAAGTGGAATCGGTCGAGGGCTTCGACGAGCCGATGGTCGCGCTGTCCGGTCAGCTGGGGACCTATGCCGGCCTTGATCTGGGCGGCGTGGACATCTCCGGCGCGCTCTCGCTCGGCTACGACTATTTCGAAAGCGAGCGCAACATCCTGATCGGCGATTTCGCCTCGATAAACACTGCGGAGTGGAACGGCTGGCACGTGTCCGCCAGCGCGCAGGCGGGGCGTGATTTCGTGTGGAACAATTGGGTGCTGCGCCCTGAAGCGAGCCTGACCTATCTCAGCCTGTTCGAAAGCGGATACACCGAGTCCGTCGAGGACAACGCAAACGCGCCGCTGGCGCTGATCGTCGACGACCGGCAGAGCGCGGCCCTGCTTGGCGCGGCGACGTTCACCCTGTCGCGGCGCTTCGGCACCGACATCTCCTGGTGGGCTCCCTCGCTCAGCGTCGGCTATCGCGGCGACTTCCTGAACGACGAGAACGAGACCACCGCCCAGTTCGGCGAGACCGGCTCTCCGTTCACGCTGCGCTCGACCAGCATCGCCAGCTCCGGCGCCCTGATCGGTTTCGGGCTAAGCGCGGGGTCGAACTACTCGACCTTCACCTTCGCCTACGACGCCGACGTACGCGACGACTTCGTGAGGCACGTGGCGCGGCTGGTGATTCGACTCACCTTCTAGGGGAAGGGCTTGCAACCGGTTCAGCGCTGACGTAAAGTCGCAGCGTCTTCCCCGGTTCTGACCCCCATGCAAGACGGCGAAGACCTGAGGCGGGCCTTCCGAATTTCCGGAAGCCCGCCTCTTTCGTTTCAGCACGCCACCGTCGTCAGGCGCGCGTTTTCACGCTCGATTAACCACGCCGGCGCATGATCGGGCCATGCTTCGATCGGCGTTGATCTGGGCGGCTGCGGCCACGACGCTCGCCAGCGGGTGCGCCACGCCCCCGCCGGCCCAGCAGCATGACGCCTGCCTGATCCTTGAAGACAATCGCGCCTGGTGGCGCGATCTCAGACGCACCGAGCGGCGCTGGGGCGTGTCGCCAGGCGTGCAGCTGGCGATCCTGAAGAAGGAATCGAGCTTTCAGCACGATGCGCGGCCCGCCCGGCGCAAGCTTCTGGGCTTCATCCCCGGCGCCCGCCCCTCCTCGGCCTACGGCTACGCCCAGGCGCTGGACACCACCTGGGACTGGTATCGCGAGGACACCGGTCGGCGCGGCGCGGACCGGGACGATTTCGGCGACGCGGTGGATTTCATCGGCTGGTACGCGGCGATGAGCGAGCGGCAAAGCGGCATCGACACGAACGACGCGTACAACCTGTATCTCGCCTACCACCAGGGCCATGGCGGGTATAATCGCGGCACCTACCGGGGCAATTCCTGGCTGATCGACGCCGCCCGCCGGGTCGAGCGCGACGCGCGCACCTTCGACGCCCAGCTCGACCGGTGCGAAGGCCGGCTCAATCGTGGCTGGATCCCGTTTCTGTAGATAAACCGGCCCTGGCTGAGCGGCGGGCTTTTCCCGAACCGGCGTGAACGTGCACTGTGTGTTCCGCCATGGCTGACGATTCGCAAAACGATCTCTTCTCCGCTTCGCCCGCGCCGCGCCCCGACAAACCGGCCGCGTCCCCGGCGCCTGCGCCGAAACCGGCAGAGTCCGAACCGGCGGCCAAGGCTGCGCCCGCGCCGAGCAAACCTGCGCCGCGCAAGCCGGCGGCAGGC
Organism: Oceanicaulis sp.; assembly: GCA_040112665.1. Classification (NCBI taxonomy): domain Bacteria; kingdom Pseudomonadati; phylum Pseudomonadota; class Alphaproteobacteria; order Maricaulales; family Maricaulaceae; genus Oceanicaulis; species Oceanicaulis sp. The sequence goes on along the minus strand of CP157796.1, from coordinate 2,334,185 downwards.
GGCGACGGCGGCGGCTATGACGCGAGTTCGATCGAGGTCCTCGAGGGGCTGGAGCCGGTGCGCAAGCGGCCGGGCATGTATATCGGCGGCACCGACGAGCGCGCCCTGCACCACCTGTTCGCCGAAGTGCTCGACAACTCGATGGACGAGGCCGTGGCCGGCCACGCCGACCGGATCGAGGTCATGCTCGACGAGGACGGCCGGGTGACGGTGACCGATAACGGCCGCGGCATCCCCGTCGACCCGCACCCGAAATTCCCCGACAAGTCTGCGCTCGAAGTGGTGCTGACGACCCTGCACGCAGGCGGCAAGTTCTCCGACAAGGCCTACCAGACCGCCGGCGGCCTTCACGGCGTGGGCGTGTCTGTGGTGAACGCGCTGTCTGAAGAACTCGTCGTCGAAGTCGCGCGCGACCGTACGCTCTGGCGTCAGGTCTATGTGCGCGGCCTGCCCCAGGGCCCGATCGAGAATCTGGGCGCGGTGCACAATCGCCGCGGCACGTCGGTGCGCTTCAAGCCTGATCCGGAAATCTTCGGGGCCCGCGCCGCGCTGAAGGCTGCGCGCCTGTTCTCCATGGCGCGCTCGAAAGCCTTCCTGCGTCCCGGCGTCGAGATCCGCTGGAAGTGCGCGCCGCATCTGGTTGAAGGCTCGGAGATCCCGTCAGAGACGGTTCTGAGCTTCCCCGGCGGCCTCGCCGATCGCCTGACAGAGCTGACCGAGGGCGCGTCCCTGGTCACCGAAGCCTTCGCCGGCCGGGTGGAGCGCGCCGAAGGCCGGATGGGCGCGGTGGAATGGGCGGTCGCCTTTTCCGAAAACGGCTTCTCCGACGCCGACGGGTTTTCGCAGAGCTTCTGCAACACCGTGCCCACGCCCATGGGCGGCACGCACGAGCAGGGCTTCCGCGCCGCGCTCAGCAAGGGCCTGAGGGCCTATGGCGAGCTGTCGAACGTGAAGAAGGCCGCCCAGATCACCGCCGACGACGTCATGGGCGGCGCTGGCGCGATGATCTCGGTCTTCATCAAGGATCCAGAGTTTCAGGGCCAGACCAAGGAAAGGCTCTCGACCGCCGAGGCCCAGCGCCTGGTCGAGCAGGCGATCCGCGACCGGTTCGATCACTGGCTCGCGGCCCGGCCCAAGGACGCTGCGCGCCTTGTCGAATGGGCGATCGAGCGCGCCGAGGACCGGCTCAAGCGCAAGCGCGAGAAAGAGGTCAAACGCCAGAGCGCGACGCGCAAGCTGCGCCTGCCCGGCAAGCTCGCCGACTGCTCGCAGAACAATTCCGACGGCACCGAGATCTTCCTGGTCGAGGGCGATTCGGCGGGCGGCTCGGCCAAGCAGGCGCGCGACCGGAAGACCCAGGCCATCCTGCCGCTTCGCGGCAAGATCCTGAACGTCGCCTCGGCCACCGCCGACAAGATCGCCGCGAACCAGGAGATCTCCGATCTGCTGCTCGCCCTCGGCGTCCAGCCGGGCAAGAAGTTTCACCTCGACGATCTGCGTTATGAGCGCGTCATCATCATGTGCGACGCCGACGTGGACGGCGCGCACATCGCAGCCCTGCTCGCGACCTTCTTCTACAAATTCCTGCCCGGCCTCATCGAAGCGGGCCGGCTCTACATGGCCCAGCCTCCGCTCTATCGGCTCACCCAGGGCGGCAAGACGCTCTACGCCGACACCGACGCGGAGAAGGACCGGCTGATCGAGACCGAGTTCAAGAAGGGCAAGGTCGAAGTGGGCCGCTTCAAGGGTCTGGGCGAAATGACCCCGCCCCAGCTGAAATCGACCACGATGAACAAGGAGACGCGCTCGCTCGCCCGGGTCACGGTGACCGAGGAGATGCGCGAACTCGCCGACCAGCTGGTCGAGACCCTGATGGGCAAGAAGCCTGAGCTGCGCTTCCAGTACATCCAGGAACACGCCCCGTTCGTGGAAGCCGTGGACCTTTAGCGAGGCCGCATCTCGCTGGAACGTAATTTTATCACCCCTTTCCTCTCGGGGCTTTTTCGGCCAGCCTCCGCGGCCTGACGGCGCGCCGACCTTCGGCGCGGGACCATCCGGGGAGAACAGATTGAACATCATGATCAAGGCGCTCGGCGCCTCGGCGGCGGCGCTGGCCGCGCTGGGGCTGGCCGCGTGCTCGAACGGCGAGGCCGAAGACGCGGGCGCGTCTTCCGGCGCGGCGAGCAGCGATGCGGACGTCGTCCGCTACGACCAGAACCCGTTTCCCTCCACCTACGCCCCGTTTGAAAGCGGCGTGACGCTGCTGCGCGGCGCGACCGTGTTCGACGGCGTCGGCGGGCGGTTCGAAGACACCGACATCCTCGTCGAGGACGGCCGCATCGCGGCGATCGGCCAGGGACTTGAAGCGCCGGAGGGCGCGAGCGTGGTTGACGCGGCCGGCCGGTTCGTCACGCCGGGCGTCATCGACATCCACTCCCATCTCGGCGTCTATCCCTCGCCCAGCGTGAACGCGCACCAGGACGGCAACGAGATCACGAGCCCCGTGACCGCCGAGGTCTGGGCCGAACACGGAATCTGGCCGCAGGATCCTGGCTTCGACACGGCGCTGGCAGGCGGGGTGACGACGCTTCACGTCCTGCCCGGCTCCGCGAACCTGTTCGGCGGCCGCGGCGTGACCCTGCGCAACGTGCCCTCGCGCACGGTGCAGGGCATGAAATTTCCCGAGGCGCCCTACACGCTGAAAATGGCGTGCGGGGAGAACCCCAAGCGCGTCTATGGCAATCGCGGCGTCGCGCCGGGCTCGCGCATGGGCAATGTCGCGGGCTATCGCGAAGCCTGGCAGCGCGCTGTGGAGTACCGCCGCGGCTGGCGCAATTACTGGGAAGACGCAGAAGCCGGCGAGGACGTGAACCCGCCGACCCGCAATTTCGAACTCGATACGCTGATGGGCGTGCTCGACGGCGAAATCCTGGTGCAGATGCACTGCTACCGCGCCGACGAGATGGCCCAGATCATGGATATGGCCGACGAGTTCGGCTATCGGGTCACCACGTTCCACCACGCGGTGGAGGCCTACAAGATCCCTGATCTTCTGGCCGAGCACGGCGCCTGCGCGGCGGTCTGGGCGGACTGGGGCGGGTTCAAGATGGAGGCCTACGACTCCATCCCCGAGAACCTCGCGATCACCCATGCCGGCGGCGCATGCGCGATGATCCATTCGGATTCCGATCTCGGCATCCAGCGGCTCAATCAGGAAGTCGCCAAGGCGCTTTCGGACGGCCGCCGCATGGGTCTGGACATCACCGACGCCGAAGCCATGGCCTGGCTCACCTCGCGTCCGGCGCAGGCCCTCGGGATCGCCGAACAGACCGGCTCGATCGAAGAAGGCAAGCGCGCCGACCTGGTGATCTGGTCGGGTCATCCCTTCTCCAGCTACAGCCTCGCCGATCAGGTCTTCATCGACGGCGCGCTGATGTACGACCGCGCCGATCCGGAGCGGCGGACGATCCGCGACTTCATGCTCGGCCAGCCCGGCGAAGGAGACTACTGATATGAAAAAGCTGCTCCTTTCCCTCGCTGCGGCGGCCCTCACGGCGGCTCCGGCGATCGCCCAGGAGATCGTGGTCGTCCAGAACGGCCGGGTCGTCACCAACACCGAGCGCGGCATCATCGAGAACGGCACGGTGGTCATCCGTGACGGCTCGATCGTCTCGGTCGGCGAGCCGATCGAGATCGACGGCGGCGAAGTCCGTGTCATCGACGCGAACGGCGGCTGGATCACGCCGGGCCTGTTTCATCCGCACACCGAGCTCGGCCTGGTCGAGGTCGGCGCGGAAGGCTCGACGCGCGACGACGCGGCCGACGAAAGCCACTTCACCGCGGCGCTGGACGTGGCCGACGGCTTCAACCCCGCCGGCACCCATATCGACGAAGCGCGGACCGAGGGGATCACCCGTTTCGCAGTGTATCCGGCGACCGGGTCGGCGATCCTGGCGGGCCGCGGCGCGCTGGCGGACTCCACCGGCGAGCCTGACAGCCTGTTCGCGCCCCGGCGCTTCATGCTGGTCGATCTGTCTGATTCCGGCGCCTCGACCGCGGGCGGCGCACGCACCGCCGCCTGGGCCTTCCTGCGGGCGGCGATCGAAGACGCGCGCTTCTATCCGGGCCGCTTCATGGCTCACCATGAAGGCGACGCCATCGACCGCTACGACGCGCAGGCCATGGTCCAGGTCGTCCGGGGCGAGATGCCGCTGGTCATGATCATGGACCGGGCGTCGGACATCCGCCGGGCGCTCGACTTCGCCGAGCGCTATCCCTCGATCCGTATCGTCATTGCGGGCGGGGCCGAAGCCCATCTCGTCGCGGACGAGCTGGCCGAGGCGGGCGTTCCGGTGATCTACGATCCGATGCGCAACCTGCCCGACAGCTTCGCCACCCTCGCCTCGACGACCGAGGGCGCGTCGATCCTGTTCGATGCCGGCGTGCCGGTCGCCTACACCACGGTGGGGTCGGACCTTTACTTCAACCCGCGCCTCCTGCCCCAGCACGCCGCGATCTCGGTCGCGCACGGGGCGGACTGGTCGAACGCCTTCCGGGCGATCACCCTCACCCCGGCTGAAATCTACGGCGTCGGCGACCGTTACGGCGCTCTGGCGCCGGGCTATGCCGGGGACGTGGTGGTCTGGGACGGCGATCCGCTGGAAGTGATGAGCGCGCCGGTGGCAGTGATCATCGATGGCGAGCCGCAGTCTATGGAGACACGGCAGACCCGGCTGCGCGACCGGTACGCCGAAGTCGTCCGCGAGGGCGGTTTCGCCTACCGCCACTGAGCGGCGCGGCGTGACGGGCAGGTTGTCCTGAGCGCCACACCGTAAGGCTTTGTCAGCACTTGCAGGCCCGGCCGCGTTGACAGCGCGGCCGGGCTTCTTATGTTCCGGGCCGACGCGGAGCGCCGACGCACGGCGCAGATTCGCCTTTTCCGACAGGCGACCGAACGAGCGATCCCAGCGAGGCGCATGACTTTCGACGATCTCGGGCTCAGCCCGGCCCTGCTTTCGGCCATCGCCGACGCCGGCTACACGTCCCCCACTCCGATCCAGGCCGGCGCGATTCCGGTGGCGCTGACCGGACGAGACGTTCTGGGCATCGCCCAGACCGGTACGGGCAAGACCGCCAGCTTCACCCTGCCGATGATCGAGCGCCTGTCGCGCGGACGGGCCCGGGCGCGCATGCCGCGCTCGCTGATCCTGGCGCCGACGCGCGAGCTGGCCGACCAGGTCGCCGACAACGTCAAGACCTACACCAAGAACCACAAGCTCCAGATGGCGCTGCTGATCGGCGGCGTGGCTTTCGAGCCGCAAAAGCGCCTGATCGACCAGGGCGTGGACATCCTGATCGCCACGCCCGGCCGCCTGCTCGATCTGGTGGAGCGCGGCGGGCTGATGCTGATGGGCATCGAGATCCTGGTGATCGACGAAGCCGACCGCATGCTGGACATGGGCTTCATCCCCGACATCGAGCGGATCATGAAGCTGCTGCCGCCGCGCCGGCAGACGCTGTTCTTCTCCGCGACCATGCCCAAGGAGATCCAGCGCCTGGTGGACACCTTCCTGAAGGATCCCGAGCGCGTGGAAGTCTCCCGTCCGGCCTCGACCGCGGAGACGATCACCCAGTACATCGTCAAGGTCGGCGACAACCAGGCCAAGTCCAAGCGCGACGCGCTGCGCAAGGCGATCGACCGCGAGGGCGTGAAGAACGGGATCATCTTCTGCAATCGCAAGCGCGACGTGGACATCGTCGCCCGCTCGCTGCAGCGCCACGGGCTGTCCGCCGCGCCGATCCACGGCGATCTCGATCAGTCACAGCGCACCAAGACGCTGGCCCAGTTCAAATCCGGCGAGCTGCGCCTGCTGGTCGCCTCCGACGTCGCGGCGCGCGGTCTGGACATCCCGGCGGTCAGCCACGTGTTCAATTACGACGTATCGCGGAACGCTGACGACTACGTGCACCGGATCGGCCGGACCGGCCGGGCGGGCATGAAGGGCGAGGCGGTGACGCTGGTCACGCCCGAAGACCGCAAGTCGCTCGCCAAAGTCGTCGAGCTGATCGGCCGCGAACCGGAAACGCTCGATCTGTCGGGCGGAAAGGCCAAGGCGGAAAAACCCGCCGAAGCGCCCGCCGAGACGCCTGCGGCGGAGGCGCAGGCGGCTGACAAACCCGCCTCCGGGGACAAGCCCAAGCGCCGCCGCGGCGGCCGCCGGAAGAAGGCCGAGGCCGAGGCTGCGAACGACGCCGAGACCGTCGAGGCGAAGGACGAGGCGAAAAAGCCCGAGCCCGCCAGATCTGAAGCGAAGGCCGAGCGCGACGCGCCGCGCGAGGATCGCTCTCGCCGCCCTCGCGACAAGGCGACCGCAGCGCCGGGTTTCGGCGACCACGTGCCGGACTTCCTGCTCCGTCCGGCGATCTGACCGGCGTTTACCTGATTTTTCCATTCGGTCCCTAGGGTGTGAACCCAGAAGAGGCGTATGGCAGAATGCGCCCGTGGCTAAACGGGGTTCACAGGTGAACGGTCGACTTCAAACCGCCGAAGGTATCGAGCTCGCCAGAAAGGCGCTCGACTTCATGGCTGAGCACGGGCTGGCGCCCACCGCTCAGAATTATTCGCTGTTCACCGCGTACGTCTCGGACACCTACCCCGAGCTGTGCGCCGAACTCGGCCAGAAGCTCGAAAAGGGCGAGGCGCTCGACCAGGATTTCCTCGACGGGCTCTACGACAAGCATTTCACCTTCAAGCGCATCCAGGATGCGGTGATCGACGCGGGCGGCGCGATGAGCCGCGAGCTCGGCGCGGTCGTGAAAACACTCGAGGCCGCCGAACGCGACACCGCCGCTTACGGCGAAGCGCTCGCCGGCGCGTCCGGCCAGCTCGATCAGGCGACCGACTCCGCATCGGTCAAGCGCATGGTGGAAGGCCTCGTCGCCGCCACCGCGCGCATGCAGCGCCGCTCGCGCGAGCTCGAACGCCGGCTGCAGGAGACCTCCCAGGAGGTCGATCAGCTGAAGAACAATCTCGAAAAGGTCCGCGAAGAGGCGATGACCGACGCGCTGACCGGCGTTGCGAACCGCAAGCGCTTCGACGAGACCATGCGCAAGGCGCGCCGGGACGCGGACCTGAAGGGCGAGCCCTTCTCGCTGATCCTGTGCGACATCGACCACTTCAAGCGCTTCAACGACACCTGGGGCCACCAGACCGGCGACCAGATCATCCGCTTCGTGGCGGCCTGCCTGTCGCGCTTCTCCAAGGAAGGCTTCGTGGTCGCCCGCTATGGCGGCGAGGAATTCGGCGTGGTGATGCCCAACGCCGGCGTCGCCGAAGCCCGCGACCTGGCCGAGAAGGTCCGCGCCACGGTCGAAAGCAAGCGCCTGCTTCGCAAATCCACCAACGAGGATCTCGGCAACATCACCGTCTCGCTGGGCGTGTCGGAATTCCGCGAAGGCGAATCGGTCGAGTGCCTGATCGAGCGCTGCGACACCAATCTCTATAAATCCAAGCAGACCGGCCGGAACCGCATCACGGTCGACGCCGCCGGCGGCGCGGCCGAAGCGGCGGCCTGAAGACGCTTAACGTGAGCCTGCGGCGGGCCTAAGCTTCCTTGACCAAGGAGCGCTTCATGGCCCGCCACCCTCTCCTCCGCGGCGAACCGCATTTCAGCTGGCGCAGCCCGGATGTCAGCCGCGTCGAGAACCTGTCCGACATCGTGTTCGCGCTGGTGCTGACGCTGACGGCGGCGCAGGGCGTACCTGACTCTTTCGCCGATCTTTCAGGGCTTTGGCGCGACGCGATCGCAGTGACGGCGTGCTTCGCGCTGATCCTGACGATCTGGCACACCCATCACGTCTTTTTCCGCCGCTACGGGCTGCAGGACGGCTGGACGGTGTTGCTGAACGCCGTGCTGCTCTTGCTGGTGCTGATCTTCGTCTACCCGTTGCGCTTTATGGCGGACTTCGTGATCACCTTCTTCACCGGCGGGTTCGAGACCGAGTCCGAGATCGTCGCCATGCTGCAGATCGATCAGGTCCCCACCCTCTATCTGGTGTTCGGCCTGTTTTACATCGGCGTGCAGATCGTGTTCGCCCTGCTTTACGCTCATGCGCTGAACCGCGCCGACGAGATCGGGCTCGATCCGACCGAGCGCGCCTGGACGCGCTACGAGGTAGAGGTGGCGATCGGCATCATGGCGATCACCGTGGTCGTGGTGGCTTGCGGTTATTTGCTGCCGGAGCCGTTCGGGCCGATGGCGGGCTTTCTCTTCGCGCTGATCGGCGCGGTCGCCTATGGCTGCGGCGTGCTGGCCCAGCGGCGGGCGGACGCCGCAGGCGGCGGCGCTACCGCTTCGCCCTGAGCGCGACTTCGAACGCGCGCCGCCCCCAGCGCTCGGCGAGTTCGGGATCGTCCAGCGCCGCTTCAGGTAGCCGCCAGTAATTCATCTGCGCTGGCTCGCCGGACTTCGGCGTGAATATGAAGGGCCCGCACCCTTCTGCTTCAAGGTCCGCCGCCAGCGCCTCGTCGGCCTTGAGATAGATCGTATCGTCCGCGACGAGCGCGAACATCAGGTCGTGGGCGTAGATTCCCGCCCCGCCGAACATGCGGCGGGGGCGCGTCGGACCGATCGGGGCGAACAGCTCGCAGGCGAAATCGAGAAACGCCGCCGAGACAGCCATTTCAGGCCGCCGGCGGCTCGGTGAGCTTGAAGCTTTCGCGCTCGCTCCACCGCTTCGCAAAGGCGTCGAGCTCGGGGTACTGGCCGCGCCAGTCCAGCTCGGCGTAGCGAAGATCGAGATAGCACAGGGCCACAGCCACCGAGAGCGCGCCGAGATCGACCGAGCGCTCGAACTGGCCGCGCTCTGCGTCGAGGCTCGCGAGCGTGCGTCCGATCGCGGCTTCCCAGCGCCCCGACCAGAACTCCCAGCGCAGGTTTTCCTCGCGCATCAGCTCGATGCGGCGGCCGATCGTCAGATCGATCAGCCCGTCGGCCAGCGCCTGCTGGCGCAGCACGAGAATGCGGCTCTCGCCGTTTCTCGGGATCCAGTTTTCCTCGGTGAGCCCGTCGAGATAATCGCAGATCAGCGGGGAATCCATCAGCGCCGGGCCGCGCTCGCGCTCCAGCGCAGGCACCTTGCCCAGCGGGTTGAGCGCCTGCAGCTCGGCGGGATCGTCGAGCGGCGCGCATTCCACGCACTCCACCTTCCGCTCGAGGCTTTTTTCGATGATCAGCGCCCGGCACTTGCGGGCGTAAGGCGAGGTCGGCGAGTAGTAGAGCTTCACAGATCACATCCCCGATAGGCGTGATCCAATCTGCCCCACCGCGCGCCGAAGGCAAGGCTGCGGCGCAGCCCGCTTTATCCGGCGACGCGCCCTATCCGTCGAGCTTAGCTGCGGTGAGCGTCACGCTTTCACCGCAGCCGCAGGCGTCGGTCTCGTTGGGGTTTCTGAACACGAATTTCGCGTGCAGCGGCGTGACTTCGTAGTCGAGCTGGCTGCCCAGAAGGAAGAGCAGCGATTTCGCGTCGACCACGATCTCCACGCCCTTGTCCTGGACCCGTTCGTCGAGCGCGTCGGGCTCGTCGACATAGTCCATGACGTATTCCATCCCCGCACAGCCGCCGTTCTTCACGCCGACGCGCAGAAAGCCCTTCTCGCTCTTGGCCATGAGCGATTTGACGCGCTCTGCGGCGGCGTCGGTCAGGGTGACGGCCTTGGGTCGTTCGCGCATTCGCTAACTCCTCTGGAGCCTTTTCAGCAAAAGTGGGGACCGGTTTTGCAGTTCGAAAAGGCGACCACTCAATTAGAACATGTTCAGCGTCAGCTTGGCCTCGTCGGACATGCGGTCCGGCGTCCAGGGCGGATCGAAGGTCAGCGTGACGTCGGCGCGCTCGACGCCCTCCACGGTCTCGCAGGCGTCCTTGACCCAGCCGGGCATCTCGCCGGCGACCGGGCAGCCCGGCGCGGTCAGCGTCATCTCGACCTTCAGCACGCCCTCGGCTTCGAGATCGACCTGATAGATCAGCCCCAGCTCGTAGATGTCGGCGGGGATTTCGGGATCGTGCACGCTTTTCAGCGCGGCGATCACGTCATTGGTGATCCGCTCGATCTCCTCGGGCGGCAGGTCGGGCTCGGCGCCGGCGGGCGGCGCTTTCGTCTCGACCTGCGGCGCGGCGGGCGTGTCGAGGTCGATCATGTCGCGCTCGCGGCGCTCTGTGCTCACATCGTTCATCATCGCCCCCTAGATGAGAAAGCTCTTGGCCTTGTTCAACGCCTCGATCATGGCGTCGACTTCGGCCTCGGTGTTGTAGACGGCGAAACTGGCGCGCACCGTGCCGGGCACGCCGTAGCGTTTCATCAGCGGATGGGCGCAGTGATGGCCCGCGCGCACGGCGACGCCGTACTTGTCCATCAGCTGGGCGAGGTCGTGGGGATGGGCCCCCTCGATCACGAAGCTCGCGATCGCGCCCTTGTCCTGGGTGCGGCCGAACAGCCGGATCGCGTCGATCTCGCTCAGCGCGGCTTCGGCCCGGTCCAGCAGCGCCCGCTCATGGTTCAGCGCGGCGGTGCGATCGAGCGCGTTCACCCAGTCGATGGCGGCGCCCAGGCCGATCACGTCGGCGATGGCGGGGGTGCCGGCCTCGAACTTGTGGGGCACGTCGGCGTAGACCACGCCCTCTTCGCTCACCTCGGCGATCATCTCGCCCCCGCCCTGATAGGGCCTCAGGCGCTGCAGCCAGTCGCCGGCCGCACAGAGCGCGCCCACCCCGTTCGGGCCGTAGAGCTTGTGACCGGTGAAGACGTAGAAATCACAGCCGATCTCGGCGACGTCGACGGGCATGTGCACGGTCGCCTGCGTGCCGTCGAACAGGATCGCCGCGCCTTTGGCGTGGGCGATCTCGGTCAGGCGTTTCGCCGGGTTCACCGTGCCCAGCACGTTGGACATGTGCACCAGGCTCACAAGCTTCGTGCGCGGCGTGAAGAGCTTCTCATAAGCGTCAAGATCGAGCGCGCCGGCCTCGTCCACCGGGACCCATTTGATCACCACGCCCTTGCGTTCGCGCAGGAAATGCCAGGGCACGATGTTCGAATGGTGCTCCATCTGCGACAGGATGATCTCGTCACCCTGTTCCAGCGTCGCACCGAAACTGTCGGCGACGAGGTTGATCGCCTCGGTCGCGCCCTTGGTGAAGACGATCTGCTCAGGGCCGGCCGCGTTCAGCAGGTCGGCCACCTTGCGGCGGGTCAGCTCGAACGCCTCTGTGGCTTCGTTCGCCAGCGTGTGAAGCCCGCGATGCACGTTCGCATAGGAATGCCGCCAGACGTTCGCGACCGCCTCGATGACGGCTTCGGGCTTCTGCGCCGAAGCCGCATTGTCGAGATAGACCAGCGGCTTGCCGTTCACCTCGCGCGCGAGGATCGGGAACTCGGCGCGCAAGGCCTCGGCGTCGAAGCGCGGTTCGGTGCGGGCGAGCGCGGTCATGCGATCTCCTGCAGGCGGGCGCGCAGGCGCGCGGTCAGCGTCTCGCGCAGGGTCTCGTCGGCGATCCGGTCGAGCGGTTCGGCCAGGAAGCTCTCGGTCAGCAGCGCGCGCGCCTTGGTTTCCGAAAGCCCACGCTGGCGCATGTAGAACAGCGCGTCCTCGTTGATGGCGCCAAAGGCGTTGCCGTGCGCGCAGACCACGTCGTCGGCGTAGATCTCGAGTTCGGGCTTGGCGTCGATCTCGGCGCGATCGTCGAGCAGAAGCCCGCGATGCTGCATCTGCGCGTCGGTCTTCTGAGCGGTCTGATCGACGAAGATCTTGCCCTGGAACACGCCCGTGCCGGACTTCGCCGCGCCCTTGAACAGTTCTTCGGTCGTCCCGTCAGGGCCCAGATGGCGCACCAGCGTGGTCTGGTCGAGATGCAGCCCCTCGCCGACCAGATAGGCGCCGTCGAGCCTCAGCCCGGCGCCGCGCCCGGCGTGGTTCACATGGGTCTCCAGCCGGCAGAGCTTCGCGCCGAAACCGAGAGTCGTCTGATAGAGCGCCGCTTCCTCGGCCAGATCGATCTCGCTGGTGACCACCAGAACCCCGCCGGCGGCGCGGTCCTGCTCGATCACCCGGTGCAGGGTCCCGCCCCGGCCGATCTTCAGAACGACGGCGATGTTCGCGAACGCGCCCTCGCTGGCCGCATAGGTCTCGCGCACGGTCGCGGTCGCGCCCTCGGGCACGACGATCTCGAACACCTGATGGGCCGCGCCGGGCGAGGCGGCGAGGTCGAGCCGGAGCGTCTCGCCGTCTTCCAGCGTAAAGCCCTGGGCCGGACCGCCGAGCGCTGCGGCGAGCTGCGCCATCACGAGATCTGAGCCCGGCTTCGGCTCGAAATCGGCCTGGCGCGAGCCTTCGGCGACGAGCGGCGCAGTCGCGCCGTCGAACCGGGCGAGCACGGTCCTGAGGTCGGACCATTTCCACTCTTCGACGCGGCGGTGCGGCAGGCCGCGGCTGGCCAGCGCGTCGCGCAGATCGCCGGCGGGCAGAAGCTGCGCCATCGCCTCTTCGAACGGGGAGAGTTTCACCGGAACAGTCATTTACGCGGCGGCCTCGACATATTTGTCGTAGCCCTCTTTTTCGAGTTCCAGCGCCAGCTCCGGCCCGCCCGTGGCGGCGATCTTGCCCGCGCTCATCACGTGAACGACGTCGGGTTTGAGATAGTCGAGCAGGCGCTGATAGTGGGTGATCACCAGCATGGTGCGCTCGGGGCTGCGCAGCGCGTTCACGCCCTCGGCGACGACTTTCAGCGCGTCGATGTCGAGCCCGGAATCGGTCTCGTCAAGAATCAGAAGCTTGGGTTCGAGCATCAGCGCCTGGAAAATCTCCATACGCTTCTTCTCGCCGCCGGAGAAACCGACATTGACCGGCCGCTTCAGCATCTCATTCGAAATGCCGAGTTTCGCAGCGTTTTCCCGCGCGAGCTTCATGAAGTCCGGCGCGGTCATTTCGTCTTCGCCGCGCGCGCGCCGCTGGGCGTTCAGCGCCTCTTTCACGAAGGTGAGCGTCGGCACGCCGGGGATTTCTACCGGGTACTGGAAGGACAGGAACACGCCCTTGGCCGCGCGCTCCTCGGGGTCCATCGCAAGAAGATCCTCGCCGTGAAGCGTCGCGCCGCCCTCGGTGATCTCATAGCCCTCGCGGCCCGAAAGCACGTAGGAGAGCGTGGACTTGCCGCAGCCGTTCGGGCCCATCACGGCGTGCACCTCGCCGGACGGCGCGTTCAGCGTGACGCCCTTGAGGATCTGGCGGCCGTCGCCCTCCTCGGTCTCGACGCGGGCGTGAAGGTTGGAAATCTCAAGCATTTTCAGGTCCGTCCGTTGTCTTCTTCACCCGGCCCGCGCGGTAATCGGCGGCGGTGTGGTCGGGATCGCTCTTCGCGCTGATCGCGGCGAACAGGACCCCGGCTCCGATGATCGTCAGAAAGGCGAAGCCGACCCAGCCGCGCGGCAGGCCCTGCGCTGCGGTCTCGGTCCACAGCGCCAGGCCGATCGCCATGCAGGCGCCGAACAGCGCCACGCACGCCCAGCCCTGCCAGCTGACAGGCCGCACCCGGCCGATCAGAGCGGACTGTCCCGCCCCGTCACGGCGGCGCGGCGCGAACCAGTAGCGGCGGGTCACCCCACGCTCCCTTCCAGCGACACTTTCAGCAGCGCCTGGGCCTCGACGGCGAACTCCATGGGCAGCTCCTGCAGCACCTCGCGGCAGAAACCGTTGACCAGCAGCGCCACCGCGCTCTCCTCATCGAGGCCGCGCTGACGGGCGTAGAAGAGCTGCTCTTCTGAGAGCTTGGAGGTCGTGGCCTCGTGCTCCAGCGTCGCCTTGGGGGTCTTGGCCTCGATATAGGGCACGGTGTGCGCCCCGCACTGATCGCCGATCAGCAGGGAGTCGCACTGGGTGAAGTTGCGCGACCCGGTCGCGTTTCTGTGCACCGAGACCAGGCCGCGATAGGTCTGGTCGGACCGGCCCGCGGAGATGCCCTTGGAGATGATCCGGCTCTTCGTGTTTTTGCCCAGATGGATCATCTTGGTGCCGGTGTCGGCCTGCTGGCGGCCGTTGGTCACCGCGATCGAGTAGAACTCGCCCTGCGAATTATCCCCGCGCAGCACGCAGCTGGGGTATTTCCAGGTGATCGCCGAACCGGTCTCGACCTGGGTCCAGCTGACCTTGGAGTTCCGCCCGCGGCAGTCCGCACGCTTGGTCACGAAGTTGTAGACCCCGCCCTTGCCCTCGGCGTCGCCCGGCCACCAGTTCTGAACGGTGGAGTATTTGATCTCCGCATCGTCGAGCGCGACCAGCTCCACCACGGCGGCGTGCAGCTGGTTTTCATCGCGCATCGGCGCGGTGCAGCCTTCCAGGTACGAGCAGTACGCGCCCTCATCGGCGATGATCAGGGTGCGCTCGAACTGCCCGGTGCCTTCCGCGTTCATGCGGAAATAGGTGGAAAGCTCCATCGGGCAGCGCACGCCCTTGGGGATGTAGACGAAGCTGCCGTCCGAATAGACCGCGGAATTGAGCGTGGCGAAGAAATTGTCCGTCGGCGGCACGACGCTGCCGAGATATTTGCGCACCAGCTCGGGATGCTCCTGCACCGCCTCGCTGATCGACATGAAGATCACGCCGGCCTTCTTCAGCTCTTCCTTGAAGGTGGTCGCCACCGAAACGCTGTCGAAGACCGCGTCCACGGCGACTTTCGGCCTGGCGCGCGCCTCGGCCGCGCTTTCCGCCGCGCCTTCCACGCCGAGCAAGACCTCGGCCTCTTTCAGCGGGATGCCGAGCTTCTTGTAGGTGTCGAGCAATTCCTGAGGAACTTCGTCCAGGCTCTTGTATTTCGCCGCATCTTTCGGGGCCGCGTAATAGATCGCGTCCTGGTAGTCGATCGGCGGATAGCCAACCTTCGCCCAGTCCGGCTCGGCCATCTTCTCCCAGCGGCGATAGGCGTCCAGCCGCCAGTCGAGCAGCCATTGCGGCTCGTTCTTCTTCGCCGAGATGAACCGGACGGTGTCCTCGCTCAGCCCCTTGGGCGCGTATTCCTGCTCGATCTCGGTGGAGAAGCCGTACTTGTACTTGTCGGCCTCGAGCCGGCGCACGTCCTCGATGGTTTCCTTGACCGCAGGCATGGCGATCCTTTCGCTTCGCTAGACCGCGGCGGCCGCCTTGGGCCGCACGCGGGCGTATTCGTCCAGCCAGGCCTCGGCGAACGCGTCGGCCTCCGCTTCAGTGCTGTTCCAGCCGAAGCTGACCCGAAGGGCGCTTTCGGCGTGTTCGGCGCTCGCGCCCATGGCTTCGAGCACCTTGCTTTTCCTCACCTTGCCCGAGCTGCAGGCCGAGCCCGCGCTCACGGCGAAACCTCTGAGATCGAGCGCGATCACCTGGATCTCGCTGGGCCAGCCGGGTGCGGAAAGACACAGCGTGCCAGGCAGGCGATCAGCGCCCGCCCCCCAGACGTGAACCTCCGGCGCGGCGCGTTTGATCTGCGATTCGGCGCGGTCGCGCAGCGCCCTGATGCGGTCTCGCACGCCGGCGTCGGCCATTGCGGCCTGCACCGCTGCGGCGAAGCCTGCGATTCCCGCGACGTTCTCGGTGCCGCCGCGGCGGCCCTTTTCCTGACCGCCGCCGACGATGAGGGCGCTGACCTGCGCGTCACAGGCCGCGACCAGCGCGCCGATCCCTTGCGGACCGCCGGCCTTGTGCGCGGAGAACGCGGCGAAATGCGCGCCCGATCCGGCGAAGTCGAAATCAGCCTTGCCCAGCGCCTGGACCGCGTCGACATGGAAGAGCCAGCCCGCCTCGCGGATTTTCCAGCCCGCCTCGGCGACCGGCTGGATCACCCCGGTCTCGTTGTTCGCCGCCATCAGGCAGACCAGCGCCCTGGGTCCCCCTTCGGCGATCTTCGCTTCCAGCCAGTCGATCCGGGCCCGTCCGTTCGCGTCCACCGGCCAGATCTCGACCGGCAGGCCGCTGGCCTCAGCGCTCGCGCGCACTGCGTCGTGCTCGATCGCGCTGATGATGATGCGTTCGGCGCCCGCCGCGATCCCGGCGTGAACGGCGAGGTTGTTCGCCTCGGTGCCGCCGGAGGTGAAGATCAGGTCCTCGGCTCTCGCACAGACCGCCTGCGCGATCACCCCGCGCGCCCGCTCGACCGTGGCGCGCGCGGCCCGCCCCGCACCATGCACCGAAGACGGATTGCCGGCCGCACCAAGCGCAGCCGCAATCGCCTCGGCCGCCTGGGGGCGGACCGGAGCCGTGGCGTTATGGTCGAGATAGACGCTCACTCCGCAGCCTGCCCCATCGCGAGCGGCTCGCGCGCGGTGGCGAGCCCGGAGACCCGGCGCTCGATGACGTCCTCGATGGTGACGCCGTTCAGGAACAGATGGATGTGCCGGCCCAGCTCGTCCCACAGGTCGTGGGTGATGCAGCGCCGCCCGCTCTCCATGCAGCCGGCGGGCTTGTGCTGGCAGCGGGTGACGTCGACCGGTTCTTCGACCGCGATCATGATGTCCGCGACCCGGGTTTCGCCGGCAGGGCGGGCCAGGCGATAGCCGCCGCCCGGACCGCGCACCGATTTGACCAGCCCCGCCCGGCGCAGCTTGGCGAAGAGCTGTTCGAGATAGGACAGCGAGATTTCCTGGCGTGACGCGATCTCGCCCAGCGGCGCGGGGCCGTCCTTGCTGGAGACCGCAAGATCGGCCATCGCCATGACGGCGTAACGGCCCTTGGTGCTCAGTTTCATCAGGTTTCCCTTCCCTCCCCTGAGAAAGCCGCGTCCCGCCGCTCGCACTTTGCGTAAAGCCTGTGCTAGAAGGCCGCTTCGTTTCGACCGGCGTCGCGGTCAGGGGATCTAGGTTCCCGACCCGGGCGGTCAAGAATTAGGCTCGAAAAACTTCTTAACGGTCCTCGCAACGAAAATCAAAGCCTGAGTGCGGGACTCGGACATAACCTCCAGCATCGTGTGACACCTTCATGCCCGACGTGATCATCCCCGGCCCGGCCGGGCGCCTGGAAGGCAAGTACAGCCCCTCGAAGACCGGCGGCGCGCCCGTCGCGCTGATCCTGCACGCTCACCCCAAGGGCGGCGCGCACATGGACACGCCGGTCTCCACGATGATGTACGACCAGTTCAAGGCGCGCGGCTTTTCGGTACTGCGCTTCAATTTCCGCGGCGTGGGCCGCAGCCAGGGGACCTACGACCAGGGTCTCGGCGAGCTGTCGGACGCGGCCACCGCGCTCGACTGGGCGCAGGCGCACAATCCCAACGCCAGCTTCTGCTGGGTGGCCGGCCACAGCTTCGGCGCCTGGATCGGCATGCAGCTTCTGATGCGCCGGCCGGAGATCGCAGGCTTCGTCTCTGTCGCCCCGCCCACCAACATGTACGACTTCACCTTCCTGGCGCCCTGCCCGGCCTCGGGCCTGATCGCCCACGGCGACGCGGACGCCATCGTGCCCCATGACGAGATGGAGCGCGCGATGAGCAAGGTGCGCAGCCAGAAGGGCATCAAGATCGAGACCGACATCATCAAGGGCGCCGGTCACCTCTTCACCAACCACCTCGAACCGCTGGAAGCCTCGATCACCACCTATCTCGACCGCCGCCTGCCGGAGGTGGAGGTCGAGCGCCGCGAGCAGCCGGCGGGATCGCGGCGGTAGGGGCGGGCCACCCGCCCCCCGCCCATCGCCTCAGGCACGCCGGTCGTGCCGGGAAAGCTGATCGGCAGGCCGCGCAGGGTGCGTGCGGCAAGCACCGCGAAGGCTTCCGCTTCTATGAGGTCGCCGCGCCAGCCGACATGTTCGGCCGGCACGACCGGCAGGCCGCAGGCCTTGGCGATGCGGGCGAGCAGGTCGGCGTTCTTCCGCCCTCCGCCGCAGACGATGAGACGCGCGGGCCGTTCTGGCAGCTGATCGGCGCCGAGCGCGATCGTTCTGGCGGTGAACTCGGCGAGCGTGGCCGCGCCGTCCTCGGCGGTGAGATTGCGCGCCGCATCCAGAGAGAAGGCCCAGCGATCCAGCGATTTTGGGCCGGTGAGCTTGAAATGAGGGTGGGCGAGCAGCTCCTGCAGCCCCGCCTCCAGCACACGGCCTCTGGCCGACAGCGCGCCGTTCTCGTCCATCACCGCGCCGGTCTTTTCCGCCACCCAGCCGTCGATCAGCCCGTTGCCCGGCCCGGTGTCGAAGCCGGTGAGCGCGCCGTCCGACCCGATCAGGGTGAGATTGGCGACCCCGCCGATATTCAGCACGCCGAGCGGGCGTTCGAGCCCGGTGCTGGCGGCCAGCACGGCGTGGTAGATCGGCGCGAGCGGCGCGCCGTGACCGCCGGCGGCCATGTCCGCGCTTCTGAAATCATGAACGACCGGGCAGCCCAGCCGGGCGGCGAGCGCATCGGCGTCGCCGATCTGCCGCGTGCGCCCAGGCGCGCCGTTTTCGGGCGGCTGGTGGATCACCGTCTGGCCGTGAAAGCCCAAAGCATCGAGCTCTGACGGCGTGATCCCCGCCGCAGCGCACACCGCCTCGACCGCGCGCGCATGGGTATCGGCGAGCACGGCTTCGGCGGGCCTGAACGCATCAGGCTCGGGCCCCTCGAAACGCCAGGCGAGCGCGGCGTCAACGGCGGCCTGAAGCGCGGCGCGCTCTGGGGCGGTGTAGACGATTTCGAGCCCCGGCCCGAAACGGGAGATCGTCTCACCGTCGGTGTCGATGAGGGCGGCGTCCACCCCGTCCAGCGAAGTGCCGCTCATCAAGCCGACGATCTTCATGGTTGCGGCCCCGCCGGGGCGTCTGGAATGTCGGGGGCCTCCGGCTCTTCGGGCGTCTCAGCAGCAGCCGGGTTTTCGGCCTGCGCGGCTTCGCGCGCCCGGCGTTCCGCTTCCAGCGCCTGAAGCTCGCGCTCGGCCGAGGTGCCTTCGAAGATCCGGCGGAACACGCCCGGCGCGAGGGCGGACAGCGGGTTTGAGACCACCCGGATCGCATCGAAGGGGCCAGCGGCGGAGAAGGTCACGCCGAACACGCCCTCACCTCGCCGCGAGGTGAACAGCTCGCCGACCACCGGCACCGAACCCAGGATCGAGTTTGCGCCGTAGGAGGGCAGGATCGTGCCGTCCACGTCCGTGCGCCGCTCGTCGAAATCGACCACGCCCGTCCATGTCACGCCGAGCGCGGGGCCGGCCACGCGCGCCTCACGCATTTCCAGCGTGCCGTCCTGCCAGACGAAATCGCTCTGCAGGCGCTCGAACTCGATCCCGCCCTGCCCGCTCAGAAGCACGGCCAGGCCTTCCAGTGAACCTGCCGCCAGGATGCGCGCGAGAAGCGGCATGCGTTCGAGGGTGAAACCGGTGGCGAGCACCGCGCCCTGAACCGGCCCCTCCGCGCCCAGCGGCGGCGCGACCGCGCCCAGTTCCAGCGTCCCGCCCTCGGCGTTGTCATAGCCGGCGAAGGCGGCGAGCAGGGCGCCGGCGTCTGCCGCGCGCAACGTCAGACGGCGCGGCGCGGCCGGGTCCATCCCCTCAGGCTCGAAGCGCAGGTCGACCGGGCCGCCGCGCGTCTGGGCGGCCAGGCTCGCCCGTGCGAGGCCTTCGGGGCCCATCTCGGCGGTGAGGCCCAGCCCGTCGAAGGCGATCTCGCGGATCAGAACCCGGGCGATCGCGGCTTCGAGCACCAGCGGCGCGCTGATGAAGCTCTCCCCCTCGCCGCCGGGCGAGAAGAGTTCGCCCGCGTCGAAGTACTCGCCCGTCACCCGAAGATGCAGCGCCCCGTCCGGTCCGTCGGGCCGCCGGGCCTGGCCTGCGACGTCGATGCGCCCATCCACGCGCAGCCGGTCGATATCGGCGGACAGAAGCCGCCCGTCCGCGGCCAGGGCTGCGGCGGCCTGAAGCTCGACGCCTTGCCCGGTTAGCGCGAAGCGATCGAGCGTCACCGCCCCGCCGTCTGCGAAGTTCGAGGCGAGCCGGGCGGTGGCGGGCTGTCCGGCGGGCTTGCTCCACAGATCGGCTGGAAGCGCGACCGCCGCCGAGCCGAGATCGAGCGCCAGCTCGACGCTGGAAAAATCGAGGCCCCGCCCCCGGATCAGCGCGTCAACGCCCACCGCCCCATCCAGAAACCGCCTGAGCGGCAGGCCGAGCCGGTCGAGATCGCGCGCGCTCATCAGGGTGGAGACCGTCACCATGCTGGAGGGCTCGCTCTCCTCGAGCCCGAAGGTTTCCCGCCACACCAGATCGGCCCGCGCGCCGGCGAGATCGGCCTCGGCCTCTGCGCGGAAGCCGTTCGGATCAACCTCGAGATCGACGACGCCGCCTGTCAGCCGCAGATCGCCGATGCCGGTCGGCGCGCCGAAGCCGGTGAACCGGCCGGTGACGGCGTAGTCCATGTCTTCCGGCGGTACGCTTCGCAGCATGGGCCGGACGATCTCGAAGGCCACTACGCCCCTGCCCTCGAACGAAGCCGGGTCGAGCCCGTAGGTCGTGGCGATACCCAGCGGCGGTTCGTCGATCAGCGCGATGAAGTCGGACGCCGCGCCCCGGCCTGTTCCGCCGAAACGCGCCGGCCCGCCCTTGGGCGTGAAGCGGGGAATGTCCACGAAGATGGTGTCGATCTCGATCGCGCCGATCGCGCCGCCCCGACCCTGAAGGCTCAAAGAGTCCCCGCGCAGCTCTGCCGATCCGGACAGGCCGTAGAGCGGCGTCATCGTGGACATGTAGCGTACGTCCGCGCCGGTGAAGTCGAACACCATGCTCAGATGTTCGTCCTGCAGGGCGTCGGCGAGGATGGCGCTCGGCGGAATGTCGATGTCGAGCCGCGCGCCGCTGAGCGTGCCGTCGATGATGCTGTCGCGCACCCAGTCGCGCGCGCCGAGCGCGAAGTTCACCGGCCAGTGGCGCAGAACGTCGGCCTTGGTGATCTCGCCCTGCACCGGCCCTGACAGCGCGATCGCCGGCGCGCCGAGCTCTCGGTCATAGGCGAAGCGTCCTTCGAACGTGCCCACCTTGCCCGGCAGCTGTGCGACCAGCGTCTCGAAGACCACGGACAGATCGGTACGGTCGAGCGCACCGGAAGCCTCGACGCCCTCCCAGACCATGGCTTCGGGAAAAGCCGGCGTGAGATCGAGCCGGCCGGCGCCGGCGCTGAGGTCGAAGCGCGCGCGGCCGGGCAGCGCGTCGTCGAAGCCCGCGAAATCAAAGAGCCGGCCTTCGAGAGCGGCGCTGACGAAGTCTGAGTCCACTTCCGCTGTGTTGATCTCGAGAACGCCTTCGCTGGCGTCCAGCCCAAGGCTGAGCCGCGCGCCGCGCAGATCGAGCGCCCGGCCGCCGGCGCGCACCAGCCCCTCGCCGACCGAAACTTCCAGAAGGCCCGCCTCGAGCCCCGCCTCGGCCGAAGCGTCGAATACGAGATCGAGCGCCATCGGTGCGTCGAGCGCAGAGAGCCTGGCGAGCGGTCCGCGCCGGGGCGCGGCGGCGGCGGGCACCAGATCGCGCAGCCGGAGGTCGACGAAGAAGGTCTCGAGCTCGCGGCCGGTTTCGAGCCTCAGAGCGACCGGTGCGAGCCCGGCTGACGTGATCAGCGCGCCGGAGAGATCGGCTTCGATCACCCCGCCGGTGAGATCGAGCGCCGCCCGCGCGTCGCGGAGCCGCCATCTGAGATCGCTCACCTCGTCGACGAGCTGCAGATCGACATCGCGCAGATCGATCGTGACCAGGCGCGATAAAAGCCCGCCTTCAGGATCGAGCCCGCTGGTCAGCGCGCCGAGCCCCGGCCCAGGGCCGGCCCCGGCGGGGGTGGCGCGCACCGCTTCAGGCCCGCCGATCCCGGCGAACACCCGCCCGTCCGCGCCGCGGACCAGCGAGAACGCTCCGCCCTCGGCTGCGATGCGCACCGGTGCGGCCCGGCCGGCGAGAAACAGATCGAGCGCCAGCGCGGTCTCCACCCGGTCGGCGTCGACGAGCACTTCGCCGCCCGCGCGCGCCACGTTCACGTTCCGGGCGGTCACGACGAGGGCTGCGAGCGCAGGATCGAAGGAGATCTGCAGGGAATCGATCGAGGCGACGTCGCCGCCGACAGCGTCGAGCAGCGCTTCGGTCGCGGACGCGCGCAGGATTTCGGCGTCGACGGGACCTTCGGCCAGCCGCCAGAGGATCGCGCCGCCTGCAAAAATCGCAAGCGCAAGCAAGGCGGCGAGCGCTTCAAGCGTATAGAGAACAGCAAGGCGGAGGGCGCGGCGCATCAGCCTTCAGCGATTTCCGCCCGGCTCTGGACGCGGCGGGCTCTGCGAACGATCTTCCCGGCGACGCGGCCGGGGCGGTCCCCGCCGCGGGGACGAGGAGGATTTTGATGAGCGAACTTAAGCCCGGAAGCAAGGCCCCGGAATTCACCCTGCCCGCCGACGGCGGCCGCGAGGTCTCGCTGAGCGACTTCGCCGGCAAGGCGGTGGTTCTGTATTTCTACCCCAAGGACGACACGCCCGGCTGCACCAAGGAGGCGATCGGCTTTTCCGAGAAGATCGGCGAATTCGACGCCGCCGGCGCTGTGGTGATCGGGATCTCCAAGGACACCGCGGCCAAGCACGACAAGTTCAAGGACAAGCACGGGCTGAAGGTGATCCTCGTCTCCGACGCGGACTCCGACGTCACCGAGCGTTACGGCGCCTGGGTGGAGAAGCAGATGTACGGCAAGTCCTATATGGGCATCGAACGCTGCACCTTCCTGATCGGCCCCGACGGCGCGATCAGGGAGGTCTGGCGCAAGGTGAAGGTGCCCGGCCATGTCGATGCGGTGCTGGAGGCGGTGAAATCGCTTTGAGCGGCACGCTCGCAGACGCGGCGCGGTCGGTCCTTCTGACCGCCGACCCGGCCCGCAAGGCGGACAGGGCGCGCGCGGTCGCGGCGGCCTGGCGGGCGGGCGATCTCGCCCCGCCCGGCCGGATCGGCCCGAGCTGAAACCGCCCGGACAGGTTCCCCGGCGGCGCCTGGGGACGGTTGCGGGACGATTCGCGCTGCTGCACGCGGTCGCCCATATCGAGTTCAACGCCATCGATCTGGCGTTCGACCTGGTGGCGCGGTTCGGCGGGGATGGGCGAATCGCAGACGCCGACCGGCGCGATTTCCTCGACGACTGGATCGGCGTGGGCGACGACGAGGCGAGTCACTTCGTCATGGTCCGGGAGCGTCTGGGCGCGCTCGGCGGCGATTACGGCGACCTGCCCGCCCATGACGGGCTGTGGGAGGCGGCCGAGGCGACCGCCCACGATCTCGCCGCCCGGCTCGCGGTCGCACCCATGGTGCTCGAAGCGCGCGGGCTGGACGTCACGCCGGGCATGATCGACCGGCTGAACGGTGCGGAGGACGCCGAAAGCGCGAGCGTTCTTAAGGTGATATACGAAGAAGAGGTCGGCCATGTCGCCGCGGGAAGGCGCTGGTTCGATGCGGTGTGCGAGAGCGAAAACGCCGACCCGCAGGCCCGCTTCGAAGCGCTCGTCCGGCGCTATTTCAGGGGCGATCTCAAGCGGCCTTTCAACGCCGAGGCGCGCGACCGGGCGGGCCTTCCGGCGGACTGGTACGAGCCTCTCGCTGGGCCGGTCTGAGGCGCGGACCGCTTGCGTCCGGCCCCGTTAATCGCCTAGGCGTCAAGCTCGTCTTAACGGCCCGCGGGGGACGCTGTTCCTCGCGAGTTGAACTTGTCATGAATTATGTGCCAATTTGCGCAGCGCAGAGGGGTACATAAAAGGCTGACGGACACGGGATGGTGAAACATCTTCTCGCCGGTCCCTGGGAGCACATCAAGGCGCGCTTCCCGGACCGGCAGATCTATCACCGCACGGAAGGTCAGGTCCGGTATTTCGCCGTGACCACGGAGATGCAGCTCGCTGCGATCGCCGGCGTGTGCGTGCTCGCCGTCTGGCTGGCCATCACCTCGGTGAACATGATCCTGACCGACAGCGCCAAGGATCGCATCCGCGACCAGATGCTGGCGCTGCAGGAACGACATCTCGAAGAACTCGAAGAGGCGCGCGCGTCCGAAGCCGCTGCGATCGCCTATGTGGAATCGCGCACCAACGCCTTCGACCGCACGGCCGGCGAGTTCCAGCTGCGCCACGACACGCTGCGCCGCCTGCTCGATTTCGCCGACGACCTATCGGTCGGCGAGGACCGGCAGAGCCCGTCCATCGACGAAGGGCGCATCCTGATGGCCGCGGCCCCGTCCGATCCCGATCCGCGGGGCGCGCTGATCGATCTGGCCGCGCAAAACCCCGGCGACGGCCTCGCCGAAGAACGCGTCGCGGCCCTTCTGTCCGATCAGGACGCCGCGCTGGCCGAAGCCGAGAACAACGCCGAGCGCCGACTTGAAAACCTGCGCGCCGTGCTGCGCCTGACGGGAATGCGCGTCGACGAGGCGCTGGACGAAGGCCCGCTGGATGGCGACGGCGGCACCGGCGGTCCGCTTCTGAACATCGACGCTGCGCCGCTGTTCTCCGACGGGCTCAATCTCGAAGACCCGTTCAACGCCCGCGTCGCCCGCATCGCCTCGCGCCTGGCCGAGAGCGAGCAGCTCGAACAGCTCCTGTCCTCAGCGCCGCTGGGCGTGCCGGTGGAGGGCGAGTTCCGCCGCACCTCGCCCTACGGTACGCGGATCGACCCGTTCACCCGGCGCCTGGCCATGCACGCCGGCGCGGACTTCGCCGCCTATCGCAACGCCCCGATCATCGCGCCCGCGCCGGGCCGCGTGGTCTATGCGGGCTGGCGCGCGGGTTACGGCCGGACCGTGGAAGTCGATCACGGTTACGGCTTCCGGACACGGTATGGTCATCTTCATTCGATAGACGTTCGGCGCGGTGACATGGTCGTCGCCGGCCAGCGCCTGGGGGGCATGGGCTCCACCGGCCGGTCGACCGCCACGCACCTGCATTACGAGGTGTGGTTCAGAGGCGACCACACCGATCCCGAAAGCTTCATCAGAGCTGGTTACTATGTTCAGTAAAAAAGACAGTTCCGCCCCCGCCGAATCCGCCGCCGCGCCGGCGCCGTCCAAGAGGTCCGCCATGAAATCGAGAGCCCCCTCCATCCTCAGCGCCGACCTGACGGTCACCGGCTCGATCAGCTCGGAAGGCGAAGTCCAGCTCGACGGCTCTGTCGACGGCGACGTGCGCGCGGCCAACCTCACCATCGGCGAGGAAGCCACGGTGAAGGGCGAGGTCGTCGCCGAGACCGTCACGGTGCGCGGCCGGGTCGAAGGTTCGGTGCGGGCCCGCCAGGTCCAGCTCGCCTCCACCGCCCGGGTCGAAGGCGACGTCATTCACGCCAGCCTCTCGATCGAGAGCGGCGCGTATTTCGACGGTCACTGCAAGCGCAGCTCCGATCCGCTGAGCGAGAAGTCCTCCTCCGGCGCCCGCGTGCAGAGCGCCGCGCCGAAAGCCGAAGCGACCCGTCCCTCCGCACCTGCGGCGACCGCGGCGTCTTCCGCTCCGCCTCCTTCCACGGCTGCGAAATCCGACGCGCCGAAAGCGGCTGGCGGCGATCCGTTTCTGAGCAAGACCTAGGGCTCGACCAGCCCGAACGAAAAAGGCGGGCCGCCCGGCCCGCCTTTTTTTACGCCTCGTTCTCCGCGCCCACCCTTTGGGCGAGGGCTGCGGCCATGAAGTCGTCGAGATCGCCGTCGAGCACGCCCTGGGTGTCGGAGGTCTCCACCTGGGTCCTGAGGTCCTTGACCATCTGATAGGGCTGCAGAACGTAGGAGCGGATCTGGTGGCCCCAGCCGATATCGGTCTTGGAGTCCGCCTCGGCCTGGGCCGCCGCCTCGCGCTTCTGAAGCTCGATCTCGTAGACCCGCGCGCGCAGCATCGCCCAGGCGTTCGCCCGGTTCTTGTGCTGGCTGCGCTCGTTCTGGCACTGCACGACGATCGGGTTCTCCTCGCCGGGCATGTCGTAGGTCAGGCGCACCGCGGAGTCGGTCTTGTTGACGTGCTGACCGCCCGCGCCGGAGGCCCGGTAGGTGTCCACACGCACGTGCTTGTCCTCGATCTCGACCTCGATCGTGTCGTCCACGAGCGGATAGGTCCAGACGCTGGCGAAGCTGGTGTGCCGCCGGCCCGAGCTGTCATAGGGCGAGATGCGCACCAGCCGGTGCACCCCGGCCTCGGTCTTCAGCCAGCCGTAGGCGTTCTCGCCCTTGATCAGCAGGGTGATCGATTTCAGCCCCGCCTCCTCGCCGGCCTGGGCCTCGATCACCTCGACCTTGTAGCCCGAGCCTTCCGCCCAGCGCGTATACATGCGCGCGAGCATCTCCGCCCAGTCCTGGGCCTCGGTGCCGCCCGCGCCGGGGTGGATTTCGAGATAGGCGTCGTTGCCGTCCGCTTCGCCGGACAGGAGCGCCTGAAGCTCGGCCTTGCCGGCGCGCATCTTCAGTGCCTTGAGCGCGCTCAGCGCTTCCTCGAGCAGCGCCTCGTCGCTGTCCTCGTCTGCGAGTTCGGCGACTTCGAGATTGTCGGAGAGCTCGGCCTCGATCTCTGAGACCTCGCGCATCGCCGCTTCGAGCTTGTTGCGCTCTTTCATCAGCGACTGCGCGTTCGAAGGATCGTCCCAGAGCGTCGGGTCTTCAGCCTTGGCGTTCAGCTCGTCGAGGCGTTTCTGGGCTGTATCCCAGTCAAAGACGCCTCCGTAGGAGGGCGGTGGACGCGGAGACGGCGGATTTCAGCTCGGCGATTTCAGCGCGCATGGCGGCGCTCCTCGGTCTTCTTGAAAACAGGTTTGGGCACGCGGCTTTACCAAGAGCCGGCGCAGGCGTTCAAGCGCGATCAGTACAGATCGCCGAGCTCGTCCTCGCCGTCGTCCTCGTCAACGGCCTGATCGCCTTCGCCGGACCGCCTGCCGGAGCCCGCGCCAAGCGCGCCTGCGCCGAAGCTCAGCGATTCCTCGGCGTTGGAAGCGCCGCGGCTCGGCTCGGTACCCGGACGGAAGGCTTCCAGGATCACGCCGGGACGGCCGATCACGCCAGGCTCGCCGGTCTCGCGGTCCACCGGGGCGAGATTGACCCCGTCGGGCACCCGGAACGGCGCGACCGAATAGCGCTCCAGCACCGGCTCGAAGAAGTCGCGCGCGATGGGCGCAGCGACCCGGCCGCCCGCCTCGCCCGAACCCAGCGGCAGCGGGGTGTCGAAGCCGACATAGACGCCCACGACCAGGTCCGGCGAGAAGCCCACGAACCAGGCGTCGCGGAAATCGTTGGTGGTGCCGGTCTTGCCGCCCAGCGGCCGGCCGAGGCTATTGAGCGCGGTCGCGGTGCCGCGTTCCACAGCGCCTTCAAGCATGTGCACGATCTGATAGGCGGTGACAGGATCGACGACCTGCTCGCCCGGTTCGGGCAGGTCGGGTTCGGCCAGCCCCTCGCTCCACTCCTCGACGTCGCAGCCGGTGCAGTCGCGCACGTCGGAGCGGAAGATGGTCTCGCCCGACCGCGCCTGCACCCGGTCGATGATGGAGGGTTCGACCAGCCGGCCGCCGTTCACCAGAGCGCCATAGGCGCCGACCAGATCGATCAGCCGGGTCTCGCCCGCGCCCAGCGCCATCGCCAGGGTGGGCTGAAGGTCCTCGTAGATGCCGAACGCCTCGCCGTACTGCGCGACCGGTCCCATGCCCATTTCCTGGGCCAGGCGCACGGTCATGACGTTGCGTGACAGCTCGAGCCCGCGGCGCAGGGTCGAAGGCCCGTAGAAGACTTCCGAATAGTTCTGCGGCCGGTAGAAGCGCGTGGACTCGTCGCCGGAGGCCACGAAGGGCGCGTCCAGGATGATCGAGACCGGGGTGTAGCCGTTATCGAGCGCCGCGGCGTAGACGAAGGGCTTGAAGGACGAGCCCGGCTGGCGCTGGGCCTGGACCGCGCGGTTGAACTGGCTCTGCTGGAAGGAATACCCGCCCACCATGGTCAGCACCCGGCCCGTGAACGGGTCGACCGCCAGGATCGCGCCGTTCACCTCGGGGATCTGGCGCAGGCCGTAATGATCGGCCTCGACGGTTTCGTCCGGCGCGTCTTCCTCGGTGAGCTTCTCGACCAGAACGACGTCGCCCATTTCCAGCGCGTCGGCGGGGCGCTGGATGCGCGCACCCAGCCGGGGGAAGCCGTCCTCGTCGCGGCCCGGCTCGCGCGCCCAGCGCAGGGCGTAGAGCGGGATCTTGCCGCGCGAGCGGTCGGCGAAGCCGATATCGGCGTAAGCCTCGGTCAGCTCCAGCACCACCGCCAGGGTCCAACCCTCGTCGATGTCGGCGGGCGGCTCGATTTCGGCGAGCTGATCCGGCCAGGCGTCGAAGTTTTCCATGCGCGCCACCGGCCCGCGATAGCCGTGCCGGCGGTCATAGTCTTCCAGCCCGTCACGCAGCGCCCGCCGCGCGGCGAGCTGCATGCGGGTGTCCAGCGTGGTGCGGATCGACAGGCCTTCGCGATAGAGCTGGTCCTCGCCATAGCGGTCGAACACCTCGCGGCGGACCTGCTCGACGAAATATTCCGCGGCCAGATACTGCTCGCCTTCCAGCCGGTCGACGGTGACCAGCGGCAGATCCATCGCCTCTTCGGCGCGAGCCTCGGAGATGTAGCCGTTCGCCGCCATTCGCCCGAGCACGTAGTTGCGCCGTCCGACTGCAGCTTCGGTGCGCCGGGTCGGGTGGTAGTTGTTCGGCGCCTTGGGCAGCGCGGCGAGATAGGCCGCCTCTTCGAGCGTCAGCTCGTCGAGAGACTTGTCGAAATAATTGAGCGCCGCCGCCGCGATCCCGTAGGCGCGGTTCCCCAGATAAATCTCGTTGAGATAGAGCTCGAGAATTTGGTCCTTGGTGAAGGCGCGCTCCATGCGCCGGGCGATGACGATCTCGCGCACCTTGCGTTCGATGCGCTGATCAGCCGTCAGAAGGAAGTTCTTCGCCACCTGCTGGGTGATCGTGGAGCCCGACTGCAGCGGCGCGCCGGGATTGCGCAGCCGGGTCAGCACCGAGCGGGCGCCGCCTCGGATCATGCCCAGAAGATCGACCCCGCCGTGCTGGTAGAAATTCTTGTCCTCGGCGGACAGGAAGGCGGCGATCACGTCGGGCGGAATGTTCTCGATCGGCACGAAGACGCGGTGCTCGATGGCGTATTCGGCGATCAGCTCGCCGTCGCCTGCGTGCACCCGGCTCATGATGGGCGGCTCGTACTCGGCGAGCTGTTCGTAGTCAGGCAGGTCCTCGGTGACGCGCACGACATAGACGATGCCCGCGATCAGCCCGACCACGGCCAGCACGGCCGCCGCCGCTCCGCCCCACAGCACCAGCCGCAAAGCGTTCTTCAACGTCAGGAGTTTCATGCCGTCCTCTTCAGCCCGAACGCGCCCCTCGCGCCGGACTTCTGCCGCCCTCGGTCGGCGACATTATGGCGAGACCGCCCCCAAAGACCAGCGGCGAACGCCGCCTCATCGCGATCAGCGCGCGGTCGAGGCCGCGCCCGATCCGTTGCGGGCGACATAGCGCGGCGCAGGCTCGCCGCCGCCGCAATAGGCGAAGTGGGACTCGATGGCCGCCAGCGCGGCGTTCATCAGCCGGCGGCGCTCGTTCGCATTGTTCAGCCGCGCGGAGTCCGCCCGGTTGGTCATGAATCCCATCTCGAACAGAACGGCGGGGACTTCGGGATCGGTCAGCACGGCGAAGTTCGCTTGCATGGGCGTGTCCTTCCACAGCGGACCGGCCCGGCCCACCTCGGTGCGCAGCGCGTCGGCGAACTGCTCGGAATTGCTCTGCTTGAGCGTGACGACCATGTCGCGGAGGATCTCGGTGACCTCTTCCGGGCGGTTGGAGTCCACCCAGTCGCCGTTGCGCTCGGCCCGGTCGCGGGCGCGGGCGACCGCACGCGGGTTCATCGAATAGATCGTCGCGCCGCTCGGCCCGGAGCTGTTGGGCGAAGCGTCGGCGTGAAGCGAGATGAACAGGTTCGCGTTCGCCCGCCGTGCGATGTCCACCCGCTCGTAGAGATCGACGAACACGTCGGTGTCCCGCGTCATGGTCACCTGATAGCGGCCGGTCGCGCGCAAAAGATCGCGCAGCTCGAGGCCCGCGGCGAGCGCGATATCCTTTTCATGAAGGCCGCCGAAGCGCGCCGTCGCGCCGGGATCGCGGCCGCCATGGCCGGGATCGACGACGACCTTGATCGCCTCGCAGCTGGGCGGCAGGACGCCGACTTCGCGCATCAGAATGTCGTCGAGCGTAAGCTCGGGCGCAGGAAAGCCCGACAGGCGCTGGAAGGTCGCTTCAGCGGCGGGCGCAATGTCGACGACCGTGCGCCAGCCTCCGCCGTTGGGCTCCAGGCTCAGCTCCTGGGTGACGGTGTAGGGCTGGTCGAGATTGAAGACGATGCGCGGCGACAGCGCCTCGCGGTCGAACCGGAAAGCCCCCACCCCGCCGGTTCCCCGGCCTGCGGCGTTCGACAGCCCGGCCACGTTCCAGGAGGCGGCGTCGAAGCTCACCACCAGGCGCGGGACGGGTTCGGACAGGGTGTAGGCGCGGGCCGTCACCGGCTCGGACGTCTCGATGACGATGCGGGTGTAGTCCGCGTGCGCGCCGAATCGCACCGCAGTCACCTCGTCCGCGAACGCCGGCGCCGCGCCGAGCGCGCCGAAGACAAACACGAGAAACGCTGTTGCGAGCCGCGCCATGGCCGTCACCATCCTTGGTCTGCCGTTGCGCGTCCGCCTCTTGTAAGCCGGGCGGATCGCGCGATCGGAGCACACTCTAGACCCGCACGCCTTGCGATTCGGTTAGCGAGCCGTCAACGCTTTCTAACATGGCGAAGGTCGCTTTTCATCGCTTCGGATATGGTGCAATGTGAGCTATCCGCAGACCGGTCCGGATCGCCTCGCAAAGGCGGCTTCGGGCGTCTCGGAGACCCGGACGACGCCGGGGCGTCCCTCGCCCTCGAACTCCGGAACGAACGATTTTCCTGGACGACGCGCAGGCCGGCTCAGCCCGCCCGCGCCGGCGCCACACAAGCTACGGGGACGCGGCGCGTCCGGCAGGGAACGGCGAAGGCCGGCCCTCCGCCGCACGCGGCCTCGAAGGACGAACCAACCCATGCGCGCAGCGCACGAGTCAGCTCAGATCATTCCGACCTCGGCTCCCGCTCCCGCCGCGCGCTCCCGCAATCGCCGCAGCCTTTCCAGCCCGTGTCCGACGAGGACCCGGGCCGAACGCGCTCGGCATGGAGTTTTCGTGCATGTCCCGCAAGATGCTGATCGACGCCGCCCACCCGGAAGAGACCCGGGTGGTCGTGGTCGAAAACAACCGCGTTGAAGAATTCGACTTCGAGAGCGCCTCTAAGAAGCCCATTCGAGGAAACATCTATCTGGCCAAGGTGACGCGGGTCGAACCCTCGCTCCAGGCCGCCTTCGTCGAATACGGGGGCAACAAGCACGGCTTCCTCGCCTTCAACGAGATCCATCCCGACTACTACCAGATCCCGCACGCCGACCGCGAGGAGCTGCGCAAGCAGGAAGCCGAGCTGGCGAAGGATTTCTCCGACAGCGGCGGATCGGGCGACGGCGACGACGAGGCCGAAACGCTGAACGACGAGGACGATCTCGTCGACGAAGCGGCCAAGAAGCGCCGCAACTTCATGCGCAAGTACAAGATCCAGGAGGTGATCAAGCGCCGCCAGGTTCTGCTGGTGCAGGTCGCCAAGGAGGAGCGCGGCAACAAGGGCGCGGCGCTGACCACCTATCTGTCGCTCGCCGGCCGGTATTCGGTGCTGATGCCCAACACCGCCCGGGGCGGCGGCATTTCGCGCAAGATCACCCAGGCCGCCGACCGCAAGCGGCTGAAGTCCGCCGTGGCCGAACTCGACGTGCCCGGCGGCATGGGCCTGATCATTCGCACCGCGGGCGCTGACCGCACCAAGGCCGAGATCAAGCGCGACTACGAGTATCTGATCCGGCTGTGGGAGAACATCCGCACCACCACGCTGGAAAGCAGCGCGCCCGCGCTGATCTACGAGGAAGGCAATCTCGTCAAACGCGTGATCCGCGACCTCTACGACAAGGACATCGAGGAGGTGCAGGTCGAGGGCGAGGAAGCCTACAAGGAGGCCAAGGCCTTCATGCGGATGCTGATGCCCAGCCACGCCAAGAAGGTCCAGCACTACAAGGACGCCACCCCGCTCTTCCTGCGCCATCAGGTGGAAAGCCAGCTCGAGGCGATCCACTCGCCGACCGCGCAGCTCAAATCGGGCGGCTATATCGTGATCAACCCGACCGAGGCGCTGGTCTCGATCGACGTGAACTCGGGCAAGTCCACCAAAGAGCGCAATATCGAGCAGACCGCCCTGCGCACGAACCTGGAAGCCGCCGAGGAAGCCGCGCGCCAGATGCGTCTGCGCGACCTGGCCGGGCTTCTGGTCATCGACTTCATCGACATGGACGAGAACAAGAACGTCCGTCAGGTCGAAAAGAAGATGAAGGACGCGCTCAAGCGCGACCGCGCCCGCCTGCAGGTCGGCCGGATCAGCCAGTTCGGCCTTCTTGAGATGAGCCGTCAGCGCCGGCGCACCTCGCTGGTCGAAGGCTCCACCGACACCTGCCCGCATTGCGGCGGCGCGGGCCATGTCCGCTCGATCGAATCAAGCGCCCTGGTCGCCCTGCGCACCCTGGAAGAAGAAGGCGTGCGCGGCCGCACCGCCCATGCGCGCCTGGTCTGCCCCGCCGAAGTCGCGCTCTACCTGCTCAACGAAAAGCGCGAGACGCTGAACGCGATCGAGCAGCGCTACGACATGCGCGTGACCGTGGACGCGGACGCCTCCCTGGTGCGCCCTGACTGCAAGCTCGACAGGCTGGAAACCCGCAAGGAAGCCGCCCGCGCCGAAGCGGTCGCCGCGGCTGAAGCGCCCGCTATCACAGCTGCGGACGTCGAGGAGACCACGCCTGACGAGGTCATCGACGAGCTCGACGAAGAAGAACGCAGCGAACGGTCCGAACGATCGGGCCGCTCTGACCGCTCCGACCGCCGCGAGGCGTCCGGCGAGGACGACGGGAACGGCAAGAAGCGGCGCCGGCGCGGCCGGCGCGGCGGACGTAATCGCCGCCGCCGCGAGGAAAGCGGCCGGTCCGACTTCGAGGCGAACGACGCGCTCGGCGGTCACGACGAAAACGGCCGCGGTGATGATGAAAGCGGTTCCGGTGATGACGCCGGCCGCTCTGGTCAGGATGATGCCGACGACGTTCTGAAGGTCGTCGAACCCACCGGCGGCGACGATTTCTCCTCGTCCTCCGACGCCGAGGGGGAGCGCAAGCCGCGCCGCAGCCGCCGCCGCAAACCCGCGCCGGAAAAGGCGGAATCAGAGGCTGAGGCGGTGGAGTCCGCGCCCGTCAGCGCCGAGGAGACGCCCGAACCGCAAAGCGAAGAGCGGCCCAAACGCCGCCGCCGCCGCAAGGCCGCCGAGCCTGAAGCCGAAGCGGCTGAACCCGCCGAAGCGGACGCACCGGTGATCGACGAGGCGCCCGCCGCCGAGCCCGCCGCTGAAGAAAAGCCCAAGCCCAAACGCCGGACTCGCAAGAAGAAAACCGAACCCGCGGCCGATCCCGAAACTGCGGAGGCGCCCGTCGTCGACGAAAGCCCCGCCGCCGAACCCCGGCCCGAACCCGCGCCCGAACCGGCCGCGGCGAAAGCCGAAGCGCCCGCTTCTATCCAGCAGGAACCGGGCAAGGCCGGCGCCACCGGAGACGGCGCTGCAGGCGGTGAAGAAACCGACGAGGACGGCTCGCCCAAGCCGCGCAAACGCGGCTGGTGGCAGCGATCTTCGAAATTTCTCGGCCTGAGCTGAGAACCGGGCGGAGCCGGGCGCGAGGGGGCGCCCGGCGGCCGCTCCTGCCAACAGGGGTCCCTCGCGCCTTAATTCGGCGCTAGTCTTGCATATATCGAAAGCCTGGGGGATCGGCAGGCGCGCTGAAGACGGCGCGCCGCGGCGACGGAGACGGCGATGGCCGGACTGGTTCGAACGATCACACGCACCGCCCTTGCGGCGCTCGGCGCGGTCAGCCTGGGCACCGCCTCGGCTGCGGCCCAAGGCCTTATCCGTGACACCGAAATCGAGATGGAGATGCGGGCTTATACCGACCCGCTTCTTCAAGCGGCGGAGCTCGATCCGCGCTCGGTCGATTTCTATCTGGTCGGCGACATGGAGTTCAACGCCTTCGTCACGGGCGGGCAGAACATCTTCATGAACACCGGCACGATCGTGCTCGCCCACAACCCAAATGAAATCAAAGGCGTCATCGCGCACGAAATCGGCCATATCGAAGGCGCCCACCTCGTGCGGATGCAGGACGCCGCCCGCGGCGGCATGGCGACCATGGCCGCCTCTATCGGCATCGGCCTCATCGCAGCGCTGGCCGGAGCGGGAGACGCCGGAGCAGCGATCATCGCGTCCGCGCCTCAGTTCGCCACCATGGACATGCTGCGCTATTCGCGCGGCCAGGAAGCCGCCGCCGACCAGGCAGCCGTACGTTTCCTCACCGCCACCGGCCAGTCAGGCCGCGGTCTTGTCGCGACCTTCGAGCGCCTCGCCTATCAGGAGCGCGTAAGCTTCCAGCGCCGCTGGGAGTATTTCCGGTCTCACCCGCTCAGCGCGGACCGGGTTTCGGCCCTGCGCCGCAATGTCGAAGGCAGCCCCTACGCCGATGTCGAGGACACGGCTGAGGAGATCGCCACCCTTCGACGGCTGCAGGCCAAGATCATCGGGTTCATGGCGCCGCCCGCCCAGACCTTCGAGCGCTATCCGGAAAGCGACCAATCCGTTCCAGCCCAATACGCACGCGCCGTGGCCTATTACAAGCAGGGGCTGACCGACCGCGCCGTAGAGGCTGCCGACGGCCTTCTGGCCGAAGAGCCGGACAACCCGTTCTTTCACGAGCTGAAGGGCCAGATGCTCTATGAGAGCGGGCGGATCGAGGACTCGATCGCGCCCTATCGCGTAGCGGTGGAGGCCCTGCCGCAGGCGGCGCTCTTGCGGATCGGCCTCGCCGGCGCGCTGATCGCCTCGGGCGATGAAGACCTCGTGCGCGAGGCCGTCGGCCATCTCAACGTGGCGCTGGTCGAGGAGCCCGACAACGCGTTCGGCTGGTTCCAGAAATCGCTCGCCCATCAGGCGCTTGGCGAGACCGCGATGGCCGAGCTGGCCACCGCCGAGCGGGCCTATCATGTCGGCGACGAAATGCAGGCGCACATCTTCGCTCAGCGCGCCAAGGAAGAGCTCGAGCGCGGCACCGAGGCCTGGATCCGCGCCGCAGAGATCATCGCCGTCACACAACCGAGCGATCGCGAAATCCGCCAGTGGAACCGCGCCGAACGCGTGCGCAGGCCCAACTTCACCGACCCCGCGTTCAACTGACGCCCTCGTGATCGCGTAACGGTTGGACCGCCGCACCGCGAGCGGTTACACCTGCCCGGCCATGTTACGGAGCCCTATGATGTTCAGAGCGATCGCCGCCGTCTTTTTCGCCGCCACGCTGGCCGCCTGTTCGGGCGGCGACGACGCCTCGGCCCAGGCCGAGCCGCGCGATCGCGAGGCGATCGAGGAGATCGTTCGCGCCTACATCCTGGAAAATCCGGAGATCATCGAGGAAGCCCTGATCGAGCTGCAGCGCCGCGCCCGCGAACGCGAACAGCGCGCCACGCTGGACGCGGTCGCGGCCAACGCCGCAGCTCTGGAAGGCGACAGCGGAACGCCGGTCGCAGGCGCGTCGGATCCCGTCGTGACGATCGTCGAGTTCTTCGACTATCGCTGCTCGTTCTGCGCACTGACCAACGACTGGGTGCAGCAGACCCTCGCCTCGCACGGCGATCAGGTCCGGTTCGTCTTCAAGGAATGGCCGGTGCGCGGCGAGCAGTCGCTCGAGGCCGCGCGCGCTTCGCTCGCGGTCTGGCAGATCGCGCCGGACGCCTATCTCGAGTTCCACAACGCACTGATGACCGCGAACGGCCCCCTGCCCTCGGCGCGTATCGACGAGCTCGCCGAGCAGTCGGGCGTGAACGTGGCGGACATGCGCGCGGCGATGGACTCAGACGCGGTGCGTGAAGAGCTCGCCGAGGTCGACGACCTCGCCCGGCAGATCGGCGTGCGCGGCACGCCCTTCTTCGTGGTCGGCGACGCGGTGATCCCGGGCGCCGATCTCGACGCCCTGCAGGAGGCTCTGGACCGTCAGCTGGAAAGCTGAGGTCAGATCAATCCCGCCAGCGGGCTCGACGGATCGGCGTATTTCTTCTTCGGCATGCGGCCTGCGAGATAGGCCTGCCGGCCTGCGATGACGGCGTGCTTCATCGCGCTCGCCATCAAGATCGGATCCCTGGCCTCGGCGATGGCGGTGTTCATCAGAACCGCGTCGCAGCCGAGCTCCATGGCGATCGCGGCGTCCGACGCGGTGCCCACCCCGGCGTCGACGATCACCGGCACTTTCGCCCCTTCGATGATCAGCCGGATATTGACCGGGTTCTGGATGCCCAGGCCCGAGCCGATCGGCGCGCCCAGCGGCATGATCGCGCAGGCCCCCGCCTCCTCCAGGCGCTTGGCGTAGACCGGGTCGTCCGAGCAATACACCATCACCTCGAAGCCTTCCCTGATCAGCATCTCGGTGGCCCGCAGGGTCTCGGCCATGTCGGGGTAGAGGTGCTTGGGATCTGACAGCACTTCGAGCTTCACAAGGCTCCAGCCGCCCGCCTCGCGCGCCAGGCGCAGCGTCCTGACGGCGTCCTCCCCAGTGAAACAGCCCGCCGTGTTGGGCAGGAAGACGTATTTCTCAGGATCGATGAAATCGACCAGGCGCGGCTGGGAGGGATCGGACAGGTTCACCCGCCGGACCGCAACGGTGATCATCTCCGCGCCGGAGGCTTCGAGCGCGCGGGCGTTCTGCTCGTAGCTCGCATACTTGCCGGTGCCGATGATCAGGCGCGATTTCAGTTCGCGGCCGGCGACGGTCAGGGTGTCGGTGGAAGGCGTCGAGGTCTGGGTCATGGCCTGTCTCCTAGCGCGCCGCGAAGGCGGCGTCACCCGCCCGGCGCCGCCGCAGCGAATGACAGCGCGCGTGAGCGCGTATATCCTTATTCGGCACGGTAAAGGAGGGAGCCTGTCATGTCAGAGACGCCAGAAACGCCGGTCAAGAAAAGCGCTGGACCTGTCGCCTACATCGTCGCGTTCGTCTGGGGCCTTGCCGCGGTCACCCTGCTCTACAGCCTCTGGCGGACCTTCGAGGGCGGTCCGGATCGCGCCTCGTTGACGCTTCTGGTCATCGGTCTCGTTTGCGCCGCGGTCGGCGTGGTGCTGTCGGTGGCGGGCTCGTTCAAGCCGAAGGCCTAGCCCCCGCCCACGAAGTGAACGATCTCCAGCCGGTCGCCGGATTCGATCTCGACCGTGTCGTAATCGGACCGCGCCGCGATCTCGAGATTGCGCTCGACGGCCACCTTGCGCGGGTCCAGCCCCAGATGGTTCAGAAAGCCTGAGAGCGTCAGGCCCGCCGGGGCGATCCGGGATTCGCCGTTGACGGTGATCGTGATTTCACTCATGCCCGCTCCCGATTACCGGTCGTGCTTGTCGTTCAAGGCCTTCACGTCGTAGAACCGTCGCGTTTCGTCAAGGCGCGCGGCGCCGGAGTGTCCCGTTGAAGCCGATCTTCGTTCTGAACGGCCCGAATCTGAACCTGCTCGGGAGCCGCGAGCCGGAAGTGTACGGCCGCGACACGCTGGCCGACATCGAACGGCTGTGCGCCGAGACCGCCGAGCGGCTGGGCGTGGGCATCGTGTTCGAACAGACCAATTCCGAAGGCGGCCTGGTCGATCTCGTCCAGCGCGCCGGGCGCGAGGGTTCGGCGATCGTGATCAACCCCGCCGCCTACACCCACACCTCCGTCGCGCTGCTCGACGCGCTGCAGGGGGTGGACGTACCGGCCGTAGAAGTGCATCTGTCCAACCCCGCCCGACGTGAGGCTTTCAGGCATACGAGCTATGCCGCGAAGGCCGCCGAGGGCTCGATCACCGGCTTCGGCGCGTTCAGCTACGTGCTGGGCCTCGAAGCGGCCGCGCGGCTGGTCCGGCGCGCATCTGAAGAACAAGAAGGGTCCTGACCTCATGGCGTCCAACACGTCCCGCCCGCAGATCGATTCCAAGCTCGTTCGCGAACTCGCCGACATCCTCAAGGACACCGAGCTGACCGAGATCGAAGTGGAGAAGGGCGAGCTGCGCATCCGCGTGGCGCGCGAGATCACCGCAGCGCCGGTCTACCACGCCGCGCCCGCCATGCACGCGCCCGCCCCCGCCGCGGCGCCCGCGCCGGCCCAGTCCAGCCCGCCCGAAACGCCCGCCGCCTCCGGCGCCGCCGATCCCAAGAGCCATCCCGGCGCGGTCACCTCGCCGATGGTCGGCACGGTCTATCTGCGCCCCAGCCCGGACGCGGACCAGTTCAAGAAGGCCGGCGACAGCGTGAAGGAAGGCGAGACCATCCTTCTGGTCGAGGCGATGAAGACCTTCAATCCCATCACCGCGCCGAAATCGGGCAAGCTCGTCGAGCTGCTCGTGGACGACGCCCAGCCGGTGGAATACGGCGAAGCCCTGTTCATCATCGGCTAGGGCGCAGGTCATGTTCGACAAGATTCTCATCGCCAATCGCGGCGAAATCGCCCTCCGGGTCCACAGGGCCTGCAAGGAGATGGGCATCAAGACCGTCGCGGTGCACTCCGAAGCCGACGCCAGCGCCATGCACGTCAAGCTCGCCGACGAGAGCGTGTGCATCGGCCCGCCGCCCGCCGGCCGGTCCTATCTCAACGTGCCCCAGATCATCGCCGCGGCCGAGGTGACCGGCGCGCAGGCGATCCACCCCGGCTACGGCTTCCTGTCCGAGAACGCCCGCTTCGCCGAGATCGTCGAAGCCCACGGCCTGACCTTCATCGGTCCCAAGCCCGACACGATCCGCTTAATGGGCGACAAGATCACCGCCAAGAAGGCGGCGGTCGAAGCCGGCATCCCGGTCGTGCCCGGCTCCGACGGGGCGATCG
Source organism: Oceanicaulis sp. (assembly GCA_040112665.1). Lineage (NCBI taxonomy): Bacteria > Pseudomonadati > Pseudomonadota > Alphaproteobacteria > Maricaulales > Maricaulaceae > Oceanicaulis > Oceanicaulis sp. The sequence goes on along the minus strand of CP157796.1, from coordinate 2,295,137 downwards.
AGGACATGGGCGAAGCGCGCCGGGTGGCCAAGGAGATCGGCTTTCCCGTGCTGATCAAGGCCGCTTCGGGCGGCGGCGGGCGCGGCATGAAGGTCGCTCAGGACGAAGCCTCGCTAGAGAGCGCACTTCAGACCGCTTCGTCTGAAGCGAAAGCCGCGTTCGGCGACGGCGCCGTCTATATCGAGAAATATCTCGGCAAGCCGCGGCATATCGAGATCCAGGTCCTCGCAGACGAGCACGGCAATGTCGTGCATCTGGGCGAACGCGACTGCTCGCTGCAGCGCCGCCACCAGAAGGTGCTCGAAGAAGCGCCGTCGGTCGCGCTGGACGACGAGGCGCGCGCGAAAATCGGCAAGATCGTCACCGACGCGGTCGGCAAGATCGGCTATCGCGGCGCGGGCACGGTGGAGTTCCTCTACGAGAACGGGGAGTTCTACTTCATCGAAATGAACACCCGGCTGCAGGTCGAACATCCTGTGACCGAAGCCATCACGCGTATCGACCTGGTGCGCGAGCAGATCCGCGTCGCAGCCGGTCTGCCGCTGGAATTCACGCAGGACGACATCAAGTTCGAGGGCTGGTCGATCGAGTGCCGCATCAATGCGGAGAACCCCGAGACCTTCACGCCCTCGCCGGGCAAGGTCACCGAGTTCCACGCCCCCGGCGGGCTCGGCGTGCGCCTGGATTCAGGGCTCTACACCGGTTACCAGATCCCGCCCTACTACGACTCCATGATCGGCAAGCTGATCGTGCACGGCCGCAGCCGCGAGGAGGCGCTGATGCGCCTGCGCCGTGCGCTGGGCGAGATGGTCGTGGGCGGGGTGGAGACGACGATCCCGCTGCACCTGGCGCTTCTGGAAGAGCCGGCCTTCCTCGCCGGCGACTACCATATCCGCTGGCTGGAAAGCTGGCTGGCCGACCGCGCCAAGGGCTGAGGCCTGTGCCCGGCTGCGCGGACTGCAGCCGGGCCCCCTCCCCGCGGACCCTGCACGCTGTTAGCATCGTTTCAGACGCCGCCATGAGACGGCGGCGAAGGGAGCGAGCGGTGCGCGGATTCGGCGTCAGGGAATTGCTGGGATGCTATGCGCGCGGCGTGTTTCCCATGGCCGAAGCGCGCGACGATCCGCGCATCTTCCTGCTCGAACCCGACGAGCGCGGCGTCATCCCGCTGGACGCCTTCCACATCTCGAAAAGCCTCAGGAAGACCGTCCGCAAGGACGTCTTCCACGTCACCATCGACCGCTGCTTTCCGGCTGTTGTCCGCGCCTGCGCGAGCCCCGCGCCGGGCCGCGAGGAAACCTGGATCAACGAGAGCATCGAGCGGCTCTATCTCGACATGCACGCCCAGGGGCACGCCCACTCGATCGAGTGCTGGTCTGAGGGAAATCTGGTCGGCGGGCTTTACGGCGTGAAGCTGGGCGCGGCGTTCTTCGGCGAGAGCATGTTCTCCCGCGCCACAGACGCCTCGAAGACGGCGCTGGTGCACCTCGTGGCGCGACTTAAGGCGGGCGGGTTCAGGCTGCTGGACGCGCAGTTCCTGACCGAGCATCTGGAGCGCTTCGGGGCGGTCGCCGTGCCCCGGCGCAGCTATCAGCGCATGCTGACCGAGGCTCTGAACTCAGAGGCGGACCTCTTCGCCCTGCCCGAAGGCCTGCCGGGCGCTCAGCTCCTGCAGTCGATGACCCAGAAATCGTAGACGGGGTGCTCGAGCGGATTGAGGGCCGGGTTCGACGCGAACATCCAGCCTGAGAATATCCGCTGGCCTTCGGTCTCCACGCCGAACCCGTCGGTGCGCCGGTCGTCGACCTGGACGAAGGCGAACACCTCGGGCGGCTCTTCAGGCGGCCGCTTGCGGCAGTACTGCACTGTGATCCCGAGCGCGCCGAACTCGACCGTCTCGCCGACCGGCGCTTCAAAGTCGCGGGTGCGCGCGGTGACCTTGTCCAGGCCCCGCAGCACCGCGATCGAGCCGGGCTCGGAGCCGGGCGCCTGGCTCCGGGTTTGTCGGCGTTCTGCGCGCTCGGCCAGAACCGCGTCGAGACCTGAACGGGGCTGCGGCTCCTGAACGGCGCCGACGTTCTGCGCAAGGGCGGGCGCGGCGGCGATCAGACCGGCGATGAGAAGCATGGGTCGAAGCATGGTGCTGATCCTGTCCCCGGTTTCAGGCGAAAGCGTGACGTCTAATTCGACCCGCCGCGGTTCATCACCGCTTCGCCGATCAGGTCGAACATGTCGACCGCACCTTGGGTGAATTCGATCTCTCCGCCCGGCTCCAGCGTCTCCATCGCCCCGCCCGGTTCGATCGCGACATAGGCGCCGCCGAGCAGGCCCGCCATAGCAATGCGGGCGGTGGAGTCCTCGGGGATCTGCACGTCGCCGCGAATGTTGAGCTCGGCGCGCGCGAAAAAGGTCTCGGAATCCAGCGAGATCGACTCGACCGCGCCGACGGGCACGCCGGAGACGCGCACTTCAGCGCCGCGAGTGAGATCGCCGACCGAATCAAAGCGCGCAACGACCGTATAGCCGTCGCGGCCCGGGCCTTCGGTGAGCCGGCCCTGCGCATAGACGGTGAAGACGCCGGCCGCGATCAGCACCAGCACTCCGAGCACCGTCTCCAGAACCGCTCCACCACGCATCGTCTAGTCCCCCGGCTTCCAGGCCTCGTAATCGCCGACCGTCTTCTGGCGTTCGCGCTGCGGACCGGCCCAGAGCGAGCCCCCGGGACGGTAGGCGTGCACCGTGCCGGTCATGTTCGGCTGGTGATCGAGCTCCCAGGCGCGGCGCGGCAGCGGCGCCTCGGTGGGCGGCTCGTCGAAGGTGTGGTGCAGCCAGCCGTGCCAGTCGGCGGGAATGCGGCTGGCGTCGGCGTAGCCGTTATAGACCACCCAGCGGCGCTGCTTGCCGTCCGCGCCGGTGCCGCCCTTCTTTTCCCGGAAATACCGGTTGCCGAAGTCGTCCTGACCGACAAGCTCGCCGCTGCGCCAGATCGTGAAGGACGCGCCGGCGGTGGAGCCGTTCCACCAGGTGAAGATTTTCGAGAGCAGACCGAGCATGGCCGTCCTCTGACAGGGGTTATGGTTTCGCCTCGTATATGCAACGCGAGCCCGGCCCGGTCCAGTACGCGGGGCCGCTGACGGGCCCGGTTCGCAGCAAGGCGCGGCGTTTAAGCCGCACCTTGCCGCCGGCGGCGACGCTGTTCAGGCCCGGCCTCCACCCTCCGGCGCGAACCCGAGCCGCGCCGCCTTGGCATTGATACGCCTGCGGTCCGCCTCATGGTCCATAACGCCGCACCGCTCGATCAGGTCTGCCGCCATGGCCTCGGCGGCAGGCCCGTAAAGGCGTGGAAGCGCGTCGCGCAGACCGGCGTAGACGCTGAGCAGGGTCGAGGCGACCTCAGGCCGATCCCAGCCGTCGAACACGATCGGCCCGAAAGCGCATTCGAAAACCTCTTCCGGACTGAGCGGCGGCAGATGGACGCGCGTGTCGCCGCCCAGCGCTTCTCGCGGTTCGGCGCGGCGGCGCCAGCGGTCGAGCACGCGCTGGGCGGCGCGAATCGCCCCGATCGCGGTGCCGGGATCGTTGATGCCCGGCGACAGCGCTTTGGACGCGATCTCGGAGAGCACGATCAGGCCCAGCCGCGGGTCCTCGTCGAACCTGCGTTCATCGCCGATCGTGAGAGCGCCCCTGAGCGCCTCCTCATCCTCGTCGGCGACCGGCGCATCGAGCCGAAGAAGCGGAGCGTGAGCGTCGACGAAGTCGCCGATGCGCGCCGTCACCCTCGCGCGGCGGCCCAGCGCATCGCAGCGGCCTTCGAGGCTTTCGAGCGCGATCGCCTGAACAAAGCCCGGGCGTTCGGCGTAGATCGCCGCGCCGTCCTTATAAAGCGGGGGATCAGGCGCGTCCGCGCGGCGAAGCGGCGCCCCGGTCCTGAACGCCGCGTCAGCCGCCTGCTCGACCCGGCGGATCGCCTCCATCACGTCGCCCATGTTCGACAGCCGCTGCAGCCATCTGATGAAGGTCGCGACCACGATGAACACGAGCACGAGCGTGGCCACGAACAAGAGCACGCGGCCGGTCGGGCTGAACACGCCCAGAAGCGTGCCGATCACCCCCAGAAGGCTGAACAGGAAGGCGCCAATGAAGGTGGAGATCGCGTTCTGCGCCGCTGCGTCGCCCACCAGAAGCGGCCTTGCACGAGGCGTCGCAGAATTCGACGCTGCGCGTAACGCCGCCACCATGGCCGAGAGCGAGAAAATCGCCACCGCCAGCAGGCTCGACGCCAGAATGCTGAGCACGGTCTCGTTGGTCTCCGAGGAGACCAGCTCTTTCCACTGCCAGGGCACGAACGGCTCGACGACCGGCGTCGCGGCCAGCGCAAGCAACGCGACGAGCGCGTAAGCGGCCGGTCTGAACCAGAGCGAGCCGGTTATCTTGCCGGCGACAAATCGGAGCTTTGACAACATGGGCGCGGGTCCGGCCGGAGCGCTCGGTCGCCCCCCTCACCGACGCCTCAGCGCACGTTCCGTTCCGCCCTATTCGCCCATCAACGCTTCGACGAAGCCTTCGAGCCAGGGATGGCGGACTCGCTTGAGGCGCTCGGCGTGCAGGATCTCGCCGAGCTTCTCGAGCGCGCGGGAGAAATCGTCGTTGATCACGACGTATTCGTATTCCGACCAGTGCTCGATCTCGGCTTTCGCCCGGGCCATGCGGCCCTCGATGATGTCCTCGGAATCCTGCGCGCGCTTCTTCAGTCGCTCGCGCAGAAGCTTGATCGAAGGCGGCAGGATGAAGACGCGCACGACGTCGGCCGGGCTGTGCTCTGCCAGAAGCCGCGCGCCCTGCCAGTCGATGTCGAAGACCACGTCCCGTCCGTCGTCGAGCGCTTCTTCGACCGGCGCTTTCGGCGTGCCGTAATAGTGGTCGAACACCTTCGCCCATTCGTAGAACTCGCCGGCCTCGGCGCGAGCCAGGAAGGTCTTCTCATCAAGGAAGTGGTAGTCCACGCCGTCCTGCTCGCCGGGACGCGGCCTGCGCGTCGTCGCCGAGACCGACAGCACGAGGTCGGGATTGAGCGAGATGAGGCGCTTGGACAGCGTCGTCTTGCCCGCCCCGGAAGGGCTGGACAGAACATACATCAGGCCGCGGCGCTGGCCGCGGAACACTGGTCCGGTGAGATCCGAACTCATGACTACTCCACGTTCTGGACCTGCTCGCGCAGCCGGTCGACGGCCGCCTTCATGGCGAGCCCGGCGCGCGTGAGCGCTGGATCGGCCGCCTTCGAGCACAGGGTGTTGGCTTCCCGGTTGAATTCCTGGGACAGGAAATCGAGCTTGCGGCCGGCGGGGCTGCCGCCGGCGATCAGCGCGCGGGCGCTGTCGATATGGGCGCTCAGACGGTCGAGCTCCTCGCGCACGTCAGCCTTCACCGCGAGCGCGGCGGCCTCCTGGGCGAGGCGGTCGGGATCAAGGCCGTCGGGCAGAAGCTCGTCGAACTTCGCCTTGATGCGGTCGCGGATCGCTTCGGGGCGTGCGGCGGCGTTCGCAGCCGCTTCCTCGCGCAGCGCCTCGATCTCGGACAGATGCTCCTCAAGCACGCTCGCGAGCGCCGCGCCCTCCTCCTCGCGCGCGGCCTGAAGCCCGGCGAGCGCTTCGGCGGCGGCTTCGGTCGCAGCGGCGGCGAGCGCTTCGGGATCGACTTCGAGGTCTTCGGTCTGGACCACGCCCTTCATCGCCAGAAGCTCGCCGGCGGTGGCGGGCGCTGCGAGACCCTTGTCGGCGAGCGCCTTGGCGGCCTGGGCGTAAGCTTCCAGCCGTGCGGTGTCGATGGAGACGCCCGCGCCGCCCTCGGGCGGATCGACGCTGACCGAAATCGAGACCGAACCGCGTGAAAAGCGCGCTTTGACCATCTCGCGGATCGCCGTCTCCAGCGCGTCGAGCCCGGACGGCGCGCGCAGGCGGACGTCCAGCCCCTTGCCGTTGACGCTGCGCGCCTCGATCGTCACCGCGCCAAACGCGCCGGTGCGAACGGCGCGGGCGAATCCGGTCATGCCCGACAGCGGCGCGGCCACGGCCTAGTTCCCCGCCTGGCGGCGCTGGCGCTCTATCCGGCGCCAGGCGGCCACGTTGCGGTTATGCTCGGCGTAGGTCTCGGCGAAGACATGCCCGCCCGTGCCGTCCGCGACGAAGAACAGATAATCGCTCTGCACCGGGTTAAGCACCGCGCGGATCGACGCTTCGCCGGGATTGGCGATCGGCGTCGGGGTCAGGCCCACAAAGTGATACGTGTTGTAGGGGTTGTCCGCGTCGTCGAGTTCGGAACGGTAGATGCCCCGGCCCAGCGGCTCGCCGCCGCTGACCCCGTAGATGATCGTCGGGTCGGACTGCAGCATCATCCCGCGGCGCATCCTGTTCAAGAACACTGCAGCGACGAGCGGCCGCTCCTCGGCCACGCCGGTCTCCTTCTCCACGATGGAGGCGATGATGATCGCTTCCTCGGGGGTGTTGTAGGGCAGCTGCTCGGCGCGCTGCGGCCACAGCTCGGCGATGAGCGCGTCCTGGGCCGCTTCCATCCGGTCAATCAGCGCCTGCCGGTCGGTTCCCCGGTCGACCATGTAGGTCTCGGGCAGAAGCTCGCCTTCGGCGGGCGGGTCTGTGATCTCGCCGGTCAGAAACTCGGACGCTTCCACGATGCGCACCGCCATGGCGCTGGTCAGCCCTTCGGCGATGGTGATCGGGTACTGGATCGTCTGGCCGTCCCGCAAAATTTCGTAGATCTCGGCCATCGAGGCGCCCGGCGGAATGGCGAATTCGCCCGCCTTGAGATCGCGGTCCCCGCCGTCGATCGTCACCATCAGCCGGAAGATGCGCGCGTCGGAGACGAGGCCCTCGTGCTCGAGCTGGTTGGCGATCGAGATGAGCCCCGAGCCGCGCGGCAGCTGGACGGTCTCGTTCTCGCCAGCGGGGCCGGGCTCCTCGAACTTCGTTTCGAGCCAGGTCCAGCCGCCCCAGGCAAGAGCGCCGGCGATGATGACGAGCGCGATCGCCGTGCCAGCCAGCCACGCGAAAACGCGCGCCAGAGCGCCGGGCTTTTTCTTTTCGGTCTTGTCTGCGGAGTCGCCGTCCATGCGGAGGCTCCTTCTGCGGCCCGTCAGACGCGGGCGAACACCACCGACGCGTTCGTGCCGCCGAAGCCGAACGAGTTCGACAAAACGGCGTCGCACGATTTCTCGACGGCCTTATGCGGGGCGAGATTGATCACGGTCTCGACCGACGGATTGTCCAGATTGAGCGTGGGCGGACAGACGCCGCGCACCATCGCCAGGATCGAGAACACCGCCTCGACCGCGCCGGCCGCGCCGAGCAGATGGCCGATCGAGCTCTTGGTCGAGCTCATGACCAGATCCTTCGCCGCGTCGCCGAACAGCCGTTCCACCGCGCCCAGCTCGATCTCGTCGCCCTTGGGCGTGGAGGTGCCGTGCGCGTTGACATAGCCGATGTCGGCGGGGCTGAGCCCGGCGCTCTTGAGCGCTGCGGTCATCGCCCGGAAGCCGCCGTCGCCGTCGTCGGCCGGAGCGGTGATGTGGTAGGCGTCGCCGGACAGGCCGTAGCCCTTCACCTCGGCGTAGATCGTCGCGCCGCGGGCCTTGGCCGCCTCGTATTCCTCGAGGATGACGACCCCGGCCCCTTCGCCCATGACGAAGCCGTCACGGTCCTTGTCCCAGGGACGCGAGGCCGCTTTGGGGTTGTCGTTGAAATCGGTGGACAGCGCGCGGGCCGCGCCGAATCCGCCGTATCCCAGGCGGGTGATCGCGCTTTCCGCGCCGCCGGCGACCATCATGTCCGCATCGCCGTACGCGATCAGACGGGCGGCGTCGCCGATGGCGTGCGCGCCGGTCGAACAGGCTGTGACGACCGAGTGGTTCGGCCCCTTCAGACCGTGCCGGATCGAGACCTGCCCAGAGGCGAGGTTGATCAGCATGGCGGGGATGACGAACGGAGACAGCTTGCGCGGACCCCGCTCGTGCAGGGTGACCGAAGCGTCGTAGATGGTCTGAAGACCGCCGATGCCCGATCCGATCAGGACCCCGGCGCGGTTCTTCTCGTCTTCGTTTTTCGCTTCCCAACCCGAGCTCGCAAGCGCCTCGTCCGCGGCCGCGACCGCGTAGAGTATGAACTCGTCGATGCGCTTGCGTTCGCGGGCGGGCATGACCGCGTCGGGGTCGAAAGACCCCGCGACGTCCGCGCCGCCGCCGTTCCGCCCGTCCACGCGCGGGACGATCCCGGCGACATGGCTGGACAGGTCGGACACGTCGAAATGCTCGATGCGGCCCAGCCCGGACTCGCCTGCGATCAGGCGCTGCCAGACATGGTCGGTTCCGCAGCCGAGCGGGGTGACGAGCCCGAGCCCGGTGACGACGACGCGGCGCTTGGTCATGCGGCCGGCCTTAGCCCTGCTTTTCGGAAATGAACTTCACCGCGTCGCCGACGGTCTGGATGTGCTCGGCGGCGTCGTCGGGGATCTCGATGTCGAACTCTTCTTCGAAGGCCATGACGAGCTCGACGTTGTCGAGGGAGTCGGCGCCCAGATCGTCGATGAAGGAGGCCTTTTCGGTGACCTTGTCTTCTTCGACGTCGAGGTGTTCGACGACGATCTTTTTCACGCGCTCAAAAACGTCGGACATGTGGGACCCTTTTCCAATGTCTTGCGGCCGGCCGTGTCGGCGCCCGCGGCTGAGTAATCGAATGGCGTCGAGGACGCTCGCGCCCCCGAGAGGGTGGTGCGGGCTGATAACACGCTCACCGCAGGTACGCCAGCAGGCCCCCGTCTGGCAAGTCGCGGCGTTCAGCCCGCGATTTCAGAGGCTAGATCATCGCCATGCCGCCGTTCACGTGCAAGGTCTGGCCCGTCACGTAACCGGCTTCTTCACTAGCGAGATAGACGCAGGCCGCCGCGATGTCCGCGCCGGTCCCCAGCTTGCCCGCAGGGATGGTGCCGAGAATCAGCTTTTTCTGATCTTCGTTGAGCGCGTCGGTCATCGGCGATTCGATGAAGCCCGGCGCCACGCAGTTGGCCGTGACCCCGCGCGAGGCGACTTCCTGGGCCAGCGCCTTGGTGAAGCCGATCATGCCGGCTTTCGACGCGGCGTAGTTGGTCTGGCCCGGATTTCCGGTGACCCCGACCACCGAGGTGATGCCGATGATGCGGCCGTAGCGCTGCTTCATCATCCCGCGCAAGCAGGCCTTGGAGAGTCTGTAGTGGGCTTCGAGGTTGACCTTGATGACGGTCTCCCAGTCTTCGTCCTTCATCCGCATGAGAAGCTGGTCTCGCGTGATCCCGGCGTTCGAGATGAGGATGTCGAGCCCGTCCATCGCCTCGCCCGCCTGTTTGGGCAGCGCGTCGACGGCTTGTGCGTCGGATAGATTCGCCGGGCAGACATGGGCCCGCTCGCCCAGCTCGGAGGCGAGCGCCTCGAGCTTTTCTTCGCGCGTGCCCGACAGGGCCACGATCGCGCCTGCGGCGTGCAGCTTGCGGGCGATTTCAGAGCCCAGACCGCCGGTCGCGCCGGTGACGAGGGCTTTCTTGCCGGTGAGATCGAACATGGCGGTCATCCTTTGACAGTCGCGGCGAAGGCTTCGAGGTCGGACGGCTCGACCAGCGCGATCCCCTCCGCCTCCTTGATGTGACGCTTGAGCATGGTGACGAGCACCTTCGCGCCGGCCTCGGCGAAGCGGGTGACGCCCTCGCCGTGCATGTAGTCGACGCTCTCGCGCCAGCGCACGCGGCCGGTGACCTGCTCGACGAGCTGTTTTCTGAGCGTGCCGGCGTCGGAGACGGCGGACGCGGAGACGTTGGTCACCACCGGAACGGCCGGATCCTTGAAGTCGGCCTTTTCCAGAGCTTCGGCCATCACGTCGGCGGCGGGCAGCATGAGCGGGCAGTGGAAGGGCGCGCTGACAGGCAGCATCATCGCCTTCCTCACCCCCTCGGCCTTGGCCGCTTCAAGCGCGGCCTCGACAGCGGGCCTGGCGCCGGAGATCACGATCTGACCGGGGGCGTTGTCGTTGGCGATGGAGATGACGCCTTCGCGGCCCCCGGCGGCGACGGCCTTTTCAGCGGTCTCCATGTCCGCGCCCAGCAGCGCGGCCATCGCGCCGTCGCCGGCCGGGACGGCTTTCTGCATCGACTGGCCGCGCAGCTTCAGAAGCTTCGCGGTGTCGGTCAGCGACAGCGCGCCCGCAGCGCACAGGGCGGAATATTCGCCCAGTGAATGGCCGGCGACGAATTTCGCCGCCGTCACGTCCACGCCGAACTCGTCCTTGAGCACCCGCATCGCAGCCACCGAGACCGCCATGATCGCCGGCTGGGCGTTCTCGGTCAGGGTCAGCTCCTCAGACGGGCCCTCCTGCATCAGCTGGAAGAGTTTCTGGCCCAGCGCGTCGTCGACCTCGTCGAAGACCGCGCGCGCGCCGGCGAAGGCGTCCGCCAGCGGCTTGCCCATCCCGACGGCCTGACTGCCCTGCCCCGGAAACGTGAATGCGAGCGTCATGCGCGCGCCTCCCTGATCGTTGGTCTGTCCGGTGCGGGATAGACCGGGGCGGGCGAGGCTGGCAAGGCGGGGCTCAGCGCGTGAAGCCGAACCACAGCCAGCGCACGCCCGAGCGCCGGTTCTCCGCCTGCAGGGAGTCCGCTTCGGTCTGGAAGACACGCTCAAGGCCCGCCTCAGCAGCGGCGGCGGCGAAGTCCTCGGCGTCGATCGGATAATGACGGCGGCCTTTCGGCCCGTCGCCGATCCGCAAGGAGACGACGAGCCGGCCGCCGGGCGCAAGCAATCCGCCGATACGAGCGAGCGAGGCGGTGCGCGCGTCTGCATCGAGATGCGCGAGCACGGCGAAGCAGACCGCGAGCTGATAGGTGCCGGCGTCGAGCCCGGCGAGATCAGGCAGGCCGCCGTCGATCCAGCGGATCGCGTCGGAGCGATGGGCCGCCTCGGCGTGGGCGCGAAACGCCGCCATCGGCTCGACGGCGTCCACGCGCCAGCCCCGCGCCGCGAGCCAGGCGCTCACCCGTCCGCTGCCCGCCCCGATATCGAGCGCCTGGCCCGCAGGGCCGGAAAGCATCGCAAGGGCGGGCTCAGGCGCGGCCTCCACCGGCACGGCGTCCCACGCCGCGAGGCGGTCTGCTCCGACCGCGTCATAGCCCTGAACACCCTCGATCACGGTTGCTCCTTGTCTGCCCGCCAAGCGCCGGACAGCCGCCGGCTCACCAAAGCGGTCTTTCTCACGAAATCGGACGCGGCGTGCGCGGGATCCCCATGGGGCATTCGAGCGCCGCCCGGCCCCATGCGCCCAGATCGGCGGCTGCTGCATAGGTCGAGGTGAGAAACGCCAGCAACGCCGCCTCCGGGTCGGGGGCCGACCGCACCGCTTCATAGGGCAGTACGAACTCTCCGAGCGCATCGAGCCAATAGGCGGCCTCCGGCGCCACCTCAGCGTTCCTGAACCCGTCCGGCGTCGGGTAGGCGTAGGCGTAGAACGCCGCCTCATCGAGCCCGCCCCCGCCCGCCCAGAAACCGGCTGAGCTCACCTCGTGCGAATAGGCTTCTTGCGTCACCGCATCGGGCAAGGCCGGAAATCCGCCAGGATGGAGCGGCGCACGCCGCCCCGAAAAGCGCGTTACAGCAAGATCGAGGCTCCCCCAGAACAGATGCACCGGGCTCGACTTGCCCAAGAAGCCGGATCTGAACGTCTCGAACACGGGCGCGATCCGTGTGAGCGCCAGCCAGAAGTCGTGCGCCGCGGCCGGATCGTACGCGCCCATTTCGGTCTGCTCTGCGAACGGCGTCGCGTCCGGCACCTCGTTCGGCGCCCCATGCATGTCGACCGAACCGCAATGAGGCTCGATGGCGTCGATAAATCGCTCGCGGAAGTCGGCGACGCTCATCGGCGCGAGCTTGAACCCGCTGCGTTCGCCATGGGTGGACAGGACTTCAAGACGATGATCGACAAAGTCGAACACGACTTCATGGCCGCGCCCGGCCCCGGGTATGAACCCGCTGCTCAGGCCGCGGGCGTTCACATAAAACGTCGCATGCCAGGAATGATTGAGCCAAGGCGCCATGGCGAGGCGAAGCTTGCCGGCGATCTGCAGCCACATGTGCAGCGACGCGCCGGTGGCGCGAAACCGGTCATAGGGAATAGCGGGCCAGTCCGTCATGTCGTCCCCTCTCGCGCACGTGTCGATGAGGCTATGATGCGAGGCGCCCAGCACGTTGTACAGCCTTGCCCCGCCCGCCCCTTTGGCGTATAGCCCGCGCCTTCACCGGCTGCGGTCCCTCGTCCGTGGTCCGTTCCGGCTTTGGCCGGGCGGGGATCGAGGGAACCGACGCGGGCGGTCCGGCCCTTCGAACCGTCAGCGCCGCAGCCCTAACCGAAGGGACGAAAAGTCTAATGAACAAGTACGAGCACGTGTTCATCGCGCGTCCGGACGTGTCTCCGGCGCAGATGGAATCTGCGATCGAGGAGCTCAAAGCCCTCGTCGAGGAAAAAGGCGGCAAGGTGAACAAGACCGAGTACTGGGGTCTGCGCACGCTCGCCTACCGGGTCAGCAAGAACCGGAAAGGCCATTACGGCTATCTGGACATGGAGGCGGACAACGCCGTCCTCGAGGCCCTCGATTACAAGCAGAAATACGCCGACGACGTCATGCGTCACATGACGGTGAAGGTGGACGAGCTGACCGAAGAGCCCAGCGCGATCCTGAAAAAGGGCGACGACCGCAAGCGTCGCGACCGCGGCGACCGCCCCGATCGTGGCGATCGCGGCGACCGTGGCGACCGGCGCTAGGAGGACGACATGGCCGACCTTTCGATTTCCAACATTCCCGCCCGCCGCGCCTTCCAGCGCCGGCGCAAGGTGTGCCCGTTCTCCGGCGAGAACGCGCCGAAGATCGACTACAAGGACGTGAAGCTGCTTCAGCGCTACATGTCCGAGCGCGGCAAGATCGTGCCGTCGCGCATCACCGCCGTTTCCGCCAAGAAGCAGCGTGAACTCGCCCGCGCCATCAAGCGCGCCCGCGTGCTCGCCCTGCTGCCCTACGCGGTCGATTAAGGAGGAAGACCCATGCAAGTCGTTCTCATCGAACGCGTCGACAAGCTCGGCGGCATCGGCGACGTGGTGGACGTGAAGCCGGGCTACGCCCGCAACTTCCTTCTGCCGCAAGCCAAGGCGCTGCGCGCGACCGAAGCCAACATGGCCCGCTTCGAGCGTGAGCGCGAAGCGCTCGAAAAGCTCAACGAAGAGCGTGCCGAGAAAGCCCGCCAGCAGGGCGCGCACCTGGACGGCGCGCAGTTCGTGCTGATCCGTCAGGCGTCCGAAAGCGGCCAGCTTTACGGCTCGGTGTCCACCCGCGACATCGCCGAGGCGGCGAGCTCGGACCAGCTGACGGTCACCCGCGGCATGGTCGACCTCAACGTGGCCATCAAGACCCTCGGCCTGCACGAGGTTCGCCTCGTCCTGCACCCCGACGTCGACGTCATCGTGACGATCAACGTCGCGCGCACCGAGGACGAAGCCGAGCGTCAGGCCAAAGGCGAGGACGTCATCCAGTCCGCCGCCGAGGAAGACCGCGCCCTGGCCGAAGCCCAGGCTGCGGCCCTGTTCGAAGCCGGCCAGGAGCCCGAAGAGCTCCTCGAAGGCGGCGAAGACGCCGAAGGCGAAGAAGCGTCCGAGGACGAAGAGCAGGCGTAAGCCGCTTTTCATCGCGTGACGACGATCGCGGGCGGCTCCTTGGAGCCGCCCGTTTTCGTTATGGGGAGACACGCTCCATGACCGACACGATCCGCACCGCCCATTGCGGCGACATGGCCGCGCTCGCCGCGCTGCTTCACCACGCCGTGCACGAGGGCGCCGCCGGCGCCTACACGCCGGAACAGCAGGCCGCATGGTCACCTGCGCCACGGAGTGCAGCGGAGATGGCCGAGCGGCTGAGAGGGCAGTGGATCGTCATGGCCCAGGATGCGGCAGGCCCGGCCGGATTCTTCACGCTGACCGCTAAGGGCGAGATCGACTTCGCCTATGTCAGGCCGGACCGGAAGGGCGACGGCCTAGCGGGCCGCCTGTATGACGGGGTCATCGCGGAGGCGCGTCGGCGCGGGCTTGAAACGCTCACCGTGCAGGCGAGCCATATCGCGCGCCGCTTCTTCGAAAAGCGCGGCTGGACGCTGATCGCCACGCAGACCGTTCGCCCGAACGGCGTGGCGATGGAAAACCACCGGATGCGACTGGCGCTCGGCAGGCCGCCGGGGCCTTCATAACCGGCGTCGCGGGGAATTTGCATTATCCAGTGTGATGGGCGCAGTGTACTGATCCTGCATCCATTTTCTGGGGGTCCCACGCATGTCGTACTTAATCAAATCCGGCGTTCTAGCCGCCGCGCTTGCAGCCGGCGCCGCTACGGCCGCCCAGGCGCAGGAACTTCTGACCAGCGTCCGGCACGCCGACATGGAACGGCTGGTCGAAGCGGCCGGCTACGAGGTCGTAGGCGGCGACGCCGCCCTGCCCACCGTGCAGTTCCGGACGCCCGACGGGCTTAACGCGACCGCCTTTGGGACGAGCTGCACGGACGGCGATTGCACCGGAATGAATCTCATTGCGCAGTTCGATTCGCCGCCCTCGCTTGACGTCGTCAACGGGTTCTCCGTTCGCTACGCCGCGATCTCGGCTGTAAGAAGCGACGGCGCGGTGTACGTCACGCGCTATCTCATCCTCGATCACGGTCAGACCTTCGAGAACCTGACGCTGAACTTCACCGTCTTCGCAAATATCGCCGGCAACTATCCGGAGTATGTGCGCACCGCCCTGGGTGCGGACGACGACGGCGGCATCAATTTCGGTGACGACACGAGCACCTGGGCGAATGACGGCGAGTGCGACGACACGCGCTTCACCGGCGACGACGAATGGCTCGGTATCACGCTTAATGACGACCATCGCTTCAAGGACGCGACCGACTGCCGGAGCCTTTATGAGGCCGGCCGGATCCGTCTGAAAAACTGAGCGCGGCTGTTTTTCCACAGCCTCGCGAATCGCCCTCGCCTCAGCCGCCGCTTCGCCTCTGCGGGCTAGATCGCGGCGGCTGAAGGCGCTTCGGGGTTTTCCACATCCACCTGTGGAAACGCGAAACTCAGCGCTCACGGAATTCAAGTCTGCATTCGCCGTCACGGCTCTGCTAAGCACAGCCCCATGACAGCCGATCCCCTTCACGACTCCGGCCCTGACGCCGAGACCGATCCGCACGCCCCGCCGCACAATATCGAGGCCGAGCAGGCGCTGCTCGGCGCGATGCTGTTCGACAACGAGGTCTATCAGCGCGTCGGCGACTGGCTGAAGCCCGACCATTTCTACGATCCCCTGCACGGCCGCATCTACGAGGCGGCCGCCCAGCTGATCATCGGCGGCTCGCTGGCCGATGCGGTGGTCCTCAAAAGCAAGTTCGAGCGCGATCCCGGCATGGCCGAGATCGGCGGGCCGGTTTACCTGGCCGACCTGATGCGCGAGGCGCCGGAATCCTCTTCCGCCGCGGAATACGGCCGGCTGATCTACGATCTCGCCCTGCGCCGCCAGCTCATCAGGTTCGGCGAGGAAGTCGCCCATAACGCTATCGGTTCGGTGGACGGAATCCCGGCCACCGCAGTGCTGGAAAACACCGAGCGCGCCCTGTTCGCGCTGGCCGAGACCGGCGGCACGCAGAAAACCCTGCGTCCCTTCCACGAGGCGCTGGAGGAATCCGTCGCCATGGCCTCGGCCGCCTATCAGCGCGGCAGCGGCCTTTCGGGCATTTCGACCGGCCTGAAGACGCTGGACGCCAAGCTCGGCGGCCTGCACCGGTCAGACCTGATCATTCTGGCGGGCCGCCCCTCCATGGGTAAGACCTCGCTCGCGACCAACATCGCCTTCTCCGTCGCCAAGGCCTATCGCGCCGAGGAAAGTTCTGACGGGGTCCGCAAGACGGTGGACGGCGGCGTGGTCGCCTTCTTCTCGCTGGAGATGAGCCGAGAGCAGCTCGCCACCCGTCTGATCGCCGACTATTCAGGCATTTCGAGCTATCACATCCGCCAGGGCAAGATCGACGCGGCCCAGTTCGAGGACATCCGCGACGCGGTCGCCGAGATCAATCAGATCCCGCTTTATATCGACGACACCGGCGGCATCTCGATCGGCGCGCTGACCGCCCGCGCGCGGCGCCTGAAGCGCCAGAAGGGCCTCGACTGCATCGTGGTCGACTACCTGCAGCTGGTCACCGGCTCGGGCAAGTCCGACAGCCGGGTGCAGGAGATCTCCGAAGTCACCCAGGCGCTGAAATCGCTGGCCAAGGAGCTCAACGTTCCGGTCATCGCCCTGTCCCAGCTCTCCCGCCAGGTCGAACAGCGCGACGACAAGAAGCCCCAGCTCTCCGACCTCCGGGAATCAGGCTCGATCGAGCAGGACGCCGACGTGGTCATGTTCGTCTACCGCGAAAGCTATTACCTGGAGCGCCTGGAGCCGAAGGAAGGCACCGAAGAGCATCTCAAATGGGAAGACGAGATGCGCGAGATCAGGAACCAGGCCGACGTCATCATCGGCAAGCAACGCCACGGTCCCATCGGCTCGGTGAAGGTCGCCTTCGATCCCGAACGCACCAAGTTCTCCGATCTCGATCTCAGCTATCAGCAGAGCGGCTACGAGTAGCGGTCAGCAGCACCAGCGCAAGCGCGGCGAGCCCTGCGGCGCGGCAGGCGAAGAGCGGCCCCGCCGGCCAGCCGGCGACCTCGCGCCACACAGGCTCGGGCAGGATCAAAGACAGCCCGGCGCCGGCCGCGTCGAGCATCGACGGCCCGCTCGCCAGAAACCTGGCGAGCGGCGCCTCGAAGGCCAGTCCCGCGGCGAGCAGCCAGCCCAGCGCGGCGAGATCGGCGAGCGCGCCGGCTGCGGCCAGCCATCCTGCGAAGCGGAACGCGCCGCGCATCACGCCCCCTCTCCGCGCCCCAGCTCAGCCCGCAGCCGTTCGACGCGAAGCTCCAGCCGCCGCATCTCCAGAAGCAGCCGGTTTTCCGCCATGAACGGCGTCAGCGCGGTCTTCGTGATCAGCGACAGGATCAGAAGCGTCGCGGCCGGCAGGCCGGTCTTGAGCGCGGTCAGCGGATCGCCGGCCTGAAAGAAGCGCCAGGCGAAAAAGACGCCCGCGACAAACATCAGGGTCTGCGCCGCCATCATGATCAGATGGACCCAGCCGCGCGGTCCCTTGAACAGCGACAGGCCGACTTCGAAATGGCCCGGCTCGTGGCCGAACACGCTTTCTGGCGCGCGGCGCTCTTCTTCCAGCGCCCGGTCGATCATGCGGTCGAGGTTGTTACTCATCTGCTCCTCCTTGAAGCATCGCGCGCAGCTTCAGCCGCGCGTGCATGAGGCGGGTCTTGATCGTGCCCGCCGGCACGTCGAGCGCGGCGGCGGTCTCCGCCACGCTCAATCCTTCGAAATGAAACAGCGCGATCGCGGCGCGCTGATCGGCCGGAAGCGCAGCGACGGCGCGGCGCGTCCGGTCGAGATCGGCCGCCCGGTCAGGGTCGGCGGTCTCGGGTTCAGGCTCGGCGGCGACCGCCTCGCCCAGCGCCCGCCGCCGCCGCTTGTCAGCGATCGCGGCGGCGCAGCAGCGGGTGACGATCTGGTAGGCGAAGGCGGGAAAGGCGTAGTCGTCCTTAAGACGGCCCAGCCCCGGCACGATGCGCGCCCAGGCCTCCTGCACCACGTCGCGCGCAGCGTCGGCCTCGCCCAGCAGACGCCAGGCGTGGGCGCTCAGGCGCGGCTGCCAGCGTTTGACCAGATCGCGCTGCGCGGTCTGGTCGCCGGCGCGCGCTGCGGCGGCGAGATAGGCGTCAAGCGCCCGGTCGAGATGTCGATCCGCCAAGGGTTCGCTCCGGCTCGGTTACGGTATCAAGGTGCGCTGCGCCGCCGATCCGGTTCAATCGAGGACGAACTTTTCTTCGCGGCCGGGCGTCAAACAGCCCGCAGGGGGCGACGAACGGGCTCGAATGGGCCATATCTGGCCCGACGCCGCCTCAGCGAAGGATTTCATGACCGACGCCTTCACGCCCGACCCGCGCATCTCCCCGCGCCTGGTGATCGATCTCGACAATCTCGCCGCCAATTATCAGAGCCTGGCGCGCAACGCGCCCGGCGCGGAGACCGCAGCAGTGGTCAAGGCGCAGGCCTACGGGCTCGGCGCGGCGGCGGTCGCCAGGCGGCTGGTGCGCGAAGGCTGCCGGACGTTCTTCGTCGCGACGCCCGAAGAGGGCGCGGAGCTGCGCCGCGCGCTGGGCGGCGGGGAGGCGGAGATCTGGGTGTTCAACGGCTATCGCGCCGATCTACGGAACCTCTACGCCGCCGAGCGGCTGGGCGCGATCCTCAACTCCGAGGCCGATCTCGCCGAGTTCGCGCCCGATCCCTCCGGTCCTTGCGCGCTTCATATCGACACCGGGATGAACCGGCTGGGCGTCGACCCAGAAGCCGCCGCAGCGCTCACCGCCGCGCAGATCGACGCGCTCGACCTGCGCCTGGTGATGAGCCATCTGTCCTGCTCTGAAGACGCCGGCACGGACATGAACGCCCGCCAGCGCGACGCTTTCGCCGAGATTTCAGCGCGATTCCCCGGCGTGCGCCGCAGCCTGTCGAACACCGGCGGCGTGCGGCTGGGGGAGGCCTATCATTTCGATCTCACCCGGCCCGGGATCGGGCTTTACGGCGCGACTGCGACGCCCGGCGAAGAGCACGGCCTGAAACCGGTCGTCAGGCTCGAAGCGCCGATCCTGCAGCTGCGCGCGCTGGAGCCCGGCGATCCGGTCGGCTACGGCGCGGCCTATGTGGCGGACCGGCCACGGCTGGCCGCGACTGTGGCCGCAGGCTACGCGGACGGGTTGCCGCGCGCGCTCTCAGGCTCAGGATACGCCCGCATAGACGGGGTGAAGGCGCCCATACTGGGCCGGGTATCGATGGATCTGATCGTGCTGGACGTGACCGATTGCGAAAGCGCCGCACGCGCAGGCGCGCCTGCGGTGTTCCTGGGCGAGGACCTGGACGCCGTCGCGGAGATCGCAAGCACCCTGCCCTATGAGATCCTCACCGGCCTGGGCTCGCGCGCCAGCCGCTCCTACGAGGGCTGGGTGTGAACCCGGTCCGCGCCATAGGCGCGGGGCTTCTGGCCCTGCTGCACAGCGCCGGCGCGGTGACCCGCTTCGCGCTGGAGGCGATCATCGCCGCGGTGCGTCCGCCCTATTTCGGCGGCCAGCTCCTCGCCCAGCTGTTCCGGATCGGGTTCCTGTCCCTGCCCGTGGTGGGGCTGACGGCGCTGTTCACCGGCGCGGCGCTGGCGCTGAACATCTACACCGGCGGCTCTCGTTTCAACGCGGAGAGCTTCGTGCCCAACATCGTCGCGCTCGGCATCGTGCGCGAGCTGGGCCCCGTCATCGCCGCGATCATGGTCGCCGGCCGGGTCAGCTCGGGCATCGCGGCTGAGATCGGCGCCATGCGCGCGACCGAGCAGATCGACGCGCTGCACACCCTGTCCACCGATCCGATGCGCTATCTGATCGCTCCGCGCATCCTCGCGGGGGTGATCGTGCTGCCGCTTCTGGTCGCGATCGCAGACGTCATCGGCGTGCTCGGCGGGTTTCTCGTCTCGGTGCAGAGCCTTGATTTCGACGCCACGGTCTATGTCAGAAACACCGTGGACATCCTGGAACGCTGGGACGTGGTCTCCGGCCTCATCAAGGCGGCCGTGTTCGGCTTCCTGCTGACGCTGATGGGCTGTTTTCACGGCTTTCACGCCGAGGGCGGCGCTCAGGGCGTCGGCCGGGCGGCGACCAACGCCATGGTGTCCGCCTCGGTGCTGATCATCGCGGCGAACTTCCTTCTCACCTCGCTCTTCGTGTGACCTGATGGCCGAACGCGTGAAAATCGCCTGGAAAGACGTCACGGTCCGGTTCGGAACCAAGACCGTGCTCGACCGGCTGAACCTCGAGGCGCACGAGGGCCGCTCGCTGGTGGTCATCGGCGGATCGGGCACCGGCAAGTCGGTGACGATCAAGACCGCTCTGGGGCTGATCAAGCCCAATGCGGGACAGGTGCTGATCGACGGCCGCAAGGTCGCCTTCAACAAGGAAAACGATCCCGGCGTGGCCCAGATCGGGATGCTGTTTCAATCCGGCGCGCTGTTTGATTCCCTGCCGGTCTGGAAGAACGTCGCCTTCCGACTGCTGCACGCCGAGCACTGCGATCCGGACGTCGCCCGCGAGCGCGCGCTCGAAGCGCTCGATCAGGTCGATCTCAATCGCGACAACGCCGACAAGCGCCCCGGCTCGCTGTCGGGCGGCATGCTCAAGCGCGCGGCGCTGGCCCGCGCCATCGTCGGCAAGCCGAAAATCCTGTTCTTCGACGAGCCCACCACCGGCCTCGATCCGGTCACCGCCGACGTGATCAATAAGCTCATCCTCAGGCAGGTGAAGCATCTGGGCGCCACGGCGGTCTCGATCACCCACGACATGGCCTCGATGCACATGATCGCGGACGACGTGGCGATGATCAAAAACGGCAAGATCCTCTGGCGCGGCCCGCTGGACGGCGTGGACGCCTGCGACAACGCCGAGGTCTGCCGGTTCGTGCAAGGGCGCAGCGAAGAGGCGTGAGAATGGTACGCTCCGCCGTATCCCTTTCATGCAGCAGCCTTCAGCCAAATCGGACTAAGGCGTCGTCTCATCATCTCGCGCCCCCCACCCCGGCCCTCCCCCGAGGGGGGTGGGAGGGCTCCATTTGCAGCCGATTTCTCCAGATGGCACGCGCTATGCTGGACCTGGCAGACCTAGCGCCCCTCCCTCCCCTTGAGGGGAGGGTCGGGGTGGGGTGAAGTCCCAGGCGAGCTCCAAAGACAGCTGAAAGCGCCGCCCCCTCCGTCCGCTTCGCGGACACCTCCCCCGCACGCGGGGGAGGACATCTTTGTCTGCGCACTCTGCGTCTGCGCACTCTGCGCCCCCGAATCGCCCCGTTTCCGCTATCCTTCGCCCGCGAGTGCGCCTCAAGGACCGTCCATGCCCCGTTCCGACACCGTCTATGTCTGCCAGTCCTGCGGCAGCGTTCACGCCAAGTGGGCGGGGCGGTGCGATGCGTGCGGGTCGTGGAACACGCTGCAGGAGGAGACCGACCAGCGCGCGCCCATGGGCTCTGCGGCGAAGGCCGTGGCGAAGACCCGGCGTTCGCGGCTGGAGCTGGTCGATCTGGGCAGCGAGACCGAAGACCCCGCCCGCTTCGAGACCGGCATCGCCGAGCTTGATCGCGTGGCCGGCGGCGGGCTGGTGCCAGGCTCGGCCGTGCTGGTCGGCGGCGATCCGGGGATCGGCAAGTCCACCCTGCTTCTGCAGGCCGTCGCGAACCTCGCCAAGGCCGGAGCCAAGGCGGTCTATGTCTCCGGCGAGGAGGCGGCCGATCAGGTGCGCCGGCGCGCCCGCCGGCTGGGCCTCGCCGATGCGCCGGTGGCGCTGGCCGCGGAAACCTCGCTCGAGGTCATTCTCGACGGTCTGAAGAAAGAGACGCCGGACATCGCGGTGATCGATTCGGTGCAGACTCTCTGGTCCGATCAGCTCGCCGCCGCGCCCGGCACGGTCGCCCAGGTGCGCGCCTGCGCGCAGGAACTCGTCAGGTTTGCGAAAAAGCGCAACACGGCGGTGATCCTGGTGGGCCACGTCACCAAGGACGGCCAGATCGCGGGGCCGCGCGTGGTCGAGCACATGGTCGACGCGGTGCTCTATTTCGAAGGCGAGCGCAGCCACCAGTTCCGTATCCTCAGGGCGGTGAAGAACCGCTTCGGCCCGACCGACGAGATCGGCGTGTTCGAGATGGCCGACGCAGGCCTCGCCGAAGTCGCCAACCCGTCGGCCCTGTTTCTGGACGGCCGGGGCGAAGCGGCCTCGGGCGCGGCGGTCTTCGCCGGGATGGAGGGCTCGCGCCCCGTGCTGACCGAAATCCAGGCGCTGGTGGCCCCGGCCGCCTTCGGCACGCCGCGCCGGGCTGTCGTGGGCTGGGATTCAGGTCGGCTCGCCATGGTGCTCGCCGTGCTGGAGGCGAGATGCGGGCTTGGATTCGGCGGCCGCGACGTTTATCTGAACGTCGCAGGCGGGCTGAAAATCTCTGAACCCGCAGCGGACCTGGCGGTGGCTGCAGCCTTGATCTCCTCCTACCTGGATTCCCCCCTGCCCCATGACGGGGTCTGCTTCGGCGAGATCGCCCTGTCCGGCGACGTGCGCCCGGTGGGCCGCTCGGACGCCCGCCTCAAAGAAGCCTTCAAACTGGGATTTACACGCGCGCTCGCGCCCGCGGGCGTCGAGGCGCGCGGCATGACCGTCGCCTCGGTGGACACCGTACAGGCGCTCGTCCGCCGCCTCGGCCAGGACCAGGCCTGAGGCGGGCGGCGAAAAGGGAGACCGGACATGGACGCGATGTTTTCAGCCTTCGACCTTTTCGCCCTCCTCGTGCTCTTCACCTCCGGCGTGATGGCGCTGATGCGCGGCTTCGTCCGCGAGGCGCTGACCGTCACCGCTTTCGTCGCCGCAGCGCTGGCCGCACTGTGGACCCGGCCGGTCTTCGCCGGGATCCTCGAGGGCGCGATCGGCGGGCCGCTCACGGCGAATCTCATCTCGATGGCGGTGGTGTTCGTGCTGGTCTATCTGGCCGTCAGCTTCATCACCCAGTCGCTGCAGAAAAACGTGAAGTCCGGCGAGGACGTGCCCACCGTGGACCGCACGCTGGGCTTCGCTTTCGGCGTGGTGCGCGGCCTGGTCCTGCTGGGCCTTCTGGTGCTGGTGTTCAACAACGCCATGCCCGGCGCCCAGCCCGCCTGGCTCACCGACGCGCAGATCTACCCGCTGGTCGACGCGACGGCGGATTTGCTGCAACAGCTGGCGCCGGAAGGCAGCTGGGCGGACGGCGCCGCTGCAGACGGTTCGAACACGGACATTGACGACGACCCGATCGGTCGCCTTATCGAGCGCACAGCCGAGGACGAGGACGGATGACCCTCCCCACCCTGACATACGACGCCGCGACCGACCGCCCTCAGGAAGAGTGCGGCGTGTTCGGCGTGCGCGGCGCGGCGGAAGCTTCCGTGCTTTGCGCCTTCGGCCTCCACGCGCTGCAGCATCGCGGCCAGGAGGCGTGCGGCATCACCAGCTACAACGAGGGGCGGTTCCACTCCGAACGCCATCTCGGCCTGGTGGGCGAGCACTTCACGAACCCCGAGACGCTGAAGAGCCTGGCCGGCTCGATGGCGATCGGCCATGTGCGCTATTCCACCTCCGGCGGCACGGTTCTGAGGAACGTGCAGCCGCTCTACGCCGACGTGCGCGGCGGCGGCGTGGCGCTGGCCCATAACGGCAATCTGACCAACGCGCGGGCCCTGCGCGAGGACCTCACGAACGGCGGGTCGATCTTCCAGTCCACCTCCGACACCGAAGTGATCCTGCAGCTCGCCGCGCGCTCGAAGAAGACCAAGGCGGTGGACCGCATCATCGCTGCGCTGACCCAGGTCGAGGGGGCGTTCGCGCTGGTGGCGATGACCAACGACAAGCTGATCGGCGCGCGCGATCCGATGGGCATCCGCCCGCTGGTGATGGGCGAGCTGGAAGGTGCGGTGATCTTCGCCTCGGAGACCTGCGCGCTCGACATGATCGGCGCGAAATTCATCCGCGAGATCGAGCCCGGCGAGGTCGTGATCGCCTCGGACACCGGCATCGAGACCCGCCGCTACGCCCCGGCGCGGCCCGCACGGCCCTGCGCGTTCGAGTACATCTATTTCGCCCGGCCGGATTCGGTGATCGACGGCATCTCCGTCTATGAGGCGCGCAAGCGCATGGGCGCGCGCCTGGCGCAGGAGACCCCGGCGGACATCGACGTCGTGGTGCCTGTGCCCGATTCCGGCATGGCCGCCGCGCTCGGCTACGCCGAGGAGATCGGCAAGCCCTTCGATCTGGGGATCATCCGCAGCCACTTCGTGGGCCGGACCTTCATCCAGCCCACCCAGGCCAAGCGCGATCTCGGCGTGCGCCGCAAGCACTCGGCGAACCCGTCGGTCCTCAAGGGCAAGCGGGTGCTGCTGATCGACGACTCGATCGTGCGCGGCACGACCTCGAAAAAGATCGTGCGCATGGTGCGCGAGGCCGGCGCCACGGAAGTGCATTTCCGCTCCGCCTGTCCGCCGATCACCCATCCGGACTTCTACGGCATCGACATGCCGATGCGCGAGGAGCTGATGGCCGCAAGCCACCAGCCCGAACGCATGCGCGAGATGCTCGAAGCCGACAGCCTGGGCTTCCTTTCGGTCGAAGGCCTCTACTGGGCGGTGCGCGGCGAGACGCGCAATCCTGACCGTCCGCAGCTCGCCGACCACTATTTCACCGGCGATTATCCCACCCGCCTTGTCGACCGCGACCGCGCGATGAGCGACAAGGACACCCAACTCTCTCTCCTGGTCGACGCATGACGAACTCAAAGCCCCTGGAGGGCCGCGTGGCGCTGGTGACCGGCGCCTCGCGCGGTCTCGGCTATTCCATCGCTCTGAAACTGGCCGAAGCCGGCGCGCACGTGATCGCGACCGCGCGCACCAAGGCCGCGCTCGAAGAGCTCGACGACGCGATCGCCGCGGCCGGCGGCACGGCGACGCTCGTGCCGATGGATCTTCTGAGCGGCGACGGCATCGAGAAGCTCGCCGAGGCGGTCGGCAAGCGCTGGGGCAAGCTCGACGCGCTGGTGGTCAACGCCGGCGTGCTCGGCGTGATCACGCCGGCTGCGCAGATCACCGCCAAGACCTGGAACGAGGTGCTGGCGGTGAACCTGCTGGCGCCGGCCCGTTTCATCCGCGCGTTCGAAGCGCTTCTGAAAGCCTCGGACGCCGGCCGGGCGGTGTTCACCACCTCAGGGGTCGGCTCGCAGCGGGCGAAGGCGTACTGGGCGGCGTATGGCGCGTCCAAGGCCGGGCTCGACAATCTGGTGCAGTCCTGGGCGCGCGAACTCGCCGACACCAAGGTCCGCGCCAATCTGGTCAGCCCCGGCGCGGTGCGCACCCGCATGCGCGCCAAGGCGGTCCCGGGCGAAGACCCGATGAGCCTGCCCCATCCTGATGAAATCGCGCCGGTTTTCGTCCAGCTCTGCCTGCCCGAAGAAACCCGCAACGGCGAAATCGTCAGCGCGCAGTAGGGGCCGGCCTAGCCCTTCGCGTACGGGTTCTTCTGGCCCTTGACGATCAGGCGGATCGGCACGCCGGGAAGCTCGAAGGCTTCGCGTATGCCGTTGATCAGATAGCGCTTGTAGGCTTCGGGCAGGTAGGCCGCCCGGCTCGCCATCAGAACGAAGGTGGGCGGGCGCGCCTTGGTCTGGGAGATGTAGCGCGGCTTGACCCGGCGGCCGTCCACCGCGGGCGGCGGGTGGCGCTGGATCATCTCGGCGAGCCAGTCGTTGAGATCGCGCGTCTTCACCTTGGCCGACCAGTTGCGGTGCAAGGCGGCGACGGCGGGCATGATCTTGTCCAGCCCCCGCTCGGTGAGTCCCGAGACCGGAATCAGCGGGGCGCCCTTCACTTGGGGCAGCAGCCGTTCGAATTCCTCGCGCAGTTCGGCGAGCTTGGCCTGCTTGTCTTCGACGAGGTCCCACTTGCTGATCAGAACGATCAGTCCGCGGCCCTCCTCGACGATCCGGTCGGCGATGGTGAGGTCCTGTTTTTCGAAGGGCCGCTCTGAATCCACAAGCAAAAGAACGACTTCGGCGAACTTGATGGCGCGCAGCGTGTCCGCCGCGCTCATCCGTTCGAGCCGGTCGTCGACCTTGCCGCGCTTTCTGAGACCGGCGGTGTCGTGCAGCCGGACGCGCCGCCCCTCCCACTCCCACTGCACCGCGATGGCGTCGCGCGTGAGCCCGGCTTCAGGGCCGGTGATCAGGCGCTCTTCGCCTAAAAGCGCGTTGACGAGCGTGGACTTACCCACGTTCGGACGGCCCACCACGGCGATGCGCAGCGGCGCGCCCTCTTCGTCGCTTTCATCGTCTGTTTCGGCGTCGTCATCTTCAAAAGAGGCCGCTTCATCATCAGCGCGCTCGGGCCCGTCGGTCTCAAGCGCGGCGATGAGGCGGGCATAGAGATCGCCCATCCCCTCGCCGTGCGCGGCGGAGACCGGGACGGGTTCGCCCAGGCCCATGTTCCAGGCTTCCAGCGCGCCGGTGTCGCCCTTGGCGCCTTCGCACTTGTTGACCGCCAGGATCACCGGCTTGTCGGATTTTCTCAGCACCTCGGCGAAGCGCTCGTCCAGCGCGGTCACGCCTTCGCGGCCGTCGATGAGGAAGACGCAAACATCGGCCTCTTCGAGCGCGGCTTCGGTCTGGGCGCGCATGCGCGCTTCGACGCCGGTCTTCTCGTCTTCATAGCCGGCGGTGTCGATGAGCCGCAGGTCGAGATCGCCGATCCGGCCGCGCGCCTGCCGGCGGTCGCGGGTCACCCCGGGCCGGTCGTCGACGATCGCCAGCGGTTTGCCGGCGAGCCGGTTGAACAGCGTGGACTTGCCCACGTTGGGCCGGCCGACGATGGCGAGGGCGGGGAGGCGTTTCACGAATGGCTCCGTTCAGACAAAACGACGGCGCCGCGGAGCGGCGGCTCCGCGGCGCGCAAGGCCGGTCTCTTTCAAATGCGCTTTTAACGGTAGGCGATCAAGCGGCCTTCGTCGTCGAACACCACCACGGTCTCCTCGGCGATGACCGGAGCGATGAAGACCGGCGCGTTGACGCTGCGGTCTTCCAGCCGGTCGCCAGACTGCGGGTCGAGGAAGACGAGCTCGCCGCGGGAGGAGGCGAGCACGAGCCGGTCTCCGGCCAGGATCGGCCCGGCCCAGCTGACGCGATCGCTGCGATTACGCGGGTTTCTGAAGGCGGGCAGCTGGGTGATCCAGCGCACCGCCCCGGAGCGCCGGTCGATCGCTGCGACCTCCGCTTCGGTGGTCACAAGGAACAGATAGTCCCCGGCCAGATACGGCGCATGCAGACCGCCCGCAGGCAGCGTCCAGACCCGCTCGCCGGTCCTCAGATCGAACGAGGCGAGAATGCCCGAATGGCTCATCGCATAGACGTTGTCGCCGATGATGATCGGGCTCGCCGCGATGTCGTTGATCGAGCTCAGCGGGGTCAGGCCGCCGGTCCGGGTCAGGGAGTCCGACCACAGCACCGTGCCGGTCTGCGCACGCAGGGCGACCACCTCGCCGGAGGTGAACGGCGCGATGACGACGTCGCCCAGAACCGCCGGGCTCGGCGCGGTCAGAAGCCGCGCGGTCTCGGCGATGGAGCGGTGAGTCCAGAGGATCTCTCCGGTGGCGATATCGATCGCCAGAAGTTCGTTGTCGTCGGTGGTCGCGTAAACGCGTCCGTCCGCCGCGGTGGGCGCGGAGTGGAACGGCGTCAGCGCTTCGGCGCGCCAGACTTCCGCGCCGGTCTCGGCGTCCAGCGCGAACAGCGTCATCCCACCGCCATGCGCGAAGATGCGGCCGCTGTCATAGGCGACGCCGCCGCCGAAGCGCAGAACCTGGTCGCCGCCGCCGACGAAGGGAATCCAGCTGTCGCCCCCGCCTTCCCGGCTCTGCTCGCGCAGGCGGGTCGCCCAGATCTCGTCACCATCCTCGAGCGACCGGGCGGTCACGCGAGCCTGGGCGTCCACGGCGAAGACGACGCCTTCGGCGATCACGGGCCGCGCGTTCAGACGGCGGTCGCGGCTGGACCCCGCGCCGGCGCGTTCGCGCCAGATGCGCGTCAGCGGACCGGAGGCCGCGGTGTGCTGCATGGCGTGGGTGGCGTAGCCGTCCGGCTGCGGCCAGGACTGGTTCACATAGGCGCGCGGCAGGCGGACCGGGCCAGCGTCCAGACTGGAGGAGAGCTGCTCTTCAAGCTCCAGAACCGACACCCGATCGGAGTCGGCCGGCGCGTTCGGATCGTCGGTCTCTTCCCCGCCGAACGGGTTGAGCTGGGCCAGCCGTTCGCCGGCGCCGCACCCGGTCAGAACGAGGCTGGAAACGGCGGTCAAGGCGAGAGCGAAAGCGCGGATCGACATCAGCGGCCGTCCTCCTCAGGCTGGGTTTCGGCCGGTTCGGCCGCAGCGGGCGCGGCCTCGGCCGGCGCAGTTTCGACCGGCGCCGCCTCGGCGGCGGCGGGTTCGGCCGTCTGCGGGGCGTTCTGTTCGATATAGGCGAGCGCTTCGGCCGCCCGGCGGGTGACGCCCGGCGGGGCGTCCAGCGCCACAGAAAGAAGCTCGTAGCGCGAGCGCGCCTGCGCCCAGCGTTCCTCGCGCAGCGCGGCGGCGGCGATCAGCTCGCGGGCGAGCGTGCCGAAGCGCGCCTCGCCTTCGGTCAGCGGTTCGAGGCGGACCGAAAGGTCGTCGTAGGACAACGTGTCGAACTGCGCGAGCGCGGCCTTGTAGCGCGCAAGATCGCGCGTCAGAGGCTCCGGCGCGCGCTCGGCGGCGGAGGTGAAAAAGCGGGCCGCTTCGGCCGCGTCACCCTGCTCCAGCGCGATCTCCCCGCGGCGCATCAGCGCCAGGGTGGCGTAGCCGCGCGGGCCGTCCTCGGCGAGGTCTTCAAACGCGGCGTCGGCGGCGGAGAGGTCACCCTCGGCGATGAGGTCGGCGGCGGCCATGTAGCGGTCGGACGCGGCGGCCGCGGTGCTCTCGCTGCGCCAGTCGATGAACTGGTAGCCGGCCACGCCGAGCACGATCACCGCGGCGGCTGCGCCGACCCACGGTCCCCACTGGCGCAGCAGCGCCTGATAGCGCTCGCGCCGGAGCTCTTCCTCGACTTCGTCGAAAACGTCGACCACGCGTAAGGCCTTTCTTCCACCCCTGTCCGCGCGGACCCTAGCCGCGCTGACCGGTGCGGGCAATACAGCCTTGCTGTATCAGCTCTTCCTGGGCGCGTAGACCTGATCGGGACCGGGGAAGCTGCGCGCCCTCACCTCTTCGGCGTAGGCCTTCACACCCTCTTCGGTCAGCGCCTTGAGGTCGGCGTAGCGCTTGACGAAACGCGGGGTCCAGTCAAACAGGCCGAGCATGTCCTGGGTGACCAGGATCTGCCCGTCGCATTTGGCCGACGCGCCGATGCCGATGGTCGGCGCCTTGACCCGCTCGGTGATCTCCTCGGCGAGGTCTTCGGCGACGCCTTCGATGACGATGGCGAAGGCGCCCGCCTCGTCGGCGGCGACCGCCTCGTCGATCACCTTGCGGCGGGACGCCTCGTCGCGGCCCTTGGCCTTGAACCCGCCTTCGGCGAGCGCAGCCTGCGGACGAAGGCCGACATGACCGACGACGGGCACGGCGCGCTCGGCGAGATAGCGGATCGTGTCAGCGATATAGACCCCGCTTTCGACCTTGATCGCCTGGCAGCCGGTCTCGCGCAGCACCCGGGCGGCGTTCTCGAACGCCTGCTCCTTGCTCTTTTCATAGGTGGAGAACGGCATGTCCACGCACACCAGCGCCCGGTCCGATCCGCGCATCACGGCCTGGCCGTGAAGGATCATCATTTCGAGGGTGACGGGAATGGTGTTTGGAAGCCCGTGCACGACCATGCCCACCGAGTCGCCGACCAGAAGGAAGTCGCAATGCGGATCGAGCAGGCGCGCGGTCGGCGCGTCATAAGCGGTCAGGCAGACCAGCGGCTCGCCGCCCTTGCGCGCGCGGATGTCTGGCGGGGTCAGCCGCTTGGCGGCCTTGGTCTGGGCGGACATGGACGGGCTCCGGTCAGTAAATTTGTCCGTACCATAGCCCGATTTCGCAAGCGCACAACGCAGGCGCCCGCGCGCGCCGGATCAGGCGAAGCGCACGCCCGGCAGAAGGCGCGAGAACGCCACGGCGACGGCGGCGAAGCCGGCGGTTACGATCGCTTCGGGGCCGACATAGCTCAGCGCCTGAGCGAGGAGGCCGTCGCCTGCGGTGACGGTGAAATCGAGCAGCCGCTCGATCTGCGTCCCGGCGATCGCCGCCCCGGTCGCTCCCGCGCCGCCGAGCGCGATGAAGCGGTTGCGGTTCGCGCCGTCCACACGAGCGAGCACCTGGGCGGTGAAGGCGGGATCGGCCTCTCGCGGCGCGGCGTCCTGGAACATCGCCGAAAGCTCGGCGTCGAACGCAGCATCCGGTTCGAACCCGTCGAGGTCGCGGTCGTCCTGATCTGAGCGCGTCATGCGGCCGCCTCCCTGGCGTCGAACCAGGCCTTCAGCCTGGCCCGTCCGCGGTTAACATGGCTCTTCACCGTGCCGAGGGGAAGCCCGGTGACCTCGGCCGCCTCGGCATGACTCATACCCCCGGCGTAACACAGGACCACGCAGGTGCGTTCATCCTCGCCCAGAGTCGCCAGCGCCCGGTCGAGATCGAGCCGGGCGCCCGCAGGTCCGGGCGAGACGTGGTCCTCGCCCGGTTCGGCCTGCAGCCTGTCGAGCGCGCGGTCGGCCGCCTTGCGCTTGCGCGCGCTCATCAGGAACTCGGTGTAGGCGATCCGGCAGAGCCAGCCTTTCAAAGACCCCGAGCCCGACCAGGTTGCGATCTTGTCCCAGGCCTTCACGAACGTGTCCTGGGCCAGGTCGTCCGCAAGCGCGGCGTTCCGGCACAGCCGCATCAGGACCGCGCGCACGGCCTGCTGGTGGCGGGTGACGAGCGCGCCGTAAGCGCGCTTGTCCTTCCCCGCGATCACCAGCGCGACAAGTTCGGCGTCGCTGGCCTGCACCCTTGGTCCCCTTTCCTGCCGGCGCGCCGGTCCCCGCCGCGCGCCGCTCGATCAACCGGACACGCTAGGCCGCGTCGTCGTTCTTGCGTTTGGCCGCGTTCGCCAGGCCGAACAGCACCAGCACCACCCCGATGAAGCCCGGGAAGGCGGCGATCGCGGAGAAGATGGCCACGACTTCAGGCGTATCGGACACGTCGGCCGACCCGACCGCATAGCCGAATACGACCAGCGCGGCGGCGACCGCGATCAGGATCAGCCCCGCCTTGAGGTCCCCGCCCTCTTTCTTGGGACCTTCCGCGCCCAGCGCCCGGACCGTGTCGGCGTCGAGATTCTGGCCCGAGCGGATGGCGTCGCGAACGGTCTCCATGACCTGTTTGCGGCGCGAGGCGCCCGCCCAGACATTGAGCGCGACGATCAGCACCACCATGGTGAACGCGCCGAGCGGGATGAGAATGTCTTCCATGTCGATGTCTCCTCACCGGCGCCCGGCCTCGGGCGCCTTCACCCATCAGATGCCCGGCGCTCCGGGTTCGGATGCAAACCCGATCACGGCGACGCCGAAAAGCTGCATGTGGAAGATCGCCAGCAGGGCTGCGGCGCCGAGCCCGATGACGATCGCGGCGATGTCGGCGCTCCATTTGCCTGGCCGCTCGAACCGGCCGCCGACCGCGTAGCCTTCGATCAGCAAAAGGGTCGACCAGGCGAAAAACGCGCCGAACAGGACGATCGAGGCGATCTCGCCGTTGGCCAGCAGATGGCTGCCCGACCACAGGAACACGCCCAGCGTCATGGGATGCTTGGTGATCGAACGGATATGGCTTGGCAGATAGGCCGCGATCAGCAGGACGAGCGAGACCGGCACGGCGACCAGCGCCAGCGTGCGCGTCCATTCAGGCGGGCTCCACACGCTTTCTGACGGATGGGCGAGGATGTGGCCGTAGACGATCAGCGCGAGGCCGACCGCGGACAGCACCGAATAGAACACCGCGAAAAGCGCCTCGCCGATGACCGAGACGACCACGCGCTTTATGCCCAGCACACGGGTCAGATGCGTGCCCAGAAAGATCACGAGCCCGGTGATCAACACGCCCATGAGCGCCCTCCCTCGTTATGCAAACGACCATAGAGCGACTCTGCGCCGCGGGGCCATCGTGTTCGCCACAGGCTTTCGCGCGACTAGATTGGACGGTCACGGAGGCCCTCATGCCCGACCTCATCCGCTTCCTCATCCGTCATGCGCTGATCGGCGCGGCGATCGGCGTGGCGTTCACCGCGCTGCTGCTGGTCTTCGACGTGGGAAACATCCGCACGATGACCGAAGGCACGGCCACGGGGACCGGGGTGCGGCTGCTGACGGTGTTCTTCATCGGCTCGACGTTCGCGAGCGCGCAGATGGGGATCGCGGTGATGTTTCCGCCCAGCCGCAAGGACGATCCCACCGCGCCGCCCGACGAGGATTAGTCGCCGAAAGCGGGGTCGGGGACCATCGGGGGCAGCCGGTCGCGCATCCCGTCGGCGGCAGACAGATTGCGGGCGGGCGGGGCCAGGGTCTGCGCGCCGTTCGCGCCCTCGAACCGGCCCCCGCTCGCCCAGATGCTCACAAAGCCCAGCCCGGCGAGGCGGGACTGTTCGAACGCGGCGACCTGCTCGACCGCCTGCGGGTCGAGGCCGGCGTAATCGAACGCGCCTCCGGCCTCGCCGCACGCCTCCAGCGCGTCCCGGCCGAGCCCCTGCGCGCAGGCCAGGCTTCGCAGGGCGCCGCCGGACGCTGCAGGCTCGGGCCAGACGAAAGCGCCAGCCTCAGGCGCGCGCTCGGCCGCCGGGTCCGCGCCGGTCGTGGCGAGCACTTGCGGCGCTTCTGATGAGACAGGCGCGGGCGGAACGGCGTCGGGCGCGGCTTCAGGTGCGGCAGCGGCTGTCACGGGCGGCGTGTCGGGCCGCGCCTGCGCGACCGGCGGCGGGGGTATTTCAACGGGGCGCGGCGCGGCGGCCGGCTCGGGCTGCGCGTCGATCACCGGCTCGACGAAGACGACCGAGACCGGCTCGGCGGCGGGCGGGCGTACCGAGTGCGGCGTCGTGGCGAGGACGAGAAACACTGCGGCCAGAACGACATGCGCCAGGCACGCGCCGAGAAGGCCCAGCGCGCGGGGGCCGAACCTGAAGCTGCCGTGGATGGTGATCGCCGCGGCGGTCATGCGGCCTCCGCTTTCAGGCGCTGCGCCTGTAGCGCTTCACACTGCACCGCGCTCAACCCACATTCATGACGGAAAGGTTACTTTTCGCCAAGTTCGCGCGCGCGGTATGAACGCGCCATCGCATTCAGACGATCTTTCAAGAGGTAAGACCTATGCGCAAGTTTCTGCTCGCAGCGGCCGGGGCCGCCGCGCTGACCGGAGGCGTGGCCTCCGCCGCCCTCGCCGTTCAGGCCCAGGCCGCCGAGGCCGCCCAGGCCGAAGCCCAAAGCGCCAACCCGCTGCTGGCCGAATGGACCGGCCCCTATGGCGGCGTTCCGGCGTTCGACCAGATGGACCTTCAGTATCTCGAGCCCGCGCTCGAGGAAGGCATGGCGCGCTACCGCGCCGAGATCGACGCGATCGCGACCAATCCCGACGCGCCGACGTTTGAAAACACCATCGTCGAGCTCGAGCGCGCCGGCGAGGATCTGGGCCGTGTGTTCACCTATTACGGCATCTGGTCGTCGAACCTCTCCTCGCCGGAATTCCGTGAGATCCAGGGCCGCATGGCGCCGCGGATCAGCGCGTTCTATTCCGAGATCAACCAGAACAAGGACCTGTTCGCCCGCGTGCGCGCCGTGCATGAGAGCGACGAAGTCGAGACCCTGCGCCCCGACCAGCAGCGCCTCGTGCAGCTGACCTATGACGGGTTCGCCCGCAACGGCGCGACTCTCGAAGGCGAGGCCGCCGAGCGCTACGCCGAGATCCAGTCGCGCCTGGCCGAGCTGCACACCCAGTTCTCCAACAACGTGCTGGCCGACGAAGAAAACTACGTCACCTGGCTCAGCGAAGACCAGCTCTCCGGCCTGCCCGAGAGGCTTGTCAGCGCTGCGGCCGCAGCCGCCGCCGAGCGCGGGCGCGAGGGCGAGTACGCGATCCTCAACACCCGCTCCTCGATGGATCCGTTCCTGACCTATTCCGACGAGCGCGAGCTGCGCAAAGACGTCTGGGAGACCTACTATTCGCGCGGCGACAACGCCGACGAGTTCGACAACAACGCGGTGATCGCCGAGATCCTCAATCTGCGCGACGAGCGGGTCGAGCTTCTGGGCTACGACAACTACGCCCAGTGGCGGCTTGAAGACCGCATGGCCGGCACGCCCGAGCGCGCGCTGGAGCTGATGGAGACGGTCTGGCCGGCCGCCATCGCCCGGGTCGAGGAAGAGGTCGAGATGATGACCGCCCTGGCCGCCCGGGAAGGCCATGACATCGACCAGATCATGCCCTGGGACTACCGCTACTACATGGAGAAGGTCCGCCAGGCCGAGTACGACCTCAACTCCGAGGAAGTGAAGCAGTACTTCAATATCGAGAACCTGCGCGAGGCGATGTTCTTCGTCTCCGGCGAGCTGTTCGGCTTCGCCTTCGAGGAGATCACCGACGGCTCGGTCCCGGTCTTCCACGCGGACGTGCGCGTCTGGGACGTGACCGATCGTGAGACCGGCGAGCATATCGGCCTGTGGTATCTCGATCCCTTCGCCCGTCCGGGCAAGCGCTCGGGCGCCTGGGCGACCAGCTATCGCGGTCACACGACGTTCGACGGCCAGGAAACCGTGCTGAGCTCGAACAACTCGAACTTCATCAAGGGTGCGCCCGGCGAGCCGGTCCTGATCAGCTTCTCCGACGCGACGACCTTCTTCCATGAGATGGGGCACGCCCTTCACGCCCTCGCCTCGAACGTCGCCTACCCGACGCTGAACGGCGGGGTGCGCGACTACACCGAGTTCCAGAGCCAGCTTCTCGAGCGCTGGGTGCTCACCGACGAGGTGATCGAGAACTATCTGCGCCACGCCGAAACCGGCGAGCCGATGCCCGACGAGCTGGTGCAAAAGATCCGCGCCGCCTCGACCTTCAACCAGGGCTTCGCGACGACCGAATATCTGGCGAGCGCGCTGGTGGACATGTACTACCACACCACCGATCCCGAAGGCATCG
Source organism: Oceanicaulis sp. (assembly GCA_040112665.1). Lineage (NCBI taxonomy): Bacteria > Pseudomonadati > Pseudomonadota > Alphaproteobacteria > Maricaulales > Maricaulaceae > Oceanicaulis > Oceanicaulis sp. The sequence goes on along the minus strand of CP157796.1, from coordinate 2,260,160 downwards.
ATCCCGACGCCTTCGAACGCGAGACGCTGGAGCGGCTGGGCATGCCCGAAGAGCTGCCCATGCGTCACCGCAGCCCGCATTTCGGCCATATCTTCTCCGGCGAAGGCTATTCGGCGGGCTATTACGGCTACATGTGGGCCGACGTTCTGACCTCGGACGCGGCGGAAGCCTTCGCCGAGGCGCCGGGCGGGTTCTACGACGCCGATCTGGCCGCGCGCATGGTCGAGCACCTGTTCGCCCCGCGCAACGCGGTCGACCCGGCCGAGGCCTACCGCAATTTCCGCGGCCGCGACGCCACCGTCGAGCCGCTGATGCGCGACCGCGGCTTCCCGGTCCCCGGTGAAGAGACCGAGACCGATTAAGACCAAGGCCTCAAGGCGTAACGAGCGGGCGGCGCAGCGATGCGCCGCCCGTTTTTCGTTCGCCCCCTCCCCACGTCATTCCCGCGAACGCGGGAACCCAGCGATCGAATCGCGATGGCGAGGCAGAACTGGGTCCCCGCGTTCGCGGGTGCGACGATAAAGGGTACGGATCGTTATTTCTTCCCTGACCCCGGCGTTTGGCCGCATGGCCCCATCGCCGCTCCTGATGCATTCAATCCCCATGGCCGACGATCACAGCACCTCTCCCCGCCCCGCCCGCATCGCTCTGGATGTGACCGGCATGACCTGCGGGGGGTGTGCGCGCCGGGTGGAGACGGCGCTGAGCGCCGCGCCGGGCGTGATCGAGGCGAACGTGAATTTCGCTGCCCGGCGGGCCGATCTGCTGGTGGAGCCGGGAACCGAGGCCTCCACCGTCATCGAAGCGCTGAAACAGGCCGGCTATGACGGCGCGCCGGTGAAAGGCTTCGCCGAGCGCGCCCAGGCGGCCCACGACGCGGACGCCCACGGCGCCCACGATCACGGCGAAGTCTCGCGCGGCCAGCTCTGGCTCGCCGGTTTGCTGACCCTGCCGATCTTCCTGATCGAGATGGGCGGGCACCTCGTCCCGGCGCTTCACGCGGTGACGATGGAGGGGCCGGGGCGGACGACCCTGAACTGGGTTTTCCTGGTGCTGGCCGGGATCGTGCAGTTCGGGCCGGGCCGGATCTTCTACCGCCACGGCCTGCCTGCGCTGCTGCGCGTCGCGCCGGAGATGAATACGCTCGTCATGCTCGGCACCAGCGCCGCTTACGGCTATTCGGCGCTGGCCACGATCGCGCCGGGGCTGTTTCCCGAGGGTCAGGCGCATGTCTATTTCGAAGCCAGCGCCATGGTGGTGACGCTGATCCTGCTGGGCCGGTTTCTGGAGGCGCGCGCTCGCGGCCGCACCGGCGACGCCATCCGCAAGCTTCTGTCGCTGCAGGCGAAGACTGCCCGCGTGCGGCGCGGCGACAAGGTGGTCGAACTCGCCGTCGAGGACGTGCTTCCCGGCGACGTGATCGAGATCCGGCCCGGCGAGCGCGTTCCGGTGGACGGGCGCGTCACCGCAGGCCGGTCTTATGTCGACGAGAGCATGCTGACCGGCGAACCGGTTCCGGCGGAAAAGACCCAGAGCGACACCGTCACCGGCGGCACGGTCAACGGGACCGGCGTGCTGGACATGGAGGCGACCGCGGTGGGCGCGGATACGGTGCTCGCACGCATCGTCGCCATGGTGGAGGAAGCCCAGGGAGCCAAGCTGCCGATTCAGCAGCTGGTCGACCGGGTCACGAGCGTTTTCGTGCCGGTGGTGATCGCGCTGGCGGTCCTGACCTTCGCGGTCTGGCTGATTGTAAGCGGCGCGGTCTCGCTGGCGCTGGTCGCCTCGGTCTCGGTGCTGATCATCGCATGTCCCTGCGCGATGGGACTCGCCACGCCGGTCTCGATCATGACCGGCACGGGCCGGGCGGCGGAGTTGGGCGTTCTGTTCCGGCGCGGCGACGCGCTTCAGACGCTGGCCCGGGTGAAGACGATCGCCTTCGACAAGACCGGCACGCTGACGCAAGGCAAGCCCGCCCTCACCGATCTTCACGCCCTCGGCATGGACGAGGACGCCGCTCTCGCCCTCGCCGCAGCGCTGGAGGCGCGGTCCGAACACCCGATCGCCAGGGCCGTCGTCGACGCGGCGGCGAACAAGTCCCTGACCGTGCCCGAGGCGACCGAGTTCACTGCAGAAACCGGTTACGGCGTCTCCGGGACGGTGGAAGGCCGCACCGCCGCGACCGGCGCGGCGCGTTACATGGACAAGCTCGGCGTGGACGTCGCGAACTTCGCCGAGCGCGCCGAAAAGCTGGCGCAGGAGGGCCGCGCCCCGCTCTTCCTCGCCGTCGACGGGAAACCCGCCGCCCTTCTCGCCGTCTCCGATCCGATCAAGCCCGGCGCGCGCGCCGCGATCGACGCCCTTCACGCGCTGGGGCTTCAGACCGCGATGATCACGGGCGACGCGCAATCCCCTGCAGATTCGGTGGCCGCCGAGTTGGGCGTGGACCGGGTCCGCGCCGAAACCCTGCCCGCCGACAAGGCCGAGGAGATCAAGGCGCTCAGGGCCGCAGCCGGCCCGGCCGCCTTCGCCGGGGACGGGGTGAACGACGCGCCCGCCCTCGCCGAAGCCGATGTCGGCATCGCGATGGGCGCCGGCACCGACATCGCCATCGAAGCCGCAGACGTGGTGCTGAGTTCGGACGATCTGAGCCGGGTCGCCGACGCGGCGGCCCTTTCGCGCGCCACGCTTTCAAACATCAAGCAGAACCTCGTCTGGGCGTTTGGCTACAACGTGGTTCTGATCCCCGTCGCGATGGGCGCGCTCGTCCCGTTCGGCGGCCCGCTTCTGAGCCCCGTGCTCGCCGGCGCCGCCATGGCCGCATCCAGCGTCTGCGTCGTGCTCAATGCGCTGCGGTTGAGACGGTTCAAGGCTGCGGGCTGAGCGCAGGCCTTCCCGCCCACGTTCTCCAGTCGCGCTTCCGCCCTCCCTCCCCTTGAGGGGAGGGAGGGATGAGGAGGCCGACGCGCCATGAGCCGAAGCAGACGACCCCGGCGCCCCGTCGATTCATGGCGGCCCTTTTCGCAAGCGCCGGGGCGGGTCAAGGTCGCGCTCTTCGAGCGCGCCGCGAAGCGGTCGCCAGCCCAGCTGGCGAACCTTGACGCGCCCCGACCGCCTTGCGGGACCTTCCAGCATGGATTGACGGGGAAGGTTTGACCGAAGCCTTCTTGTTTTCAGGAGTTTGCGCCCTCCCTCCCCTTGAGGGGAGGGTCGGGGTGGGGTGGAGCCGCAGGCGGAGCTTCTGAAAGGACGCGCCCCCACCCCGGCCCTCCCCCGGAGGGGGAGGGAGAGAAGTGGGCCCCGACGCGCGCTTCCTAGAACCTCAGCGCACGAAGCCCCCCCTGCGGCGCCCGGCCCCGCTGCCAAACCCGGCGAAACCGGTTAAACACCGCCCGACACCCCTCGCCGGAGCCTTTGATGACCGAGACCCTGACGATCCGCCGTCCCGACGACTGGCACGTGCACCTGCGCGACGGCGAGATGCTGAAGCTCGTCGCGCCCTACACCGCGCGCCAGTTCCGACGGGCGATCGTCATGCCCAACCTGGTCCCGCCGATCACCACGGTGAAGCAGGCTTCTGAATACCGCGACCGGATCCGCGCGGCCGCCAGCGCCACCCCTGATTTCGAGCCGCTGATGACGGCCTATCTCACCGATACGATCGACGCGGGCGAGCTTGCGCGCGGTCACGCCGAGGGCGTGTTCACCGCGGCCAAGCTCTACCCTGCCGGCGCGACGACGAACTCGGCGAGCGGGGTGACCAATGTCGAGAACGTCTACCCGGTCTTCGAGACCATGGCCGAGATCGGCATGCCGCTCCTGATCCACGGCGAGGTGGTCAGCCCCGACATCGACATCTTCGACCGGGAAAAAGTCTTCATCGACCGGATTCTGTCGAAGATCGTTCAGACTTTCCCCACGCTGAAGATCGTGCTCGAGCACATCACCACCGAAGACAGCGTTCAGTTCGTGTCCGGCGCGCCGGACACCGTTGCGGCCACCATCACCGCCCATCACCTGCGCATCGACCGTAACGACATGCTGGTGGGCGGGATAAGGCCGCACATGTACTGCCTGCCGGTGGCCAAGCGCGCCAGGCACAAGCACGCGCTCAGGCAGATCATCACCACCGGCAGCGAGAAATTCTTCCTCGGCACCGACACCGCGCCCCATGAGCGCCACGCCAAGGAAAGCGCCTGCGGCTGCGCGGGCATCTTCTCCGCGCCGACCGCGCTTGAAAGCTATGCGCAGACCTTCGAGGAGATGGATGCGCTGGACAAGCTGGAAGGCTTTGCGAGCCTTCACGGGCCGCGCTTCTACGGCCTGCCGCTCAATGAAGGGACCGTGACGCTGAAGCGCTCCGGCCAGAACGTCCCCGCCATGATCGACGAAGGCGGGCTCGCCGTGACGCCGTTTCACGCCGGCGAACGGCTGAACTGGACGATGATCAGCTAGCTCGGTCTTGAACTCATGCATCGCCGCCCGCATGCTGGCCGCTGCAGGAGGCGCGCATGCTTGAAACCGTGCTTGAGACGCTCGGCGGACCGAACGGCGTCTGGTGGTTGGCCGGAGGCTATTTCTCGCTGGTGCTGGGCGAACGCGTCTGGGCGGCGATCAGCGGCGCGCGATACGACAATGCCGACGCGCTGTGCTCGATCGGGCTCAACCTGATGAACTCGGTGCTCGGCATCGTGCTCGCCGGGCTTCTGCCGCTGGCGTTCTACATCGTGATCTACGAGCACGCCCGGATCTTCACCCTCGACAGCCTGTGGCTCGCCATCCCGCTCGCCTTCGTCATTCATGAGCTGGCCTATTACGCCGAACACCGGATGTCGCACCGCGTCGGACTGCTGTGGGCGTTTCACGCGATCCATCACTCCTCGAACGAGTTCAACCACACCACGGCGGCGCGCGGCTTTTTCCTGGACGGCAAGCTGCAGGGCCTGTTCGGCCTTGTCGCCGCGCTGATCGGCGTCGGTCCGGTAGTGTACTTCGCGGTCATGGCGCTGAAGTCGATTTACGGCGTCTGGAACCATGCCAGCTATGTCGGTCATCTGGGCTGGATGGAGCGCGTGTTCGCCACGCCGCGGATCCACAAGGTCCATCACGCCAACCAGCCGCGCTATATCGACAAGAACTACTCCCAGGTGCTGAGCGTTTGGGACCGCATCTTCAAAAGCTTCGAGCCCTATGACGACGCCGAGCCGCCGGTCGTGGGCCTGGTCGAGCCGGTGCACGACAACAATCCGCTGACCGCGCAGTTCGCCGGATTCCGGCAGCTCTGGGCGAAGATGAAGACCGCAGACCGGCTCACCGACCGGCTCGCCTATCTCGTCATGCCGCCCGAATGGAGCCATGACGGCGTGTGCCGAGGCGTCTGTCCGAAATACGCCGCCCCCGCCCTGCCGCCTGCGGAGTGATCACTCCGCGGCGAGGGCGCTCTCTTCTGCGATCTCCCAGTCGATCGGCGTGCAATCGCCATTGTTCGAGCCGTCCGCCGAGCAGGCGGTGAGGCCGATGACGAGGTCGGTCGCGGCCCTGAGCCTGATCGACTGGCCGGGCTTTGATTTCGGCGGCAGCACCGAGCAGGCGCCGGTGTCGGGGTCGTAGGCGACGTTCATGAAGACGTTGAAGGCGATGGGGATCTGGTCGGGTCCCACACCATAGGGCGCCAGCGCGGACTCCAGATTGCCCTGGCAGCCGGGCAGGATCGGATGATCGTCGTAGAGCCGCTCGAAGGTCGCCTTCGAGCACGGCGTCAGGGTGAAATCGTGCCGGCCCACCTCGTCCTCGATGATTTCCAGCATCGGGTTGGAGCGGTTGGAATAAAGCGTGTCGCCGGTGGTGAGGAACATCCGCTCGGCGAAGTCGATCGACCGGCCGGAGCTAAGATACTCGCGCGTATCGTCCGCGGCGAACGCGACGAGATCGGCGACCTGCTCGCCCTCGGGATCGGTGACGGTCAGAACCGCGCCTTTCGGCAGGCGGAAGGCGGTCCCCGAACGGGCGGGAATGCGCGGCATGGATCAGCTCCCGGTGTTTCTGGTCGCTTCGGTTTTCGGATCGAAGGGCGCGGTCCAGTCCTCGCCCACGGCGCGGCCCGAGTACTGGGCGGCCTCGCTGCCCTCGCCGAAATCGGCCAGCATGGGATTGATCGAGCCGGTTCCGGCCTCCTCGCGCTCGCGGATGATCTGCTTCATCTGCTCGTAGCGGCCGTCAGCCCGCAGCGCCTCGAACTGGCGGTGCGCGTTCAGCGCCATGGCCGGAAAGCCCAGCCGCCGCGCAGGCCGCGAGGCGGCCGGATGAAGCCCCACCACGAAAAAGGGCTCCCCGCGCAGCGATAGCGAGAACTGCGCCGAGCCCGGATCGTCCGACACGTCCTTCGCCCAGGGCTCGCCTGCGGCGACGTCCATGTTGCGCAGCGCCTGGAGCCGGTTCCACAGCGCGGCCTCGAACCCGACCTCGTCGAGCCCGTCCGGACCGTCGAACAGCACCACCAGCGTCTGAAGCTGGGGGCCGTCACGGTCGAGTTCTTCGATGAAGGCGCCGATCGCGGCGCGGATATCGACATCGTGGCGCGCCCGGTCGAGCGCGCCGGCCTCGATCACCCTGAGCTGGTCCTGCGACAGGGCCGCCCTGGCGCCGACGCAGGGAAAGTCGTCCGAAGTCAGAAAGGCCTCGAAGGCCGCCCGCCGGTCTGGTCTGGTCAAATGAAAGCTCCGCACTCCGCCGCCCCGCCCGGGGCGATGAAACGCAGCGGCTGGCGCGGCGGTTGCCCGCCGCGCTGTGGTCGCCTCACGCCGCGAGCAGCGCCCTCGCCTTGGTCAGATCGTCGACGAACCGCGCCTCCTCTTCGGCGCGTCGCGCGGGGTCGGGCAGGCGCAAGAGATAGGAGGGGTGGACGGTGATCAGCGCCGGCTTGCCGTTCAGATCGAGGATTTCGCCGCGAAGCTCTGAAACTTTTACGCTTTTACCAAAGAGCCCGCGCGCCGCGCTGGCGCCGAGCGCGATCGTCACTTCAGGGTCGACCAGATCACGCTCGAGATCGAGCCACCAGCGGCAATGATCGATCTCGCCCGAGGTGGGGCGCTGATGGATGCGCCGCTTGCCGCGCCGTTCGTACTTGAAGTGCTTGACCGCGTTCGTCAGGTAAGCCGCTGATCGATCGAGCCCCGCCGCTTCCAGAGATCGATCGAGCATCTGGCCGGCCGGGCCGACGAAGGGCCGGCCTTCGATGTCTTCCCGGTCGCCGGGCTGTTCGCCGACGATCATCAGCCGGGCGTCAGCCGGCCCCTCCCCGAACACGGTCTGGGACGCGCAGGCGTGAAGCGGGCAGCGTTGACAGCGCGCGGCGGCGCGGCGCACGTCGTCGAGCGTCTCCAGGGTCGGGCCGGCGCGGTCGCCGGGCCTGCGTGCAGCCAGCGTCGAGGCGAGCGGGTTGGGCTGAGAGGGCGCGGCTTCCTGCATGCCGCGGGCGCGCGCTTCGGCCGAGGCGATCATCTGCGGGATGAGCGCGGCTTCGGGCAGGTTCTTCCAGTATTTCTTCGGCATCTCCGCGGTCATCGCGGACACCTTCAGCCGGGCGGGATTGAAGATCGACTGGAAGTACGTCTTCCACTGATCCTCCACTGCGTCCTCGGCCGGTACGTCGCTGCGCGTGCCCGGCGGGCCGAAACGCAGCGCCTCTCCGTCCCAGCGCGCCGTGCCGTCGGGGGTGACGATCACCCAGTCCATGCCGGTGAAACGGCGCATGAAGAAGGGCGCGGCGAGCTGCACGATGCGATGTTCAGGCTCGAACCAGGCGGCGAAGCGCTCGCGCCCGGTCTCGCTCAGCCCGGCGGCCTTGAAGCGCACGAAGGCGTGCATCTTGTGAAGGTCGCGCCCGATCGCCTTGTTGACCCGGGCGAGCCAGACGGCGTCCGCGTCGGTCGGGTCGTCCAGAAGGTGCGGCCGGTCCTGCAGCTTGACCACAAGCGCGTAGAGCCGGGCGAAACGCTCGGGATCGCGGTGGTGGGCGGCCTTGCGCGCCATGTCGATGAAGCGGTTCGAGGCGCGGATCTTCCCCGCCGGAGCCTCTGGCGGCGGGGCGCCGGCCAGAAGGCTCGCCGGAGCGGACGGCGTACGCCAGACCACGTCCGCGGGCGCCGCGCCGGTGAGGCACAGCGATCGCGCGGCTGCGCGCCAGCCTTCGAAATCGGTCTCGGAGGCGAGCGGGATCTCGATCACGCGAAGAGCTCGCCCTGTTTGGGCGGCGGCGCGAAGCGGGCCCGCAGATCGGCCGCGTCAAGCGTCCGGCCGGGGCTGTAATCAGCCGCTGTGACGAAGGGCAGGACCGGCTTCATCGAGCGGACGATGGAGGACAGCCCGTCCAGCCGCAGCCGCCCGTGCCGGCGCGCGGCGATGATCCGGTCCACCGATTTGGGCCCCAGCCCCGGCACGCGCAGCAGGGTCTCGCGGTCGGCGCGATTGACGTCGAGCGGGAACAGCGCCCGGTTCGCCAGCGCCCAGGCGAGCTTGGGATCGATGTCGAGATCGAGCATGCCGTCTTTGGTGGCGCCGGCGACCTCCTCGGCGTCGAAGCCGTAAAACCGCACCATCCAGTCGGCTTGGTAGAGCCGGTGCTCGCGCATCAGCGGCGGCTTGACCGGCGGCAGGGCGGACGAGGCGTCCGGGATCGGGCTGTAGGCGGAGAAGTACACCCGCTTCAGCCGGTAAGACGCATAGAGATCGGCGCTTTTGCGGATGATGCCGACATCGGTGGTCGTGTCCGCACCCACGATCATCTGGGTGGACTGCCCGCCCGGCGCGAAGCGTTTCGGCTGCGCCTTGCGGCGCTTTTCCGCGCGCTCGCCCTCGAAGGTGTCGATGCGCGCGCGCACGTCGGCCATCGCCTTGCGGATGGTCGTCTCGGTCTTTTCGGGCGCGTACTGTCTGAGGCTCGTTTCGCTGGGCAGCTCGATATTCACGCTCAGCCGGTCGGCGTAGCGGCCGGCCTGTTCGATCAGTTCGGGATCGGCTTCGGCGATGGTCTTAAGATGGATATAGCCGCGAAAGCCGTGATCCTCGCGCAAGCAGCGGGCAACCTCGGTCAGCTGCTCCATCGTATAGTCCGGCGAGCGGATGATCCCTGAGGACAGGAACAGGCCCTCGATATAGTTCCGCTTGTAGAAATCGAGCACCAGCCGGACGACTTCGTCCGGGGTGAAGCGCGCCCGCTCGACGTTCGAACTCGACCGGTTGATGCAGTACCGGCAGTCGAAAATGCAGAAATTGGTCAGAAGGATCTTCAGAAGCGAGATGCAGCGCCCGTCCGGCGCATAGGCGTGGCAGATGCCCATGCCCTCGGTCGACCCGATCCCGCCCGTGCCCAGCGAATGACGCTTGCTCGTCCCCGACGAGGCGCAGGAGGCGTCGTATTTCGCCGCGTCCGCGAGGATGGAGAGCTTCTGGATGAGGGTCTTGGCCATGAGGGATCGTCCGCACGCTGCGCGTGGAACAAAACTAGTACAAACAGGGCGGAGGTCAAAGCGGGAGGCTGCGAGCGGGCGGTGCGGCGCATCGTCCTGCGGCGCCTACGCGTTGGGAGAGGCTGAAAGGATCGCCGCCATGCTTCTGCTCATCGCCCTCGGGCTCGGTTTCGCCAGCGGGCTTCGCACCTTCACGCCGCTCGCCGTGTTCAGCGGATTTGTGGTGTTCACCGGACTGACGCTGCAGGCGGGATTCGCCTGGCTGGGCTCGATCTGGGCGTTCCTGGTGCTCGCCCTGCTCGCGCTGGCCGAGTTCGCCGGCGACAAGGCGGCGACCGCCCCGCCGCGCACCAGCAGGCTCGCCCTCGGCGCTCGGCTGATCGCCGGCGCCGCGGTCGGGACCCTGGCGGCCTCCTTCGCCGGCGCGGGCCTGTTCGGCGCGGTGCTCGGCGCGCTCGGCGCCTTTGCCGGCGCCCACGCCGGTCAGGCCGCCCGCAGCCGGATGAGCGCGAGGATCGGAGGAAACAGGATCGCCGGCGCGGTCGAGGACGCGGTGACGGTGCTGCTGTCGGCGGGGCTGGTCTACGCGCTGATCGCGGCGGTTTAATCGCCCGGCGGATTGCGCATTGCTATCAATTTTGTATTTTGATAGCACCGCTATCGTTATCCAGGGCACGCAATCATGGCCGCCGTGACCATCCGCAACCTGCCTGAAGAGGTCCGCCGCGCGCTGAAGCTCCGCGCCGCGAAGAATAATCGCAGCGCGGAAGCGGAGATGCGCGCCATTCTCGAGGCTGCGGTCAAACCCGAGGGCCGGGTCAGGCTGGGCGCCGCGCTCGCGGCCCTGAGCCGTGAGGCCGGGCTTTCCAACGCCGACGTGGAGGCGCTGGAGAAAGATAAGCAGCGCCGCCCTGCAGAGCCGCTGCGCTTCGAATGATCCTGCTCGACACGAACGTGGTGTCCGAAGCGATGAAGCCGGACCCCGCCCCGCAGGTGCGCAACTGGCTCGACGCCCAAGCCGCCGAAACGCTGTTCATCTCGTCGGTGACCGTGGCCGAGCTGAGCTTCGGGATCGCGGCCTTGCCCGACGGACAGCGCAAGGCGGCGCTCGGCGCCGTGCTGGAAGGCGTGCTGGCCCTGTTCGAGCCGCGCACGCTGGCCTTCGGCGTGGACGCGGCGCGCCATTATGGGGCGCTGGCGGCGCGAGCCAGAGCGGCCGGCGCCGGTTTTCCTGTACCGGACGGTTATATCGCGGCGATCGCCGCCGCGCGCGGGTTCGCTGTTGCAAGCCGGGACGCCACGGCGTTCGCGGCGGCGAGGCTCGACGTGATCGACCCCTGGCGCGGGTGACCGCTCAATAATGCGGCGGCTTTTCCACCGGCGTCTGCGGCAGACCGGCTTCGAGCTCGGCGATGCGCGCGTCGGACGCCAGAAGCCGGGCTTTCAGCCGCTCGATATCCTTCTGCTGCAGCGCCAGCGCCTCGGACAGATCCTCAATCACCTGGTCCTGCTGAGCGACATGCATTTCAAGACGGTCGAGACGGTCGAGACGGTCGGTGGTCATGGGGCGGATTCCTGAAGGCTCAAATGATTTCGACGCGGACGCTCGCGCCGGGCGCGTCCGCAAGCTTCGCATCGCGCGTCCAGAGCGGCACGTCCAGCGCTTCGGCCAGCGCGAAATAGGCCGCGTCATAGGCGGTGAGATTGTCGCGGAGCTGCCAGATGCGCTCGCGAAGCGGCGCGTGGGAGAAGCGCTCTATGCGTAGGTCGTCGAGGGTCTGAAACCCGCGTTCGACACGCTGCCGGTCGCCGCCGTGGCGCACCTACCGGCGCATCACCTGGACGACTTCGAGGTCCAGAAGCTCGGGGGCGGCGAGCGCCCCGCCCTCGGCCTCGATGCGGTCGCTCAGCGCCTCGCCGTCCGCCGGATTGATCATGAGCGCGACCGCCAGCGAGGCGTCGATCACGATCACCGGCTGTCACGCTCTTCGCGGATCATCGCCACGATCTCATCACTCGTGATGTCCAGCGGCTCCATCTGCGCCCGGCGGCGCTTGATCGACGCCCAGTCCGGGCGCTGCAGCTCACGCTCGATCATCCGCTTGAGATACTCGCTCATGCTCATCCCTTCGGACGCCGCCCGCGCCTTCAGCGCACGGTGCGTCTCGTCAGGGACCTCGCGGATCTGGATTTGCTTGTTCATGTGCTGAACATGTTTTCATGTGGGGCGGGTGTCTACGTGCAACAAGACGCTCCGGCTAGCTACGTGGGCACGCATTCTGAAACAGTCGACGGAAACGTAACGAAGTAATTTAGCCTAGCCCGGAATCCCAAAGCGCGAGCAAGCTTTCCACTTCTTGCCTCTCAGCGGTGGTTGGAGACCGCAGTGCGAATTGCGCCATTCCGCACATAAAGGTCCGAAACTTGACATACGCATCGTCTTCCCAAGTCTCTCCATCCCGAAGCGCATTCTGCACCCCAAACATCTTCCGCATCCAGATTGTAGGATTTTTCAAATCAGGAATATCTTCCCACCCATCAATCTCTCCTTTGCGGAGATCGCGCTGCTCCATCACACGATCACACCTACCTTTACATACAAAATGCACAGCTCGATTATGTGACTTCCCGGTGTCGTCATCATATTTGACATAGACGACATAAATTCCAGCGGACCGCTCATTTAACAGATCATTTCTACACACTTCACACTCAAGGTTAAATTTTTCATGAAATATCTTTGCCGGCTCGGGGTTTTCGCGCGCCCATGACGCGTACGACCTTGGGAAATACCTCTGAGCGACAAATTGAGACTTGGCGTCTGACAGGCAAATTCGCTCGATTTGTGCTGGAGCGAGAATTTGCGTTGGGATTTTCAACGCGTCTAACCGTTCCTCAAGTGAACTAGAAGGATTTGAGCTGTAGAAGCCGATAAATCCATCGCAACCGTGCTGCTCAACCCTTTCTCGAATATCAGCCTCGTGAGCAACCCCGACTGCCCTATTCGAGTGAGCAAAATGTTTACAGCTTACGAGCCACTTTATTCTCGTTACACCAGAAACACCTCCGCGCGCCTCTACAACAATTAAATCTTTGCCACCATCAGCCCCGCGGCTAACACCACGTTCGATACTATAACCAAGCGCAGCGAGAACCTCTTGTGCAAATTCCTCGAACTCGTCGTTGGAGTGCT